>CAZKZP010000010.1:58136-64601 GCA_964557295.1 uncultured Chromatiales bacterium | reverse complement strand
TGCCCCGTTTGACGACGACGATGCCGGCGGAAACTTGTTTGACCTGGGGCATGCGCTCCATCCTGTCATGGTATTACTCGAAATATACCTAATCTTATATCATGAATCGCATACTGTTGAGCGGGTTCAGCGGCGGGCCACTTCATATCTCCCGTCTCCCTGCCGATCATAGTGATATCTGACATCCGAGAAGCGAGCGTTCCTTATGATGATCCCCGAGTTGGTTGCGCACCGCGGCTATATGCTGGCGTATCCGGAAAACACCCTGAGCGCCATCCGCGCGGCGCTGGAGCTGGGCTGCCCCGCGGTCGAATTCGATGTGCACCTGAGCCGCGATGGTGTGCCGATGGTCTTTCACGACCGCGAGCTTGATCGCACCACCGGCCGGGAGGGGCGGATCTTCGATCTCACGGCCGATGAACTCGCGCGCATCGATGCCGCGCAGGCGGACCAGTTCGGTGCAAGGTATCGCGGGGAGAAGATCCCGCGCCTGGACGCCATGGTCGCGCTGATCGCGCAATGGCCGCAGGCGAAGATGTTCGTCGAGATCAAACGCAAGAGCCTGCAACACTTCGGCCATGCGCAGGTGTGGGAGGCGGTGCACGCGGTGCTCCAGCCGCATCTGGACCAGGCGGTGGTGATTTCGTATGACGTGGAGATCCTCGAACGCGCGCGTGCGAGCGGCGTGCCGTGCATCGGCTGGGTGATCGAGCACTTCGATGAGGCGACGCGGCAACAGGCCGAGGCCTTGCGCCCGGAATATCTCTTTGGCGATGTCGAGGAGATTCCCGCCGACCTGGAGCGATTCTGGCCGGGGCCGTGGCAATGGGTGATCTTCGATGTCACCGATCCCGCGCTGGCCTTGCGCCTGGCGCAGCGCGGCGCGGATATCATCGAGACCAAGGCGGTGGCCGAGATGTACCGCGATCCCGCGCTGGCGCGCAAGCGAGCCACGTATGCGCAGCTATGATGTGATCGTCATCGGCGGCGGCATCCACGGCGTGGGCGTGGCCCAGGCGGCCGCCGCGCGGGGGCATTCCGTGGCGCTGATCGAACAGCGTGAGCTGGCGTGGGGCACCTCCAGCCGCTCCAGTAAACTGATCCATGGCGGCCTGCGCTATCTGGAAAGCGCACAGCTGGGCGTGGTGCGCGAATGCCTCAACGAACGCACGCTGCTACTCAAACTGGCACCGGAGCTGGTGCGCCTGGTGCCGTTTCACATCCCGATCTATCACGAGACCACGCGCCGCCCCTGGCAGATCACGGCGGGATTGAGCCTGTATGCGACACTGGCCGGATTCCAGAGTGGCGCGAGTTTTCGCCGGGTGCCGCGGCGGGAGTGGGATGGATTGGACGGCTTGACGACAGCGGGCTTGCAGTCCGTCTTCCAATATTGGGACGGTCAGACCGATGACGTGTTGCTGACCCAGGCGGTGATGCGCTCGGCGCAGTCATTGGGGGCCGAGCTGTTCATGCCGGCGGAGTTTGTCGGCGCGCGGTTGAACGCTGAAGGCTGCGAGGTGCATCTGCGCCAGCAGGGCGTCGAACATCGCCTGCAGGCGCGGACCCTGGTCAACGCCAGCGGGCCGTGGGTCAATCATGTCTTGCAGCAGATCACGCCGACACCGACCGCCGTGGCGGTGGACCTGGTGCAAGGCAGCCATCTGGTGCTCGAAGGCCGCCTCGCCCGGGGGATCTATTATCTGGAGGCCCCGCGCGACCGGCGCGCGGTCTTCACCATGCCCTGGCACGATCAGGTTTTGCTGGGCACCACGGAGAAGGTCTTCGAGGGTGATCCGGCGCAGGTGGCGCCTGCGGTGGAAGAAGAACGGTATTTGCTGGAGACCGCTGGGCAGTATTTCGCGCACTTGCGCAACGCCAAGGTCCTCGCGAAGTTTGCCGGATTGCGGGT
This sequence comes from uncultured Chromatiales bacterium, assembly GCA_964557295.1. GTDB lineage: Bacteria > Pseudomonadota > Gammaproteobacteria > RBG-16-57-12 > RBG-16-57-12 > JBFMHP01. Next base: position 62,689 of record CAZKZP010000010.1, on the reverse strand, counting down.
GCTGCCAGCGGCGAGTGGTGCAGCCTTCGGCCGTTCCCGTGAAACCATCCTGCAGCTCGATCGTCACCAAAAGCCCCGGCTGCTGAGCATCTACGGCGGCAAGCTCACCGCCTACCGGGCGACGGCGGAGAAGGTGATGCGCCGGCTTGAAGCCAGCCTGCCTTCACGCAAAGCCGTGGCCGATACCCGCGCGCTGCTGCTCACCCCGCCGTGACCAAAACACCGTCGATATAAGCGCCGGCAGGGCCGGCATATGGGGCTGTGCCGGGAACAGATTCCGTGTCGGCTTTATTGCATCAACTGTTGTACCTGCGGATCGTCGGGCTGGAGCTTGAGGGTGATCACGCGACCGGTGTTGCCGCCGAGGTAGGGTTGCAGGGCGGCGGCGAGCACGGGGATCAAGCCGCGCAGGTCGTTGTCGGGGCCGGTGACTTCCGCGGTTGCGCGCCACAGCGCCGGGGCGGTTTTATCGGCTTTTGGATCGCGCGCTTCCAGCAGCAGGTGGGAGGTGTAGGTGGTGTAGCTGGCTTCACGGATGTCGCGGCCGACCACGCGCGTGCTGAGGGGCACGTAGATGCGGCTCGTGGTGGTGGTTTCCTTGCCGGTGCTGTCCTTGGTGGTCTCTTGAACGGTGTAGGTATCGCCGCCGACGAAATCATAAATCGGGGTGCTGTAGGTGTAGCGCATGGTCTTGCCGTCGCCGATGCCGTAATTCAACAGGATGACGAGGTCGGCGTCCTCCGGCGTGCCGGCGGGGCTGAAGCCGCTTTGTTGCAGGCTGCGGTGGATGACGCGGCTGATCTCCTGGAAGTAGAGATCGTTTTCATGGATGTTGGCGATGCCGCTCTTGAGCAGATAGCGTTTACCAGGCTCGGTGATCGCCGGGTTGGAGATGGCGTCGACCTGGACTTGCAGGGCGCGCGGCGCGCAGCCCAGCAGGAGCAGCGCGATCATCAGGGAGAACAATAGCCGGCTCATCGTGACCTCCTCGGCAATGGTGTGAGCAACGTCGATATCAGCAATTGTAGCACTTGCCGGTCCGGCCCAGGGCCGCAAAAATCCCCTGGCTATCATGAGCGATATGCGCGATAAATTCAGACATGACAACCCCTCTCTATCTGGTGATCGATCAAGGCGGCCATGCCAGCCGCGCCATCGTGTTCGAGCAGGGCGGCGCGCCCGTGGCCGAGGCGGTGGCGGAGATCCGCGCGCACACCCCGCAGGCGGACTGGGTGGAATACGATGCCGAGGCGCTGGTGGCGTCGGTGGCCACGGCGATTGCGCAGGCCGTGGCGCGATTGGGCGATCGTCAGGCGGATGTGCAATCGGCGGCGCTGGTGACGCAGCGCTCCAACGTGGTGTGCTGGCACCGCGCCAGCGGGGCGGCGCTCTCGCCCGTCATCAGCTGGCAGGACCGGCGCATGGCCGCGTGGCTGCAGCAGTTCGCGGATCGCGCGCCATGGGTGCATGAGAAGACCGGGTTGTTTCTCACCGCCCATTACGGCGCGAGCAAACTGCGCTGGTGCTGGGACCATCTTCCCGCGGTTAAGCAGGCCATGGGTGACGGTGCCTTGGCGTGGGGGTCGATGGCAAGTTTCCTGGCCTTTCGTCTGTTGCGCGAACGGCCCCTGCTGGTCGACCCCGCCAATGCCTCGCGCACCCAGCTGTTGAATGTGCAGACCCTGACCTGGGATGAGGAGCTCGGCGCGCTGTTCGGCGTGCCGCTGGCGCCTTTGCCTGAGGTGGTGCCGAGTTGTCATCACTATGGCACCTTGCGCGCCGGCAACCACGATATCCCCTTGCGGCTGCTCAATGGCGATCAGTCCGCCGCCTCGTTTGCCTTCGGCGCGCCCGATCCGGCGACGGTGTATGTCAATCTCGGCACCGGCGCCTTCGTGCAGCGCATCGTGCCGGCGTATCCGGGCGCCACGCCGGGGCTGCTGAGCAGCGTGGTGATGCAAAGCGCCACGCAGACGCTGTATGCGCTGGAGGGGACGATCAACGGCGCCGGCAGCGCCTTGGATTGGGCCGCGCGCACCTTGGGCATCGATGCGCGCAGCCTGCACGCCCGGCTGCCCGACTGGTTGTCTGCATCGGCCAATCCGCCGCTGTTTTTGAATGGCGTCTCGGGCCTGGGCGCGCCGTTCTGGCGGCCGCAGTTCGCCTCGCGGTTCATCGGCGATGCGCCGGACAACGAAAAGATCGTCGCCGTGGTCGAGAGCATCGTGTTCTTGATCCAGGAAAACCTCGCGGAGCTGGCGCGCTATACCGCGCCGCCCAAGCAGATCGTGGTGACCGGCGGGTTGAGCGTGCTCGATGGCCTGTGCCAACGGTTGGCGGATGTGACGGGGCTGAGTGTGGCGCGCCCCGCTGTGCGGGAGGCGACCGCGCGCGGGGCCTGTTATCTGCTCGCGGGCCAGCCTGCGCAGTGGCGCGCGCCCGAGGCGTGCGCTACCTTCTTACCGCGGGTGAACCCGGCGCTGGCGCGGCGCTTCCGCGACTGGCACGAGGCCGTGCTGCGCGACTTGAATATAAGCAAACACTAATATACGATAGGATCAACGCGCTATCGTTTGGCCGAATCACAGGGGGATCATCATATGAAGCATTGTCCACGGATCGCCGCAGTTCTGTTTGCCGCGCTGGCCGGCGTCGCGCATGCCGTCGAACCGCCGCTGGCGACGGCCAAGGTGGCATACCAGACGGTGACCAAGGAGCAGGTCTACGATGCGACCATCGAGGCGGTGCATCAGGCCACGGTCTCGGCCGAGACCGCCGGGCGCATCGTCGAGATCAATTACGATGTGGAAGACTACGTGCCGCAGGGCAGCGTGATCATGCGCTTTGAGGCCAAGCAACAGAAGGCGGAGGTCAGCGCGGCGCAATCCGCCGTGCATGAACAGACGGCGCGGGCCGAGGAGGCGCGCGCGGATCATCAGCGCATCAACGATCTGTATGCGCGTAAGCTGGTTTCCAAGGCCGATCTCGATAAGGCGGTGGCGGCGCTGAAGGCGAGCGAGGAGCGGCTGAAGGCGGCCGCGGCGCGGCTGCGGCAGTTCGAGGAGCAGCAGGGCTACACCGTGGTCCGCGCCCCGTACAGCGGCATCGTCACCAAGCGCCATGTGCAGGTCGGCGAGGTGGCGCGCGTCGGCCAGCCGCTGATGTCGGGCTTCTCGCTCAAGGAGCTGCGCGCCACCACGCGCGTGCCGCAGCAGGCCATCGATCAGATCCGGCAACACAACCAGGCGCGCATCCTGCTGGATGATGCGGCGCACACCGCGATCCCCGCCACCAAGCTGACCATCTATCCCTATGCCGATGAGCGCAGCCACACCTTCCAGGTGCGGGTGGAGCTCTCCGCCGGGCAGCCGGGCATCTATCCCGGCATGATGGTGAAGGCAGCGTTTGTGACGGGGAAGGAGCAGCGCCTGGTGGTGCCGGTGCAGGCCGTGGCCTACCGCAGCGAGGTCACCGCGCTGTACGTGATCGAGGGCGAGCAGGTGCGATTCCGCCAGGTGCGCCTGGGCAAGCGTCTGCCGGGCGAGATGATCGAGGTGCTGGCCGGCGTGTCGCAAGACGAGGTGGTCGCGCTCGATCCGGTGCAGGCGGCGATCAAGTTGAAACAACAACGCGCCGGGGTTGAGCCATGAGTGCGCGCTTGGGGATCTCCGGTGCGACGGCGCGCGCCTTTCTCACCTCCGAGATCACGCCGCTGCTGGCGCTGGTCGGCCTGCTGCTGGGGCTGTTTGCGGTGCTGGTCACCCCCAAGGAGGAAGAGCCGCAGATCGATGTGACCTTCGCCAATGTCTTCGTGCCGTTTCCGGGCGCGACCGTGGCGGAGGTCGAACGCCTGGTCAGCACCACGGCCGAGCAGGTGCTCTCGGAGATCGAGGGCGTCGAGCATGTCTACTCGGTGAGCCAGCCGGGGCTCTCGAACATCACCGTGCGCTTCGCGGTGGGGCAAGATCGCACCCAGTCGCTGGTGCGCCTGTATAACGCCATCTACTCGCATCAGGACTGGCTGCCGGCCGGTGTCGGCGTGGGCCGGCCCATCATCAAGCCGAAGGGGATCGATGATGTGCCGATCGTTGCGTTGACGCTGTGGTCGGAGGATGAGAACACCGGCGCGTTCGAATTGCAGCAGGTCGCCCATGCGATGGAGGCCGAGCTCAAACGCGTGCCGGGCACGCGCGATATCTACACCCTCGGCGGGGCCGAGCGCGTGGTGCACGTGCTGCTCGATGCCCAGCGCCTGGCCGCCTATGGCGTGCAGCCGGATGACCTGCGCGCCGCGCTGGTCGCGGGCAATACCACGGCCGAGGCCGGCGCGCTGGTGCGCGATAACCAGGAGGTGCTGGTGCGCGGCGGCAGTTTCTTGAGTGACGCCGACGAGATCAGCGGTCTGGTGGTGGGAGTGCACAATGGCGCGCCGGTGTATCTGCGCGATGTGGCCACCATCCGCCATGGCGCGGATCAGCCGGAGCGCTATGTGTGGACCGGCAGCGGCCCGGCCGCCGCGCAGAATCACATCCCGGCCGCGGGCGAGTTTCCCG
>CAZKZP010000010.1:18316-58126 GCA_964557295.1 uncultured Chromatiales bacterium | reverse complement strand
GCGATGGTCACCGCGGGAAACTCGCCCGCGGCGACCATCGCCGTGGCCAAGCAGCCCGGCACCAATGCGGTGGAGATCGCCGAACAGGTCTTGCAGCGCGTCGAGCAGCTCAAGGGCACCTTCATCCCGGATGGGGTGAACGTCACCGTCACGCGCAATTACGGCGCGACCGCCAACGACAAGGCGATGACGCTGATCCTCAAACTCGTATTCGCCACCGCCTCGGTGGTGCTGCTGGTGTTCCTCACCCTCGGCAAGCGCGAGGCCTTCATCGTCGGCACGGCGGTGGTGATCACACTGGCGATGACCTTGTTCGCCTCCTGGGCCTGGGGCTTTACGCTCAACCGCGTCTCGCTGTTCGCACTGATCTTTTCCATCGGCATCCTGGTCGATGATGCCATCGTGGTGGTGGAGAACATCCATCGCCACATCCAGCTCGGCGCGAAGGATCTGCGCGAGGCGATCCCGCGCGCGGTCGACGAGGTCGGCAGCCCGACGATACTCGCCACCTTCACCGTCATCGCCGCGCTCCTGCCGATGGCCTTCGTCACCGGCTTGATGGGCCCGTATATGAGCCCGATCCCGATCAACGCCAGCATGGGCATGCTGATCTCGCTGGCGGTGGCCTTCATCGTCACGCCGTGGCTCAGCCTGAAGCTGATGCCCAACGAGCCGCACAGCCAGAGCGAGGAAGAGCACGCCGGCCTGCTGCTGCGCCTGTTCCAGAAACTGCTGGCGCCGTTTCTCCATGGCGCGGCCGGGCGCGATAAGCGCTGGAAGCTCTTCGGCGGCATCCTGCTGTTGATCCTGCTCGCCGTGGGGCTGGCGCTGGTCAAGCTGGTGGTGATGAAGATGCTGCCGTTTGATAACAAATCCGAGTTCCAGGTCGTGGTCGACATGCCCGAAGGCACGCCGGTGGAGCACACCGCGCGGGTGTTGCGCGAGCTGGGCGCGTATCTCGCCACCGTGCCCGAGGTCACCGATTATCAGGCCTACGCCGGCACCGCCGCGCCGATCAATTTCAACGGCCTGGTGCGCCAGTATTATCTGCGCAGCGCGCCGCACATGGGTGATCTGCAGGTGAATCTCGCCGACAAGAAACACCGCGACCGCAAGAGCCACGAGATCGCCCTGGCGGTGCGCGCGCCGTTGCAGGAGATCGGCCGCCGTCTCGGCGCCAACGTGAAGATCGTCGAGGTGCCTCCCGGCCCGCCGGTGCAATCGCCGCTGGTGGCCGAGGTCTATGGCCTGGACTATGACGGTCAGATCCAGATCGCCCGGCAGCTGCGCGAAGTCTTCGACAAGACCGCCGATGTGGTGGATGTCGACGACAGCATCGAGGCGCCGGCCGCGCAGCTGATCCTCAAGGTCGATCAGCAGAAGGCCGCGCTGCTCGGCGTTTCCCAGCAGACCATCGTCAACGCGGTGTCCATGGTGTTGCGCGGGGCCGATGTCAGTTATCTGCGCGGCGATCAGGTGAAATATCCCACGCCGATCCGCCTGGAGTTTCCGGTGGCGGACAAGGCCGATACCGCCGCCATCCTGGCGTTGAAGGTGAAAAACCAGCAAGGCGAACTGCTGCCGCTGCGCGACCTGGTGCAGGTGGTGGAAGACCGGCGCGATTACGCCGTGTATCACAAGGATCTCATGCCGGTGGTGTTCGTCACCGCCGATGTCGCCGGCGAACTCGACAGCCCGCTCTACGGCATGTTCGACATCGTCGGCCAGCTCGGCGAGAAGGTCTTCGACGGCGGGCACACACTGCAACAGAGCTTCATCGCCCAGCCCGAGAATCCCTATCAGTACAGCGTGAAGTGGGACGGCGAATGGCAGGTCACCTACGAAACCTTCCGCGACATGGGCATTGCCTACGGCGTGGGGCTGATCCTGATCTACCTGCTGGTGGTAGCGCAGTTCCGCTCCTACCTGGTGCCGCTGATCATCATGATCCCGATCCCGTTGACCATCATCGGCGTGATGCCCGGTCACGCCCTGCTGGGCGCGAACTTCACCGCCACCTCGATGATCGGCATGATTGCGCTCGCCGGGATCATCGTGCGCAACTCCATCCTGCTGGTGGATTTCATCCAGCAACAGGAGCGTGAGGGCATGGCGCTGGAGCAGGCGGTCATCAATGCCGCGGCGGTGCGCGCCAAGCCGATCGTGTTGACCGGCGTGGCCGCGATGCTCGGCGCCCTGTTCATCCTCGACGACCCGATCTTCAACGGCCTGGCCATCTCCTTGATCTTTGGCATCCTGGTCTCGACCCTGCTGACCTTGCTGGTGATCCCGGTGATGTATTACGCCTTTCGTTACAAACATCAGGGCTGATGATTCAGCCCTGAGTTTCATGGTGGTTTTGAACCGGCGTTTTTCGCAACGCGGCAAATGAAGGCTCGGTTTTTTTCACCTTTGTAATGTCCCGGTGAGTTGCTATGATTTCATAAATCAACTTTGATCATGCAAAGAATTATTTATGAGCGATCGCCGCTTAAAGGTTTTCCACACCGTTGCCAAGCTGCTGAGCTTCACCAAGGCCGCCGAGGCCTTGCACATGACCCAGCCCGCCGTCACCTTCCAAGTGCGCCAGCTGGAAGAGCAACTCAACACCCGTTTATTCGATCGCACACACAACCGCATCAGTCTGACCGACGCCGGTGAGCGGGTGTACACCTATGCCACGCGGATCTTCGATCTGTATGACGAGATGGAGAACTCCGTGCGCGAGCTCACCGGCGACATCAGCGGGGTTTTGCTGATCGGCGCCAGCACCACGATCGCCGAATACATGCTGCCGGCCCTGCTGGGGGATTTCAAACGCCGGTATCCCGACGTGGGGCTGCGGCTGAAGGTCTCCAACTCCGACGGCATCGTTTCCATGGTGGAGAACAATGTGATCGATCTCGGCGTGGTAGAGTCGCCGGTGACCAATAAGAACCTGGCGGTGGAATTGTGCCGCATGGACAAGCTGGTGGTCATCGTCCCGCCCGGGCACCCGCTGGCGAGCAAAGGCAAGGTGCGCATCCCGGATCTCCTGGGCTATCCTTATATCTCGCGCGAAGAAGGCTCGGGCACCCGTGATGTGATTGCCGAGTATCTCAAGGTCAACGGCCATGACGAGGGCGAGCTCAACATCATCATGGAGCTGGGCAGCCCGGAGTCGATCAAGGGCGTGGTTGAGGCCGGAATCGGTATTACCATCATGTCGCAGACCACCCTGGGGAAGGAAATCGCGTTGGATAGATTGGTTGCGCTCGATCTTGATCCGCCCTTGGAGCGTCCCTTTTCCTTCGTGCATCAGAAACAGAAATTCAAACAGCGCGCGATGGACGAACTGCTGAGCTTCGCGCGTGAATATTGTCAGAAAAATTCCGAGTAGCACACGCTCGATCTCGTAAACTCGTGGTACCAGAGGACCTTCGCCGATCCGCAGGCCGCGATTCTGGTCGTGCTGCTGGTACTCGGGTTCGCGCTGGTCATCTTCTTCGACCGCATGCTGGCGCCGTTGTTGGCCAGCGTGGTCATCGCCGATCTGCTGCAAGGTCCGGTTCGGTTTCTGCAGGCGCGCAATCTTCCACGGCTGGCGGCGGTGCTTATCTTCGGTGGTATCTGGAGGCTCTGGGGCGTGTTCTTCGCCATCGCCGCTGGCGACGCTGGTGAAGGCAGTGTTGAACGCCTGGCCGCGCAGCCCCGAGGAGGCGGGGGAACGGCAAGACGCGTAATGGGATCGTAGGAGCAAGCTTCAGCTTGCGATCGGTGTCAGCGACAGATCGCCATCTCAAAGATGGCGCCTACAGGCGACGTTACAACACCTCTGATGCATAATCGGCCAAGCGCGAACGTTCGCCGCGCGTGAGCGTCACATGCGAGCTGTGCTCCCAGGTCTTGAAGCGGTCCACCACATAGGTCAGGCCCGAGGTGGTTTCGCTCAAATACGGCGTGTCGATCTGCGACAGGTTGCCCAGACAGACCACCTTGGTGCCGGGACCGGCGCGGGTGATCAGGGTCTTCATCTGCTTGGGTGTGAGGTTCTGTGCCTCGTCGATGATCAGGAACTTGTTGAGGAAGGTGCGCCCGCGCATGAAGTTCAAGGAACGGATCTTGATGCGGTTGGTGAGCAGCTCGTGGGTGGCGGTGCGTTCCCAGTCTTCCTTGAATTCGGTCTTGGTCAGCACCTCCAGATTGTCCATCAGCGCGCCCATCCACGGCGTCATCTTCTCTTCTTCGGTGCCGGGGAGAAAACCGATGTCCTCGCCCACGGGCACGGTGACGCGCGTCATGATGATTTCCCGATAGATCTTGTGTTCGAGCACCTGACACAAGGCCGAGGCCAGCGTCAGCAAGGTCTTGCCAGTGCCGGCCATGCCAAGCAGGGTGACGAAATCGATCTCGGGGTCCATCAAGATGTTCAGGGCGAAATTCTGTTCCTGATTCCGTGCCGTGATGCCCCACACCGAATGATGCGGACTGCGGAAATCCTTGACCAGCTCGATGACCGCCTCATTGCCCTTGACGTTGCGCACCAAGGCCTCGAAATTGTTTTCGGCGAAGATGAATTGATTGGCGTGCCAGCTGCTGACATCATCGCCTTTCACCTTGTAGAAGGTGCGGCCTTCCTTCTGCCAGGATTCGACTTCCTTGCTGTGTGTCGACCAGAAATCGCCCGGTAATTCGTTATAGCCCTTGTAGAGCAGCTTGACGTCATCGAGCACCTGATCGCTGTGGTAGTCCTCGGCGCGGATGCCGAGCGCGGCGGCCTTGATGCGCAGATTGATGTCTTTTGAAACCAGCGCGACGTTGACGTCGAGACGCTCTTCCTGCAAGGCCAGCAAGGTGCTGAGGATGGTGTTGTCCGCCTTGTTGCCGGGGAGTTGCGCGGGGATCTCGAACACCATCTCGCGGGTTTGCAGAAACAAGCGGCCGGAGACGTAGTCAGCGCTTTCCGGGGTGGGGAGCGGGATACCTTGTTCGATGCTTTCGTTGCCGGAGGAGGCGATCAGATCTTCGAGATACCGGCTGGCTTGGCGGGCGTTGCGCGCCACTTCCGAGTGGCCGCGTTTGTTGTTGTCGAGTTCTTCGAGCACTATCATCGGGAGGAAGATGTCGTGCTCCTGGAAGCGGAAGATGCAGGTGGGATCGTGCATCAGTACGTTGGTATCGAGAACGTACGCTCGTCGTTCAGAGCCACTGTTCATTACTGCCCCCGTGGTTGGGATCTTACTTTAGTTATCGGCGAGTGTCACAGATCCTTGAGCGCTTCAAGGACTTCTTCGACATGGCCGGCCACTTTCACTTTACGCCATTCTTGGCGCAGAACACCGTCTTTGTCTATCAAAAATGTGCTGCGTTCGATCCCGCGCACCTGTTTGCCGTACATGTTTTTCATCTTGATCACATCGAACAGCGCGCAGAGCTCTTCGTCCGTATCCGCGAGTAGTTCGAACGGGAGGGATTGCTTGGTCTTGAAGTTCTCGTGCGACTTGATACTGTCGCGCGATACGCCCAGCACGATCGCATTGCGGCGCTTGAACTCGGCAATGTTATCGCGGAAATCGCAGCTCTCCTGCGTGCAGCCGGGCGTGCTGTCCTTGGGGTAGAAATACAAAACCACGTGGTTACCGCGCAGCGAGGAGAGGGTGATGTGCTGGCCGCTGGTGGCGGGCAGGGTGAAGTCGGGTACGGGTTTTCCGATTGCGGTTTTGGGCATCGCATGATCACCATGGAAATATAGAGGTTGTTATTCTTGGTTTCGTATTTAAAAATCAGTATCAAACATCGGGTATGCCGTTGACAAGTATTTGAACCGTAGTCTAGGTTTGAAGGGCGAGATGTAGGAAGCACATAACAACCAAAGAGAGGTAGCGTCATGAAAAAAGTCATCGTTACGGCAGCATTCGCTGCACTGCTGGCTCCAGCACTGTCCCAGGCTGCAAATACGGGTCCGGGCTGTGGCGTCGGCACCATGATCTTCGAGGGCCAGAGTGGCATTTTTGCGCACACCTTGGCGGCCACGACCAATGGGTCAACCTGGAACCAATGGTTCGGCATCACGTCGGGCACGCTGGGATGCGATCCCACGGCAGTCGTCTCAAATGAAATTCAGCGCGAGATCTTCGTTTCCTCCAATATGGACAATATCACCCAGGAGATGGCCCAAGGCGGCGGTGATCACTTGGCTTCATTGGCGGACCTGATAGGTATCAGCGCTGCGGATCGGGACGATTTTTACGCCCTGACCAAATCGCAGTTGCCTTCTCTGATGGCGTCTTCCGAGCAAGGGGCGCAACAGATGCTGTTAACGCTGAATACAGCCATGCAGTCTGATGTGAACCTGGCGAAGTACGCGCAATAATCGTTGCCAATCAATCTTACGCAATCAACTGATTTCATCAGGGAGTACCCACAATGAAAACGAAAGCAATGAGTATTACTATGGTCGCCGCGTTAGGTTTGTCCGCTCAGGTGGCGATGGCCGATGACAGCGCCGGTTGCGGCATCGGAAAAATGATCATGGAAGGCAAGTCGACTAAGGGTGCGAATATCACAGCCGCAATCCTCAATGATGTTCTGATCCCGCGCACCTTCTTCATGACCACGGCCAGCATCATGGACGAAGAGATTCTGGGCTGCGATCCATCGAAAACCGTGTTGAAGGAAGAAGAGCAGAAGCGGTTTGTCGCAATGAACATGGACAGCCTGTCGCGCGACATGGCGCAAGGCCAGGGCGCGCACCTGGATGCACTGGCGGCCGTAATGGGCATCGAAGAGTCTGATCGGGACACCTTCAAATCCATGACGCAGGATGAATTCGCCACGCTGTTCTCATCGGCGGGCGCATCGGCCGAGGGGGTTCTCTCTTCATTGCATACGGCGATGATGACCCATCCGACGCTAAATAAGTACGTTCAATAATTGCACCTGTCGAGATATCCCCGTCTGGTCTCTGGCCGGCGGGGATATCTTTGTATCTATACCAAGCTGTTTGTCGTTTGATCCTCCATGCGTGTTATCTCCTTAGTATTTGCGCTTTTCAGTTTTTGTTCTTCGATTGCGTGCGCTAATCCGTTTGATGAGGCGCTGCGCGCCGGAGAATATGACAAGGCCATCGAGCAACTGGCGGCGCAGCCCGAGCATTATCTGGCGGAACTGATATCCCGTGCCGAGGCCAAAAAACTTGCCGCGCATCCCGTCTGGCTGGCGCTGGGGCATTATAAATCCAGCGTATTCAGCGGCCATGTGAGCGAGGTTGATGGCGGGGATTTTTTTACCTCGTTACAGGGGGCGGTGGATCCAGCGCAGGAATTGCGCACGACCTTGGCGAGTTTTTTCTCGGATGCGGGTGCGGCGCCGAACGGCATGACGGCCCAGTGTCGTTTCCGCGCCCGTCACTTTTGGCTGAAGCGCGAGCTGGGTTTTGATCCCGCGCGCCTGCCCGAAAAAGAGTGCAAAAAATTCGAGATCTTTCTCCAGGTGTTGGCGCCCGTCGGTTTGACCGTGGTGTTTCCGACGACGCACCCTAACAGTCCCTCATCGATGTTCGGCCACACCTTGCTGCGCATCGATCGCGCAGGGCAAACCGAATCGACCAAGATGCTGGACTACACCCTCAATTACGCGGCCGAGGGTGATGACAGCGGCGGGGTGTCTTATGCCTTCAAAGGTCTGACCGGCGGTTTCATTGGTAAGTACCACATCATTCCGTATTACATGAAGCTGCGCGAGTATGCCCAGATGGAAAACCGCGACATCTGGGAGTATCGGCTGAACCTCAAGCAAGAGACGGTCGATTTCATTCTGATGCACGCCTGGGAGTTGCTTCCGACGCATTTCGATTATTATTTTTTCACCGAAAACTGCTCCTATCACGTGTTGTCGTTGATGGAAGTGGAGCCGCAGTATCGCGGCATGACCGATGAATATCCATGGTGGGTGTTGCCCGTCGACACCTTGCGTTCGCTGGAGCGCCGCGGCATGGTTTCTGAAGTAGTCTACAATCCTTCCCACTATCGCGTGATCAACGAGCGCCGCAGGATGATGGCGCCGGAAAATGGTCGTCTGGCCGAGGATATTTCCCACGATGTGCTGACCTTGCAACCGGCCGTGATGGTGGATAGACCCCTTGAGCAGCAGGCCGCGATACTGGATCTGGCGTATGATTATTTCCGTTACAACAAGATCGCCAGGAACAAAGCGATTTCCGCCGAATTGAGCGAGCAAGAACGCCAGTTGTTGCTGGCCCGGAGCAAGCTGAACGTGACATCGCAAGCGCCGGTGATCCCGGCGCCGGATGTGCGCCCCGACCAAGGTCATCAGACCGCGCGCGCCCACATTGGATTGGGATCGGAGGATCGAGGTGACTTTCTCGACCTCGGCTGGCGCGCGGTGTATCACGACTGGCTCGATCCGCAGCCGGGATACAAGAGTCACTTCGCGCTGGAATTCGGGCGCCTGGATGCGCGTTATTATCGTACGCCAGAGGGTGAGAATGAATTGAAGCTGGATCGTTTTCATCTGATCCATCTGGATAACTTCGAGCCGCAGGATGAGTTCTTCGGCCGGATCGCCTGGAATGTCACCACCGGCTGGGAGAGTTTTTCGATAGAGCCCTCGAACCATAGGGTGATGTACCTGGTGCGCGGTGGTGGCGGCAAGAGTGTGAGTTTTGCGGATGACTATGGCGGCTTGGTTTATGGACTGTGGTCCGGCGAGCTGGCCTATTCCAGCGCGTTTGCGCATGACTTCAATCTCGCGACCGGGATCGAGGCGGGTGTGATGTTCTATCCCAGCGCGACGTGGCGCGTCTACGCCAAGGCGAAGCATCTGGAGGACCTGACCAGCGACGGATGGGATCGCACCTCCGCGGAATTCTCGCAGTCCTGGACCGTGCAATCCGATCTGGCGGTACAGCTCAATCTGGCGCGTGAACACCTCTTCGACGGTTGGCGCAGCGTGATCAAGGCGGGCTTGTATGTCTATTTCTAGCAGGCGATTGATTTTCGATCGGCTTAGCGTGTTGTTCATGTGCTGCGCGGTATTGCTGCTCAGCGGATGCAGCAATATGTTCTTTTATCCGCAAAAGCCATTGGTGCGCACGCCGCAGGATATCGGACTGGCCTATGAAGATGTCAGCTTCAACAGCGTGGATGGAACGCGGCTGCACGGCTGGTTCTTGCCGGCGCCGGGGCCGGCCAAGGGGACGGTGATTTTTTTTCACGGCAATGCGGAGAACATCAGTACCCACATCGCGGCGGTGTATTGGTTGCCGGCGGCGGGATACAACGTGTTTGCCTTTGATTACCGGGGCTACGGACGCTCGGAGGGAAAGGAGAGTCTCGACGGCGTGCACCTCGATGCACGCGCGGCGCTCGATTATGTGCGCGGCCGGAAGGATGTCGATCCCGATCGGCTGGTGCTGTTCGGCCAGAGCTTGGGTGGGGCCGTGGCCATGTATACCGCGGCCACATCAGTGATGCCGCTGCGGGCCGTGGTCGTGGAGAGCAGTTTTTCCGATTACCGCAAGATCTTCCGCGAGAAGCTCTCCGATCTTGTCATCACCTGGCCGCTGCAATGGCCGCTCAGCTTCACCGTCACCGATCAATACAGCCCGCTGGCCGTGATCGCTGATCTCAAGGCGCCGCTCTTGATCATCCACGGCGATGCCGATCTTATCGTGCCGGTAATCCACGCCCATACCTTGTATGCCGCGGCCAAAGGCGACAAGACCCTCTGGATCATCGAGCAGGGTGGTCACACGGCGGCCTTCGGTTCAATGAGGGAGATTTATCGTCCTAAGCTGGTAGAGTATTTGGAGAGCCGGTTGCGCGACGGTGGTACCCCCCCCGCTGATAGGTGTTGCCTGCATGAAAGCTGATCATGCAAGTCAGCCAGACGAACGCATTCTAAATCAGGTTCTTCTTTTCAGAATCCATTCCTGTTTTGTCGTCCTCACCAATATCTGGAAAAGCCAAGTTGCCATTCCTCGGCGAGCTGTTTGTTGTAGGTTAATCGAATATCCCAATCACGCTGCGCGCCAAATCGGTTTTCCCAACTGATGCGTGAATACTTTTCGCGAGAGCCACCAAAGTCGCCCTCACGCCCCGCCAGCATCATGGTTTTCCAGCCGGGCAACGGCTGCATGATCAGTCCGACGTAGGCTGATGCGGAAAGTGTGCTGACATCTTCTCTCGGCGTGCGCACGCTACCGTCAATCATCGCGTAACCAACCCCTCCCTGGCTGATCGCATAGGCCTTTCCGATGCCGCTGGTGAGGTGGGCAATGGTGCATGGATGACAAGACAAATCGAGGTCCTGCAAACCAAACCGGAGTTTCCAGGCAAACCCGCCGTCGCCAGGCAGGCCGGTGTGCGAGAGATTGAGTGTCTCGATGTTGACGAAGTCGAGAACTCTGAGTCGGGGTGCCTCGTCTATCATAGCAATGCGCAGATCAAACATTGCAAGATGGGCATTGGCGATGCGGCCGCCGTCGAGCGCGAGGCTATCGTAGTAGGTGGGTCGTAACCGCAGCTCGATCCCTTCGCCGAGGTGACTGTTGGTCAACACGCTGATGCGGGCCAGCGTCGGGCGCGGCCCCGCGTGTGGGGGGGCGGGCGGTTGAGCCATGACCGGCGCCGGAGGTAACTCTGTCGCGGGTGGCAGTTCGATCCGCTCGATCAATAAGCGATTCTTTTCATTTTTATACGCGCCCTGGTCGCTGTCTTGTAGACGACGGAATTCGTAATACTCGAGCAGTGTGTCGACTACCGCGACTTTGGCTTTTATCGCAAGTGCCGTGTAGGCTGGCATGGTCAAATCGAGCGGTCGCGCGATCAGTTGTTCAAGCACGCGCTGTTGATGCGTTTCAAGCCGGTCGAAACTGTCGTGAAAACGGTTTTGCCGCGACGGGATGCGTCGTACATCACGTACCAGTGGTTGGCCGCGATGGGATACCTGGGCCAGGCGGTCGAAAACGCTGGAAGGAATCGACCAAGGGGTAATATCAGGCAGCAGTGGCTCGTCGATGATAAGTTCAAGCAGCTCCGCCATCCGATAGGCACAGTTCTCTTTGACGAAGTAATAATCGAATTTGTTGCCAAGCAATTCCCAGCTATGGGCCACAATCTGATCGACTTCGGTCTTGTCGAGCGCCAGTTCGTACTCCCATAGATCGCGCAACTCGTTTTCCACATAAACTTGGTTCATCCGATAAAACATCTCATGGGAAAAGCCGGCCTCATACCCGCCAAATAGACCATTGATCACATATGCTATGCCATTTTCATTAGGCGGAATATCGGCGCCATAATTCATGCTTTTGTTCAGCAAATCGTTCGAGTTCGCCTGACTTTGCGCGACATTGAATTTCAGCAACAAATGACCGTAGTAAGAGGCAGGATTACCGAGATAGCCGGTGGCGAATATCAAACTCAAAGAGGTGATCTGGCCTTGCCGTGACCACTCAACGAACCGGGCGCAGACAACCGGAGGCGCTTCAGTCCCTGACCAGTCGAGTTGGCGGCGCAGCCAATGATATCGAGCAATGAAACGGCATTGGGCATGATCGTTCTGATCATTTGCTGGCGGCGCGATCATCGCCCGGATGGTCGCCGCCAACTCGGCCGAGGGATCGAAACGCCCTTGCGGTGCCAAGAAAAAATCGGGAGTGATGATATCGCTCCGCAAGCCTCTCGGACTGAATAGGGCTCCATGGTAATGCAGCAAGGCGTGCCAATACGGATCATGAGCCAATCCTTTTTGATTGGCCTGCGCCACAAGGTCATCGACGCTTGCGGATTTCTGTGCCGAAATACTGTCGCGGGCAATGCAGGGGGACGCCATAAATGCGCTTGCGATCGCTAAAACATAGGCGACGCACGCCATGAAACTCGGGCGGAACATAGACAGAATCCGTGGGGCATGGAGGGGTGCCCGCCATCGATGCGGCGGGCACACAAACAACAGGGCTTATGCAGAGTTAGCCGATCTTGCAGACACCAGCGACTTTGCTGTTGACGACGTTGTAATAGGTTTCGGCTTTGGCGCGTGTGTCACCTGCTTGGTATGCAGGCTCGCGTATGACGTTGCTGAGTTCGCTGCGGATCGCGCGGGTGAGTTCAGGCTGTACCGATGCATCACACTCCAGGATGTTCAGCATGGCATTCAAATGTTTGCCATCACCCTTAACGGTTTCTTCTTCGATATTGGCATAGTTTTCGGTGATGAATCGTGCGGCAACAACATCCTTGCCGGAACAAAGGTTAGGTGAAGCGGCAGCGGAGGTAACGGCTGTCGTACCGAGATCCCAGATGATATTAGAGGTGACCGCGGCCCACTGCGTTTCCTGGAAAATCATTGCGCCGATACCGCAATGCGTCCACGGATTTTTCATCTGATCCACTGGCGCCGCAAATGCTGCCAAAGGCATTCCGAGCATCAGGGTAGAGATAGCCACTTTCTTAATCATTTTATTCATGACAACAACTCCTGTTTGTGGTTTTGAAAAGCTGATCCCATATGGGAATCAAGGCCATACTAGTGGAAACAATTTCGCTCAGCAACAGAAAAACATCACTGGGGATGTAGGCTTTGGTTGCGTCCCACGAATGTGAGTAACCCACTGTTTTCGAATACATAATGTATGGGTCTTTTGCCCTTTGAGCGGGGCGAGAATTCAACATCAAATGATGCAATACCTCTCATGGAACACAATGCGAAGAGGGGCCTGAGACTCTTGGGCGTCTGGACCGAGGCGGGGGAGCTATCGGCCCACGCGGCGGGAGTATCTGGCTAGCAGGCGGGCGGTGACGGTCGCCCTGAAGGCGCGCGCGGTCTTTTCTCGGGTTCCGCCCTGGGCTTGCTTGAGTTTGCGGGGCGGCATCAGTAACATGACGGGTTTTCAGCATTCATCGCCCGGAGATCATCATGTTTCACGGCAGCATGGTCGCGCTGGTCACCCCCATGCACGACGACGGCAGTGTCGATTACGAGAGATTGCAGCGTTTAGTCGAGTTCCATATCGAAAACAAGACGGACGCGATCGTCGCGGTGGGCACCACCGGCGAGTCGGCCACCCTGACCGAGGCTGAGCACATCGAGGTGATTGCCAAGACGGTGGAGTTCGCCGGTGGGCGGGTTCCCGTGATCGCTGGCACCGGGTCGAATGCCACGCATGAGGCGATCTCGCTCACACGTGGGGCGATGGAGGTCGGGGCCGATGCGTGTTTGCTGGTCACACCTTATTACGTCAAGCCCACCCAAGAGGGGCTTTATCTTCACCACAAGGCGGTGGCCGAGGCGGTGCCGATCCCGCAGATCCTCTATAACGTGCCGGGGCGCACGGCCTGCGATATGTTGCCGGAGACGGTCGAACGTCTGGCGGGGATTTCCAACATCGTGGGCATCAAGGAGGCGACTGGCGACCTGGGCCGCGCGCGCGACATCCTCAAGCGCTGCGGCGACCGGCTCGATCTCTACAGCGGCGATGATTTGACCACCATGGATTTCATCCTGCTCGGCGGCAAGGGCACGATCTCGGTGACCGCCAATGTGGCGCCGCGCGCGATGCACGATATGTGCGCGGCCGCCGCCGCGGGTGATCAGGCGCGCGCCGCCTCGATCAATGACAAACTGATCGGATTGCACAAAAACCTGTTCCTCGAGGCCAATCCGATCCCGGTGAAATGGGCGCTTGCCGAGATGGGCCTGATCGGCCACGGCATTCGTCTGCCGCTCACACCGCTGTCGGTCAAATACCATGCGGCCTTGCGTGAGGCGATGAAACAGGCGGGAGTGCTTTGATGAATATATATAAGCCGAGCCGCGGCTCGGGATGGCTGGTGGCGGCGCTGCTTTCAAGTGGCTTGCTTAGTGGCTGCGCCAATATCTCCGCCAGTCATGAATATTACAAGGCCCGGCCCGAGGCCAATCTGGAGCTCCCGCCCGGGCTGACCCGTCCCATGGAAGACACCAGCATGTCGATCCCGGAAGTCGGCGAGGGCACGGCGGTCTATTCCAGTTACGCCAAGGAATGCGCCAGCGGCACGAAGCCGGTGCTGCCGGAGCAGAAGCAATTCACCCTCATGCGCGACGGTCAGGCGATGTGGCTGGTGGTGAATGCCGCGCCCGATAAACTCTGGTCATGGGCGGAAGAATTTTGGCAATCCAAGGGCTTTGACTTGAGCCAGAACTCGCCCAAGCTCGGCATCATGGAAACCGATTGGTATGAGTACCGCGAAAGCGGCGATTCGGTGCCGACGCGCGACCGCTATCGCCTGCGCATGGAGCGGGGCGATAAGCCCGACACCACCGAGATCTATCTCACCCTGCGCAGCCAGATCAAGCGTCCGGAGGACAAGGACTGGCAGCCGCGCCCCGAAGATCCGGAGGTGCGCATCGAGATGATCAAGCGCCTGGCCTACTCCCTCGGCGCCGCCGAGGTGGAATTTGCCGAGCCGCCGCCAGCCGCCGCAGCGGGAGCTGAGTCCGCCGCGCTGGCTGTCGAGACCATCGACGGTGCCCTGACGATCACACTCGCCGGCGATATCGAACGCAACTGGCCGAAGCTGGTGCAGGCGATGGAGGCCGAGGGCGCGGTCATCGACACCCAGGAGCGCCGCAATCGTTTTCTGATCGCCAGCTTCGAATCCGCCACCGCCGGGGAGAAGCCTTCGGCGAGCTGGTTGAACGGTGTGCTCGCCCCGAGCGCCAAGCACGCGGCGAGCCGCTACCGCTTCGAGTTGAGCGAAGAGGCCGGCAACACCCGGATCTACCTGCTGGACCTGCAATCCCGCCCCGTGCGCAACGAACGGGCGCAGAAGGTGATCGACAGCCTGCATCAGCGGCTGCGCACGTTATTCCCGGAACAGTAATGCCACGCCATATCGAGGTCTTGCCGTTTGTCGAAAAAGAATCTGGTCCCTTCTCCCACAGGGAGAAGGTTAGGATGAGGGGAATGAAAATTAGTAATTACGTCCAATTTATCCCCTCACCCCAACCCTCTACCCTAAAGGGCATAAATCCCTGTGGGAGAGGGAGTTTTTCAAAAAACTGTTAGCGTGCGCTTCGCCTCACTGGGCAGCGGCAGCGGTGGCAACGCCTTCCTGGTGGAGCAGGGCCGCACCTGTGTGATGATCGACTGCGGCTTCTCCCTCAAGGAGACCGAGCGGCGCCTGCATCGCCTGGGCAAGACACCCGCGGACCTGAGCGGCGTGCTGGTGACCCACGAACACGCCGACCACATCCACGGCGTCGGCATGCTCTCGCGCAAATACGGCCTCACCGTGTGGATGACCCCCGGCACCTGGCGCGCGCAACGCGCCGGCGAATTGGCTGGATTCCACCTGTTCAACTGCCACGAACCGCTGGAGATCGGCGATCTGTGCGTGCAGCCGTTTCCGGTGCCGCACGATGCCCACGAACCGAGTCAGTTTGTTTTTTCCGACGGTGATGTAAAATTGGCCATCGCCACGGACCTGGGGAGCCACACCCCTCACATCGTGGAGCAGCTCAGCGGCTGTGATGCCCTGGTGCTGGAGTGCAACCACGACACGGTTCTGCTCGCCAATGGCAATTATCCCCCCTCGCTCAAGCAGCGGGTCGGCGGGCGCCACGGGCATCTGAGCAATGACCAGTCGGCGGAACTGGTGTCGCGGCTGGATCAATCGAGGCTCCGGCATGTGGTGGCGGCGCACTTGAGCGAAAAACATAACACCCCGGCGCTGGCTGCGGCGGCCCTGAGCAGGGCGCTGGCGTGCCAGCCGGATTGGATCGGCATCGCCGATCAGGCGGCGGGTTTGGATTGGCGCGGTATCGAACGCATATTTTGAGGTCAGCAATGAAAAAGTTGGAGCAACTCTACGCGGGCAAGGCCAAATCGGTGTATCGCACCGATGATCCGGACCGGTTGATACTGGAATTCCGCAACGACACCTCCGCCTTCGACGGCCAGAAGGTGGAAAAGCTCGACCGCAAGGGCGAGGTGAACAACAAGTTCAACTTCTTCATCATGCAAAAACTGGCCGCCGCCGGGATCCCCACCCATGTGGAGTCGCTGTTGTCGGCCAACGAGGCGGTGGTCAAAAAACTGAAGATGATTCCCATCGAATGCGTGGTGCGCAACCTCGCCGCCGGCAGCCTCTGTCGCCGCCTCGGCGTGCAGGAGGGGCTGGAGCTCAACCCGCCGACCTTCGAGCTGTTCCTCAAGAACGATGCCCTGCACGACCCGATGATCAACGAATCCCACATACGCTCCTTCGGCTGGGCGACCGACGAGCAAGTCGCGCGCATGAAGGAACTGACCTTCAAGGTCAACGGCGTGCTCAAGCAGCTCTTCCACGATGCCGGCCTGCTGCTGGTGGACTACAAGCTCGAGTTTGGGCTGTTCAAGGGCGAGGTCGTGCTGGGTGATGAGTTCTCACCCGACGGCTGCCGCCTGTGGGACAAGGAGACCCGCAACAAGCTCGACAAGGACCGCTTCCGCCAAGGGTTGGGCGGTGTCGTCGAGGCCTATGAGGAAGTCGCCCGCCGTCTCGGCGTGGACCTCGGTTCCGGCAAGTAAAACAACTGAAAAAACGGCAGGCCGCCCGCGGGTCCGCAGGTGGCCTGCCGTTGTTATTTCAAGTATCATTGGCGCTCCTTTAAGAGCCAAACACAGAAGAGTAAGCGATGTTGCATCTGCGCGGTGGTCCGGCACTTTCCTCATTTCGGCGAAACAAGCTCCTGGCGGCCGTGCAGGCACGGGTTCCCGAGGTTGCCGGGATGCGCGATGAATTCATCCATTTCGTCTTCGTGGAGCGCACGCTGACCGCGGCTGAGCGCGAGCTGCTCGAACAGGTGCTCAGCTATGGGCCGCCGCGCGAGGCGCAGGAGCCCGCCGGCACGCAGGCGGTGGTGGTGCCCCGTTTCGGCACCATCTCGCCGTGGTCGAGCAAGGCCAGCGATATCGCGCACAATTGCGGCTTGCAGGCGATCCGGCGCATCGAGCGTGGCACGCGCTTCCATTTCACGACCCAGGACCAGCGGCCGCTCACCGCCGCGCAGCTGGCCCAGATCAAGCCCCTGATCCACGATCGGATGACCGAAACGGTGCTGGAGAGCGCCGAGGACGCCGTCGCCCTGTTCGGCGAGGCCCAGCCCGCGCCGCTGACCTCGGTGGACATCCTCGGCGGCGGCCGGGTCGCGCTGGAGATCGCCAACCGCACGCTCGGCCTGGCGCTGGCCGACGACGAGATCGATTACCTGGTCGAGAACTTCACCGCCCTGGGGCGCAATCCGAACGACATCGAGCTGATGATGTTCGCGCAGGCCAACTCCGAGCACTGCCGCCACAAGATCTTCAACGCCGACTGGGTCATCGACGGCCAGCCGCAGCAGAAGTCGCTGTTCGGCATGATCAAGAACACCTATCAGCGCCATGCCGACAATGTGCTTTCCGCCTACCGGGACAACGCGGCGGTCATCCGCGGCCACCAGGCCGGGCGCTTCTTCCCGGATCCGGCCGACGGCCGTTACCGCTACCATCAAGAGGATGTGCACATCCTGATGAAGGTGGAGACGCACAACCATCCCACCGCGATCTCGCCCGATCCCGGCGCGGCCACCGGCGCCGGCGGCGAGATCCGCGACGAGGGCGCCACCGGCCGCGGCGGCAAGCCCAAGGCGGGGCTGTGCGGGTTCAGCGTCTCCAATCTGCGCCTGCCGGGCGCGGTGCAACCGTGGGAGACGGATTTCGGCAAGCCGGGGCGCATCGCCAGCGCGCTCGATATCATGCTGCAAGGCCCGATCGGCGCGGCCGCCTACAACAACGAATTCGGCCGCCCCAATCTGTGCGGCTATTTCCGCACCTTCGAGCTGAAGACCCCCGGCCCGCAGGGCGCGGAGATCCGCGGCTATCACAAGCCGATCATGCTCGCCGGCGGCCTGGGCAACATCCGCGAACAACATGTCGCCAAACAAGACATTCCCGCCGGCGCGCAACTGATCGTGCTCGGCGGCCCGGCGATGCTGATCGGCCTGGGCGGCGGGGCCGCCTCGTCGGTGGCCAGCGGCGCGAGCGCCGAGGATCTGGATTTCGCCTCGGTGCAGCGCAGCAATCCGGAGATGCAGCGCCGTTGCCAGGAGGTCATCGACCGCTGCTGGCAGTTGGGCGACCAGAATCCGATCGTCTCCCTCCATGATGTCGGCGCCGGTGGCATCTCCAACGCCATGCCGGAGCTGGTCAACGACGCCGGGCGCGGCGCGCGCTTCGAGTTGCGCGCCATCCCCAACGACGAGCCCGGCATGTCGCCGCTCGAGATCTGGTGCAACGAATCGCAGGAGCGGTATGTGCTGGCGATCGCCCCGGAGAGTTTGGAGCTGTTCCGCGAGATCTGCGAGCGCGAGCGCTGCCCGTTCGCCGTCATCGGCGAGGCCACCGAGGAGCGCCAGTTGGTGCTCGGCGACGGCCATTTCGAGAACACGCCCATCGACATGCCGATGGAAGTGCTGCTCGGCAAGCCGCCGAAGATGCTGCGCGATGTCCATCACAAGACCTTCGCCAAGCCGGAATTCAGCACCGCGGGCCTCGATCTGAAGGAGGCCGCCTACCGCATTCTCCGGCTGCCGACGGTCGCGGACAAAACCTTCCTGATCACCATCGGCGACCGTTCGGTCACCGGTCTGGTGGCGCGCGACCAGATGGTCGGCCCCTGGCAGGTGCCGGTGGCCGATGTCGCGGTCACCGCGACGAGCTTCGATACCTGCACCGGCGAGGCCATGGCCATGGGCGAGCGCACACCGGTCGCCGTGCTGCATCACGCGGCCTCCGCGCGCATGGCGGTGGCCGAGGCGATCACCAATATCGCCGCCGCCTCGATCGATAAGCTGAGCGACATCAAGCTCTCCGCCAACTGGATGGCCGCGGCGGGTTATCCCGGCGAGGACGCCGGCCTGTTCGATGCGGTGAAGGCGGTGGGCATGGAGCTGTGCCCGGCGCTGGGCTTGACCATTCCGGTCGGCAAGGACTCGATGTCGATGAAGACCGTCTGGCAGCACGAGGGCGAGCGCCGCGAGGTGGTCGCGCCGCTGTCGCTGATCATCTCGGCCTTCGCGCCGGTGCGTGACTGCCGCCGCACCCTCACGCCCGCGCTGCGCACCGATATCGAGGCCAGCGAACTGCTCTTCATCGATCTGGGCCGGGGCGCGAACCGTTTGGGTGGCAGCGCGCTGGCCCAGGTCTACCAGCACATCGGCCATCACCCGGCCGATCTGGATGATCCGCATGCGCTCAAGGCCTTCTTCGAGGTCATCCAAACCCTCAACCGCCAGGGCCTGCTGCTGGCCTACCACGACCGCTCCGACGGCGGCTTGTTCGCCACGGTCTGCGAGATGGCCTTCGCCGGCCACACCGGGGTGCAGATCGAGCTCGCCGCGCTGGGCGGGGATGCCGCTGCCGCGCTGTTCAGCGAAGAACTGGGCGCCTTGATCCAGGTACGCCACCGCGATGCCGATGATGTGCTGAAGATCCTGCGCGACGCCGGCCTGGGCAAGCACAGCGCCGTGATCGGCCAGTTGCGCCAAGACGACCGCATCGTGTTTACCCGCGCGGGGCGCGAGATCCTGGCCGATAGCCGCATCAATCTCCATCGCGCCTGGTCGGAGACCTCGTGGCGCATGCAGTCGCTGCGCGACAATCCCCAGTGCGCGCAGCAGGAATACGACCGCCTGCTCGATGCCGCCGACCCCGGTCTGCACGTCAATCTCACCTTCGATCACAATGACGATATCGCCGCCCCCTACATCGCCACCGGCATCCGCCCGCGCGTGGCGGTGCTGCGCGAACAGGGTGTCAACGGCCAGGTCGAGATGGCGGCGGCCTTTGACCGCGCGGGCTTCAACGCCATCGATGTGCACATGAGCGACATCATCGAAGGCCGCGTGCGTCTGAGCGATTTCAAGGGGCTGGTCGCCTGCGGCGGGTTTTCCTACGGCGATGTGCTCGGCGCCGGCGAAGGCTGGGCGAAGTCGATCCTGTTCAATCCCCGCGCCCGCGATCAATTCAGCGCCTTTTTCATGCGCGAGGACAGCTTCGGCCTGGGCGTGTGCAACGGCTGTCAGATGATGTCCAACCTGCACGCGCTCATCCACGGCGCCAGCCTCTGGCCGCGTTTTGCGCGCAACGAGTCCGAGCAGTTCGAGGCCCGCGTGTGCATGGTCGAGGTGCTCGATACTCCCTCGATCTTCCTGCAGGGCATGGCCGGTTCGCGCATGCCGATCGCCGTGGCCCATGGCGAGGGCCGCGCCGAGTTCCGGCCGGGCGATTCCGCCGCCAAGGCCTTCGAGCACGGCGTCGTCGCGCTGCGCTATGTCGACAATTACGGCAAGTCCACGGAGATCTATCCCGCCAACCCGAACGGCTCGGCCCTGGGCATTACCGGCCTGACCACGCGGGATGGGCGTTTCACCATCATGATGCCGCACCCGGAGCGGGTGTTCCGCGCGGTGCAGCATTCATGGCACCCGGCCGAATGGGGCGAGGACGGACCGTGGATGCGCATGTTCCGCAATGCCAGGAAGTGGGTGTCGTGACGCGGTAGTTTCGGCGGATTGTGATTTTTTACGCTTCCAATCCGCCGGATCTATCAATAAAATCGCCCCGCAGCCGAACAGAGAAGAAACCGAATCCCGGTTTCAATCGTGGAACCTCAGAGTCAAAATGGATTTAAGCACGAGCGATGAGCAACGCCAAAGTCAGTAAGATCATCATCAAGGGTGTCACCGTCGATGGCCGGAGATTCCGGCCCAGTGATTGGGCCCAGCGCCTGACGACCGCCGTCTCCACGATCGGGCCTGACCGCCGCGTGCATTTTCATCCCAAGGTGAACATGGTGACGATCGACGGCGTCAATTGCGTGGTGATCGACGCCAGGCTCGAGGACGAAGAGCCGATGGTGTTCAACTTCCTGATCAACTTCGCGAAAAGCAACAATCTCGAAACCCTCCAGGAATAGAGGGTCCCGCTTCCTGGCCGCTTATTCTTCCGGCCAGTTCTTGATGTAACTCTTCAACAAGTTGTTTTCCTGCTTGGTTTCCGTCAGCAGCGCCTCGATGATGTCGCTCACTGAAATGATCCCAACGAATTGCTCACCTTCCATGACGGGCAGATGCCGTATCCGATGCGTGGTTTTGTTGTTGATCATCAGATCCATGGCGTGATCGATGGTGTCGGAGATCTGGCAAGTGATCAGGGACGGGGCCATGATATCGCGAACCTTGAGCACGGCGAGCTTATCCGGTCTACCGCCGACCACATGCAGGATGTCCCGCTCCGTAATGATGCTCTGAATCCCGGTCGATCCTTTCCTGACCATCAAAGAGCCGATGTGGTTGTCGTTCATCAGCTCCGCGGCTTCGGTCACTGTGGCATCGGGAGAAATGGAAAAACTGGTTTTTGGCTTGTTTTTGAAGAGGTATCCGACCTTCATGCGGTGCTCCTTCGCTCTGATTATCTGGGGGTTGGCGGCGTGGTTGTCCTTGCACTCTACCATATGCAGAATTGTCGGCAACCCCCCACTCTTTGATTCCGATTTGTGATTTGATTCGTTTACACGCCAAGGTGATTTTATTAAATTTTTCACAAACGGAATTAAATCACCCATAGAATCACCATTCGTGCAAGTAACTGGCTCATAGAGGTCCTGATTACCTGTTAAAATATGTTGGAATATTAGTCGATCCTTGTTAAGCTGGGGTTAATATTCCTGTGGAAAGATTGAGGTAATTTATTCTCAAGGGGGTCTAGATGAACCGCATGAGAGCAGTGCGATGGCTGGCGATGATCGCGCTAGGTCTGGCCTTCTCGCATCAGGGATACGCCGAGCAGGGACGTCAGATCTACAACGAATACTGTCATATGTGCCATGGGGGCGGCATGCCCGATGTGCCGCAGTTCGGCAAGGTCGACGATTGGGAGCCGCTCAAGCAGAAGGGGACCGAAGCCCTGTACAACGCTGCGATCTATGGCGTGAAGGCGATGCCGCCCAAGGGCCTGTGCGATAAATGCAGTGAAAAGCAGATCAAGGAGGCGGTCGACTACATGATGAGCAGCAGCATGTAATCGGCCACCGGCGCCACGCGCAGCGATCAAGCCCCGTCTACCGGGGCTTTTTTGTTTCTATACTAAACACAGTGGCGACGAGGTGAGAGATGCAAGCGGAGGTCTGGCTTTATTACGGCAAGGAACTCGGGGACTATGGCTTTCCCAACGGGCATCCCTTCGGGCCGTGGCGCCAAGGGTGTTTCTGGGAGGCCTTGTGCCGGCAGGGACTGGATCAGCGATGCACGGTACGTGCGCCGGTCATGGCCACCCAAGAGGAGATCGAGCGCTTCCACACTCACGAATATGTGGAACGGGTGCGGCGGTACTCGGTGGCGGGAACCGGGTATCTGGATGCCGGCGACACCCCGGCCTTTCCAGGCGTATATGAGGTGGCCGCGTATGTGGTCGGCAGCGCCCTGGATGCGGTGGGCGGGATCATGCGGCGGGAATGTCGAACCGCCTTCGTGCCGATCGCGGGACTCCATCATGCCGCGCGCGGCGGCGCGGCCGGATTCTGCGTGTTCAATGACTGTGGCGTGGTGATCGAGACCTTGCTTCAGCATCACAAGCTCCAACGCATCGCCTATGTCGATATCGATGCCCACCATGGCGACGGGGTGTGCTACGGCTTCATCGACCAGCCCGCGGTCTGGATCGCCGATCTCCATGAGGACGGCCGCTATCTCTACCCCGGCACCGGCCGAGTCGATGAGACTGGCGACGGCACGGCCCGCGGCACCAAGCTCAATCTCCCGTTGGCACCGGGCGCCACGGACAAGGATTTCATGGCGGCCTGGGCCAAGGTGGAGGCGTTTATTCATCGGGCGCGTCCCGAGTTCATCCTGCTGCAATGCGGTGTCGACAGCCTGGCGGGGGATCCGCTCACGCACATGAGCTTATCCGAACAGGCGCATTTTCACGCCACGCAGCGGCTGGCGGTCTTGGCCAAGGAATATGCCGAAGGCCGGCTACTGGCCGTCGGCGGCGGGGGCTATGCCCCGGAGAACATCGCGCGCGGCTGGACCGCCGTGGCCAAGGCCTTGATCGAGTCCGCGCATGGCTGAGCGGCAGCGCTTTCTGTGCGACGAGATGCTCGCGCGGCTCGGCCGCTGGCTGCGGGCGGCGGGTTACGACACCGAGATCGCCGTCCCCGGGCTGGCCGATCGGGATCTCATCGCGCTGGCGCGGACACATGGACGCCTGCTGATCACCCGCGACCGCAAGTTCCTCGAATACAAGGACGCCGATGAGCGGGTGCTGGTGCTGCGCGCCAATGAACTGGAGGCGTGCGTCCGCGAATTGAGCGCGCGCGTGCCGTTGGACTGGCAATACCGGCCCTTTTCCCGCTGCATGGTCTGCAACACCCCGCTGCGACAGGCCCGGGCCGATGAGCTTGCGCAGGTGCCGGGGCACGCGCGCGCGAGTATCGAACATTTGTATAAGTGCCACGGCTGCCAGCGGCTCTATTGGGAAGGCAGCCACGTGCGGCGCATGAGCCGGCAATTGCAACGGTGGCAGAATCCGGTCTAAGCCGCGGCGCCGCATGCAATTGCGGGCCGAATCGGGTAATATTGCCCCTCCCCCGAGGAGGGCGCATTTCCCCCTCCGATAGAGTTTGTAGCGAACTGGATAGAGGATACAAATGTTCACGAAAGAGATGACGATTGCCGGTTTTGATGACGAAGTGGCCCAGGCCATCAGGCAGGAAACAACACGTCAGGAGGCGCACATCGAATTGATCGCCTCTGAAAACTACGCCAGCCCGCGCGTGATGGAGGCACAAGGTTCCGTGCTGACCAACAAGTACGCCGAAGGCTACCCCGGCAAGCGTTATTACGGCGGCTGCGAGTACGTCGACATCGTCGAGCAACTGGCGATCGACCGTCTCAAAAAACTCTTCGGCGCCGATTACGCCAACGTGCAGCCGCATTCCGGCTCGCAGGCCAACGCCGCCGTCTACATGGCCTTGCTGCAACCCGGCGACACCATCCTCGGCATGAGCCTGGCCCACGGCGGCCATCTGACCCACGGCGCCAAGGTGAATTTCTCCGGCAAGATCTATCACGCCGTGCAGTACGGTCTGAATGAAACCAGCGGAGAGATCGACTACGAACAAGTCGAGCAGCTCGCCTATGAGCACAAGCCGAAGATGATCGTCGCCGGTTTCAGCGCCTACTCGCGCATCGTTGACTGGCAGCGCTTCCGCGACATCGCCGATAAGGTCGGCGCGTATCTGTTCGTCGACATGGCGCACGTGGCCGGCCTGGTCGCCGCCGGGATCTACCCGAGCCCGGTGCAGATCGCCGATGTCACCACCTCCACCACCCACAAGACCCTGCGCGGTCCGCGCGGCGGCATCATCCTGGCCAAGGCCAATCCCGAGATCGAGAAGAAGCTCAACTCCATCGTCTTCCCCGGCATCCAAGGCGGTCCGCTGATGCACGTCATCGCCGCCAAGGCCGTGGCCTTCAAGGAGGCGCTGCAAAGCGACTTCAAGGGCTATCAGGAGCAGGTCGTCAAGAATGCCCGCACCATGGCGCAGGTCATGATCGGCCGCGGCTACAAGATCGTCTCCGGCGGCACCGACAACCATCTGTTCCTGGTCGATCTGATCGACAAGAAGATCACCGGGAAGGATGCCGAGGCGGCACTCGGCGCGGCGCACATCACCGTGAACAAGAATTCGGTGCCCAACGATCCGCAATCGCCGTTTGTCACCAGCGGCATCCGCATCGGCACCCCGGCGATGACCACGCGCGGCTTCAAGGAAACCGAGGCGCGTCAGCTGGCAGGCTGGATCTGTGACATCCTCGACAACCTGGGCAACGCCGCTGTGATCGATCGCGTGCGCGGCCAGGTGGCCGAGGTGTGCGCGAAACATCCGGTGTATGCGTAAGCGAACGGCCTGATCGAGCTGGCGCATGCGTTGCCCGTTTTGTTCAGCCGATGACACCAAGGTGATCGACTCGCGTCTGGCCAGCGAAGGCTACGTAGTGCGCCGCCGCCGTGAATGCCTGAGCTGCGGGGAACGCTACACCACCTTCGAAACCGCCGAACTGGTGATGCCGCGCGTGATCAAGCGCGACGGCCGCCGCGAGCCGTTCGATGAAGACAAGCTGCGCGCCGGCATCCTGCGTGCCATGGAGAAACGCCCGGTCAGCACCGAGGCGATCGAAAACGCCATCAACCACATCAAGCAGCGCCTGCGCAACACCGGCGAGCGCGAGGTGCAGGGCAGCCTGGTGGGCGAGCTGGTGATGGAGGAGCTGCGCGACCTCGATCAAGTCGCCTACGTACGCTTCGCCTCGGTCTATCGCAGCTTCCAGGATCTGGATGAATTCCGCCAGGAGATCGAGCGGCTCGAAGGCAAAAAGCCTTGAATGTATTAAGCCGACGATCAATAAAATGTAGGGTGGGTTAGGCGCACCGTGTGCGCCGTAACCCACCAACCCGTGCTTAGCAACGTTTGGTGGGTTGCGGCAAAAACCGCCTCTTGTGCCCTTTGGGTAAACCCACCCTACATTGGATCAGAACTTTCCAACCCCGAATCCCTCATGCTCACAACCCTCGATCATCAATTCATGGCCCACGCCCTGCGTCTCGCGGGCAGCAGCCTTTACTGCCCGCACCCCAACCCGCGCGTCGGCTGCGTGCTGGTGCGGAACGGGCAGGTTATTGGCACCGGCTGGCATGCCTACGCCGGCGGGCCGCACGCCGAGGTCCATGCGCTGGAAGAAGCAGGCGGGCGCGCTGCGGGCGCGACGGCCTATGTCACGCTGGAACCCTGTTCGCATCACGGCCGAACGCCGCCGTGCGCCGATGCCTTGATCAAGGCCGGCGTGGCGCGCGTGGTCGCGGCTATGCAAGACCCCAATCCCAAGGTCGCCGGCAAGGGACTGGCGCGGCTGCAAGCCGCCGGGATCGCGGTGGACTGCGGCCTGATGCAGACGGAGGCCGAGGCGCTCAATCGGGGCTTCATCAAGCGCATGCGCACGGGGCTGCCCTGGGTGCGCTGCAAGTTGGCGATGAGTCTCGACGGCCGCACCGCCATAGCCAGCGGCGAGAGCCAGTGGATCACCGGGAGCGACGCGCGCCGCGATGTGCAGCGCCTGCGCATGAGTTCCGCTGCGGTGCTGACAGGCATCGGCACCGTGGTGCAGGATGATCCGAGCCTTACCGTGCGCGCGGCGGAATTCGCCTTGGAATCCCCGCGCTGGCCGCAGCAGGCGCGCCAGCCGGTGCGCGTGATTCTCGATACCGCATTGAAAACGCCGGTGCAGGCCAAACTGCTGAAGCAGGCAGGCGACACCTTGATCTTCACCGCGGCAGACAACGAACCGGCGGCACATGCCTTGCGCGAGGCCGGCGCGCAGATCATCCAGGTGCCTGCGACCGGCGTGGGCCTGGACCTGGCGGCCGTGTTGCGCGAACTGGGGCAACGCGAGATCAACGAGGTCCTGGTCGAAGCGGGTGCCACGCTCAGCGGCGCGTTGTGGGCGGCGGGGCTGGTCGACGAACTCATCCTCTACCTGGCCCCGGTGCTGATGGGGGATGCCGCGCGCGGCCTGTTGCATCTGCCCGGGCTCGACACCATGGCCCAGCGCAACGCGCTGTACATCACCGATATCCGTAAAATCGGCGCGGACTGGCGCATTACGGCCCATCCTGTGCGAAAATAAGCGCAGCACAATACTGATCAAGGCCATGTTCACCGGAATCATACAAGCCATCGGCGCCATCGCGGCGATCGAACACAAGGACAGCGACACCCGCCTGCGCATCCGCACCGGCAAGCTCCCGCTCGATGACGTGCGGCTCGGCGACAGCATCGCCGTCAACGGGGTATGCCTGACCGCCGTCGCCTTGCCGGGCGATGGGTTTGTCGCGGATGTCTCCGGCGAAACACTCGCGCGCACCACGCTCAAAGCCTTGAAAGTCGGTTCATCGGTCAATCTGGAGAAGGCGCTCACGCCGACCACGCGCCTGGGCGGCCACTTGGTCAGCGGTCATGTCGATGGTGTTGGCAAGGTCGTCAGCCGGCAAGCGGCCGGGCGTTCGGTGCAGTTTCGCATCGCGGCCCCGGCGGCGCTGGCGAAATACATCGCCGAGAAGGGTTCGATCTGCGTCGATGGTATCAGCCTCACGGTCAACGGCGTCGATGGCGCGGTGTTCGATCTCAACATCGTGCCGCACACGCTCGCGGAGACCACCATGAGCGGTTACACGGTTGGCACCGAGGTGAACCTGGAAGTGGATCAGATCGCGCGTTACCTGGAGCGCTTGCTGTTGGGTGACAAGGCGGCGGCGCCGGGCGCGAGCGGGATCTCCATGGCCTTTCTGGCCGAACACGGCTTTCTAAAATAATTTGACGCGCATGGCACTCAACAGTATCGAAGAGATTCTCGCCGACCTGCGACAGGGCAAGATGGTCATCCTGATGGACGACGAGGATCGCGAAAACGAAGGCGATTTGGTCATGGCCGCCGAGTGCGTGCGCCCGGAAGATATCAATTTCATGGCGCGTTACGGTCGCGGCCTGATCTGCCTCACCTTGACCAAGGAGCGTTGCCAGCAGCTGCGCCTGCCGCTGATGGTCAGCGACACCAACGCCAAGCATTCCACCAATTTCACCGTCTCGATCGAGGCGGCCGAAGGGGTGACCACCGGGATTTCGGCCGCGGACCGCGCCGTGACCGTGCGTGCCGCCGTCGCGCCGAACGCCAAGCCCGAGGATCTGGTGCAACCGGGCCACATCTTCCCCTTGATGGCGCAGCCGGGCGGGGTGCTGACCCGCGCCGGTCATACCGAGGCCGGCTGTGACTTGGCGCGGCTGGCTGGGTTTCAGCCCGCCTCGGTGATCGTCGAAATCCTCAATGACGATGGGACGATGGCGCGCCGCCCGGATCTCGAAGTCTTCGCCCAGCAGCACGCCATCAAGATCGGCACCATCGCCGATCTGATCGAATACCGGCTGGCGAATGAGAAGACCCTCGAGCGCATCGCCGAGTGCCATCTGCACAATGAATTCGGTGCGTTCCGGATGATCACCTATGAGGATCAGGTCTTCAAACACTTGCATTATGCGCTGCTGCTCGGCAAGGTAGAATCGGAGCGGCCCACGGCGGTGCGGGTGCAGTCGCACAACTTTCTGCGCGACGTGCTCGGCCATCCGCTGGAAGAGGGCATGCCCTTGCGCCACGCGATGCGGCGCATCGCCGAGGAAGGCCACGGTGTGATCGTGATCCTGCGCGGCGACGACAGCAACGCCAGCCTGGTGCGGCGCATCCGCAATCATCAGCTGCAGGACCAGGGCATCCACCTGCCGCGCCAGGAGCAGGTGCAGGACTTGCGCAGTTATGGCTTCGGCGCCCAGATCCTCGCCGATCTCGGGGTGCGCAAGCTCAAGGTGCTCGGCGCGCCGAAGAAAACCCATGGCATTTCAGGTTTCGGCCTGGAGGTCGTTGAATATATCCATTGATAGAACAAAGAAAACAGGAACCCCGCATGTCGAACATCAAAACCTATGAAGGCGAACTGATCATCCGCAACGCCAGCTTCGGCTTGCTGGTGTCGCGTTTCAACGGCTTCATCACCGAAAGCCTGCTCGCCGGCGCCATCGACACCCTGAAGCGCCACGGCGCCGAAGACAAGGATCTGCACATCGTACGCGTGCCCGGCGCCTATGAAATGCCGCTGGCCGCGCAGCGCATGGCGGCCTCCAAGCGGTATGACGCCATCATCGCCTTGGGCGCGGTGATCCGCGGCGCCACACCGCACTTCGATTACGTGGCCGGTGAATGCACCAAGGGTCTGGCGATGGTCGGACAGCAGCACAATCTGCCGGTGGCGTTCGGCGTGTTGACCGTCGACAGCATCGAGCAGGCCATCGAACGCGCCGGCGCCAAGGCCGGCAACAAGGGCGGTGAGGCGGCATTGTCGGCGATCGAGATGGTCAACCTGTTGCGCATACTGGAGCAATAAACATGAGCAGCTCACGACACAAGGCCCGGCAATGCGCCGTGCAGGCGTTGTACCAATGGCAATTGACCGGGCAAGAGGTCGCCGACATCGATCGCCAGTTCATCGAGGAGCACGAGATGAAGGGCGTGAAGGTCGAATATTTTCAGGAACTGCTGCATCAAGTGCTGCTGCACCTGCACGAACTCGATGATCATATGGCCCCGCTGCTCGATCGCCCGGTGCAGGAGGTCGATCCGGTCGAGCGCGCCATCCTGCGCTTAGGTATCTATGAATTGAAATTCCGTCTCGATGTGCCTTATCGCGTGGTGATCAACGAGGGCGTGGAACTGGCCAAGACCTTCGGCGCCGAGCACGGGCATAAATATGTCAACAGCATCCTCGACGGCGTGGCCCGTCAAGTGCGCGCCGCCGAGATCGAAGCGGCGAAAAAATCCAAGAACGCCAAATAAGCGCCGCTGGCATTGCGTATCCCGCCATGGCACGGTCTGAATTTTCCCTGATCGCAGCGTATTTCTCCCGCCTCGGCGCCGTGCGCGACGATGTGCGTCTGGGCGTGGGGGATGATGCAGCCATCGTGGCCGTGCCGGAGGGGTATGAGCTTGCGATCGCCGTCGACACCATGGTCAGCGGCGTGCACTTTTTCCCCGAGACCGATCCCTACCTCATCGGCTACAAGCTGCTTGCGGTCAACTTGAGCGATATGGCCGCCATGGGCGCCGAACCCAATTGGATGACCTTGGCGCTGACCTTGCCGCAGGCCGATGAACATTGGCTGGCGGATTTCTCCCAAGGCCTGGCTGATCTCGCGATGCGTCATGGCGTGCAATTGATTGGCGGCGATACCACGCGCGGGCCGCTGACCTTGAGCCTGCAAATCCACGGCCTGATCCCGCAAGGCGCGGCGTTGACACGCAAGGGCGCGCAACCCGGTGATCTGATCTTTGTCTCCGGCACGCTCGGCGATGCAGGTCTTGGACTGAAGATTGCGCAGGGTGACTTGGAGATCAGCGGTGCGGAGCGTGCATATCTGCTGGAGCGACTGCATCGTCCGACGCCACGGCTCGAACTTGGCATGGCGCTGCGCGCTATCGCCAGCAGCGCAATCGATGTCTCGGATGGTCTGCTGGCCGATCTGGGCCACATCCTGGAAGCGAGCGGCGTCGGCGCGGAGATCCATCTCGAACAACTGCCGCTCTCCAACGCCTATCGCAACGCGCAAGCCGAGTTGGATTACACGGCCGCGCTCGGCGGCG
Organism: uncultured Chromatiales bacterium; assembly: GCA_964557295.1. Classification (GTDB taxonomy): domain Bacteria; phylum Pseudomonadota; class Gammaproteobacteria; order RBG-16-57-12; family RBG-16-57-12; genus JBFMHP01. Next base: position 27,823 of record CAZKZP010000010.1, on the reverse strand, counting down.
GCGATGATTACGAACTCTGCTTCACCGCGCCCGCGCAACAACGGCAGACGGTCATCGAGCGGGCGCAACGCGCCAACACGCCGGTCACCTGCATCGGCACCATCACGCACGCGCCGGGTATCCTCTGCCAACTGCATGGCAACACCTATCAACCCACGCTCAGTGGTTACGATCATTTCGCCGAGACATGAACATGCAATGGACCAATCCGGTGCACGTCCTCGCCTTCGGTTTCGGCCTCGGCCGCCTGCCCAAGGCACCGGGCACCTTCGGCACCCTGGCGGGCATCCCCTTCGTGTTGCTGTGCTGGCAATTCCCGGTCGTCATTTACCTATTGATCACAGCGATGATGGCGCTGCTCGGCGTGTGGCTGTGCGGCCAAACCGCGCGCGATCTCGGCGTGCACGATCACCCCGGCATCGTCTGGGATGAGATCGTCGGTTACATGATCACCATGACCGCCGCGCCACCCGGTTGGTTGTGGCTGGTGATCGGCTTCGTGCTGTTTCGTTTCTTCGACATCCTCAAACCCTGGCCGATCCGCACCCTGGACACACACGTCCACGGCGGCTTCGGCATCATGATCGACGATGTGCTCGCGGGGGTTTTCGCGGCCGTTGCCATGCAGTTGCTGATGCGCTTGATGTGATGACTACCTGACAAGAGACCAGTGATTGCCAAGAATAACTTAAATGATTTTCTTCGCATGCAAAGGAGCACGGATTCAAGCCCGACCGGACAAACAGGGGCGCCGATATCTTCTATGCTTCGCGCGATCCGTGTCTTGAAAGCTGTTTTCTAAGCGCAGGATAATCAATTTTTGCGTTGTGTCTTCTGTCCAAGGGGATCTTTGGAATGGGGCGTATCTTATCAAGCAGGGCCCAATGTAACGCATCGCCCAGTCCAGTTACATCACACTCCCCGGTGATTGCTTCCTCAATAAGCAGCATGCGCCTGCCCTGATGCTCCATGAGCGCCGCATACCGCACGCCGGGAAAGTGGATTGCCGCGCTCTCGACCGCAAAGGGATAGAGCGATCCCTTGGCGTCCTGGATCAAGGCGCTGCACCGACCCATCAGCCATAATCGTCCGTGGGGATCGAGGTAGCCTGCATCCCCCGTGCGATGCCAACGCTCTCCGGCAACATCAAACTTCGTTTCTTCATCGCCGTGACCGTTTAGATATCCCTTCAAGACATGTCCGCCGGTCACGACGATCTCACCGACCTCGCCTGGCACCACAAGTTGCTGCGCGAATTCGGCTTCACTGTACGGGCCGCGTGGTTTTCCCCATTGCATCTTCATGATGCGCAGTTTGATGGAGTCGTCTGGCCATCCGGTCAACAACCCCTTTCCCGACATCATTGCCTTCAGATCGGGTTCGCTGATATTTGCATACGCGATATGGGCAATGGGTTCAGCCTCCGTCGAGCCATATACCGCGACGATCTCTCCTTGGGGGCTGAGTTGCTGGAGCTTGGCCAGCAATCTGGGAAAAACAGGCGCGCCGCCGGTGTAGATCTGCTCAAATGTGCTCAATGAGTCACCGCTCTCATTGCAGTAACGGGACAGGCACTCGTAGAAGGCCGGTGATGCCGCGCTGCGATCGGGTTTGTGCCGGTTAATCTGCTCCATCACGGTGGCCGCATCGATTGAACCGGGACGGCGTAGATCGGTGTTGGGTATCAGGCTGGTCACGCCCGAGGCCAGGTTTGCCAAAACAAAAATGGGCAAGGTGCTCAGGTCCAGTTGTCCCTGTTTCAGCGCCAGGCTTGATTCCAATGCGCGATGTTGGGCGATCAGAAAACCATGGCTGCGGACCGCGGCCTTGGGTTGGCCACTGCTGCCGCTGGTGAAGGTGATCAAGGCCGCATCGCTCTCCTGGCGTTCGGTAATCACGTGATCAGGGGGGGCGTGCGCTATCCGCCGCCAGGGCACCGCCCCAGGGACGGGGAATCCCACCACAAACTTATGCTCGATGCGCCGCAATGCCGGACTCACCAGACGTAACAGATGGGACTTGGCCGTACCAATAAACCCCTTGGGGCGATGCAGCTGGCAGCAGCGCTCGATGTGGGCGCGTCCCGCGGAGGGATCGAGAAATGTCGCCACCAGCCCCAGGCGGAAAATGGCGATCAGGGCGATGTACAGCTCGAGGGAGAGCGGCACAAAAACCAGAACGGCATCGCCTGCCTTCAAGCCGTGTCGCTTCAGCAGCGAGGCGGCTTGGGCGCTGGCCAACTCCAGTTCAGCAAATGTGGTGCAGCGTTCACGACCGCGATGGGTATCGATCAATGCCACCGTCTCAGGATGGTGTTGTGCCTGTTGCTTAAGGATCTCGGCGATGTTCATGGTGACAGGTGCGCGACTTTAGGGGTGATCAGCACGAGGGCAGCGGTTTTTTATACAAACTGTAGCGGCGCATGGTCTTGGCATAATGGCTGCTGATGTTGCGTGATTTGTTTCCTTCATACATCAAGGCGTGAATCGCCTTGCGATAACCCAAGGCATACGCTTTATGTTGCACCTCGCCGACCAGCAGTCCGCCGAGTCCCGCCCCCCTATGGGCCGGCGCTACCGCGACGGTCTTGATGATAAAGGTATCGATGGTCTGCCCGCGCTGTTTTTGCATGATGTCGGGGATGGCGAAGACATAGCCCACCAGTTCACCCTCCAGCTCGGCGAGCAAGGTCAAGGCCGGTTGAACAAAAGGTTTGACCTTGGTGTACATGAGCAAAAACTCGGCGCGGTCGATGGGGGTGTATAAAAAGTTGTCGCGGAAACTCTCGGCCGACAAGGCATGGATTCGCTCCAGTTCGGTTTCGAAACGCGCCATCTCCAGTTCGCGCAGACGGATGCCGTTTTGACTCACGTGGCGGCGCACACCGTTTAAGCGTTTGTCCTCCAGCGTCAGGTCGCTGGTCAGGGCCGAGGTGTAGTTTGCTAAGGGGGCGAAACCGTTAGCCTGGAATTCGAGCGGCCAGCGATCCGGATTGTCGGGTTCGAGGAAAAAAACGGGTTCATCCCCGCGTTCGCTTATGAAGCGATAGCGCCTCCAGGTGTTGCCATCCATGGGGCCAACCGCCATGGTGCAGCCGTGCCGGCGAAGGTGGTTGCAGGCCTGGTCCAGCAGGTGCTGTGTTGCCGCGCCATTTTCTGAATGGAAGTGGCCGATAACGCCCAAACGTTCTTGCGGATAATCCGGCACCGATCTCCACCATAACGAACAGCGCGCCTCGGCCCGATCCTCTCTATTGATTGCCACGCAGTGCAGATCCGCGGCATGGTGACGTATGCTCTCCAGATCAAAGCCCTGGTAGCAGGGCGATGATGAAAATTGGGCCAGTTGCGCAGGATCTCTCGTGACCAATAGCTTAAACACGCCACACCTCTCCGAATATCCATAGGGGAACACTGCTGAGCAAGGCCGTCGCCAGGGGCACACTGCCTTGACGCCACCAGCGAGAATTGTCCGCAAGGTAGTCGTCCATGATGGGCTGCCAGCGCAAGAAGAGTGTGGTAGCCAACACCATGAGCAGTGCCGCGAGGGCCGAGAAGATAAACGCAGCGACCTTTGCTTCGATCACCATGAATGGCACAAAGAGCAGACTCCAGCCTTGCCAGATCGCTCTTGTCAAAATCTTGAAATCGGACAGATCGGGTTGGAGTTGCTTGATGCGTATCAAACCGATCAAGGCGAGTTGCACGGCATAGGCCAAGGTGTAGCAATAAAATAACAGAGGCTGGTTTAGCTCCTTCGCCAGAAACAGGCAGATCAATCCAGGCATGCCCGCCGCGGCCACCGCTTGAAGCGGATGTTCCCGGCCCACTTGCTGGTTGGCCTGGCGGCTGAAAAAGGCGTAAGCGACCAACACGGTGCATGGCGCAACAAGCCACACAAGGCCGCCGATAGCCCATGTGAGATAGGCGATCAACACCGCCCCCAAAATTGCGCCATCATCCAGCGTTGTTTTGTGGCGGGCCAGATAAAATGCCAGCAGCAGAAAGAGGATCACCAGCAGCCGCGGGAGTAATGCCTCTCCCGTCATCGGCAGGTAGGTTTGCAACAGGATGAATGCGCCCAAGGGGATGAAGAGGTTGTCCAGGCCGCGCCAGGCGATGGCCTCGAACAGCATCACCAGGAGCCCCATGATGAGCCCTATCAGCAGTGACTCCGTCCGGCCCACGTCACTGAAGAGCAGCAGCGGAACGTGCACGCTTAAAAAGGCGATGGTAAAAAAGACAACGGAGCCTTCAAGACTTTTATGGCCTTCACTGGTCTTGTACTGCATCTGGCCATAACGCACACCGATCAGCGCTGCCAGGGCATCGGCCAGGGTGAGAATCAGGATGGGGATGCAAAAGAGCAGGGCATCGCCGCCAGAGAGCACAAACAGCAGTGCCACCGAGGCGGGAAAGTAGATTTCACCAAATGAGCTGCGTGACACACCGTGGAGCACATCGCCCCACTGCTGCCGCAGAGCCCGGCGGTTTTTCAGTATCAGCAGCCCGGCAATCGTGGTGACTGCCAAAACTACGACGGGCCAGGGCTCGGCAAACAGCCAGGGAAAACTCAGGGTGACCAGCCCCATCATCACGTGGAGTAGTTTGCGCACCAGTTCCGGATGGGGGGCGCTGCGCAGTTGATAGAGCCGCAAGGCGGCGAAACACCCCGCTAATGCGGTCGCCACCAGCACCATGCCCAGCCAGGGATTCAAGGTCACACCACTTCCTCGACAACGTAGTCCATGTAGAAAAATGCCTTGTCCTGACCGTAGAGGCGCGCACTCAACTCGGTCAGCGGCCTGAGCCGATCGGCCATGTTCTCCGGGCGATGGCGTGGCACCAGCATGTTCCAGTAAGCCAGGCGCGCGCCAGTGGCGCCAGACTCGATCAGCCGCATGAGCAGGCGGTGATAGTTTTCCTCGGACATGTATTCAAAAATATCGCTCAGATTGAAGCGCTGAATCGTCATGCCCTGGTTTTGCTCCAGGAATTCCTCGATCGATAACAGGTGCCACTCGATGCGGTCGATCCGGTTGCGGATGGTCGCAAAGTTCTCCTCACGGAGCGCCATGGGCAGGGCCGTGGTGTGGGTGCCGGTCAATATCCACTGAAGGTAGGGATTGTCCGCAGGGTTGAGCTGCGTCAGGGCATAGCGCGTATGCTTGAGAATGTGTGTAGCCACGCTGCCCTCCACATACTGGAAAAAGCCGGGGTCGCGCCCCATCCGCCCCATGACAAAGCGTGAAAAAAACAGTTTGAAAACGGCGCGCCAGCGCCAGGTGTCCCAGCTCTCGCGATAATACCGTTCGCGTTGTGCAAGATCGCCGCCCCGCAGCAGCTGCTCAATGCGCTTGCGGTTGTGCACCAAAGGCAAGATACGCTGCCGGAATAGCGAGAAATAACGCTCGAACTTGCCGGCCGCCCCGATGCCTGCGTCGATTAGATCCGGATGGGCATCCCAAAAGCGCTTCGCTTCCGGGGCCAGATCCTTGCGGCATGTTTGATAAAGCTCCCGCCGCCGCGCACTGGCGCGCGAGCCGATGAGTTCCAATAGCCCCTGATGATCGAGACAGCGATAGGCCGCGACACGCAGGGCCAGGCATGCCAGCTGCGCCGGATTCAAATCGAGCGCGATGACCTGTTTGGGGTCGGCACACAACATCGCCAGGGCGTTGTCCCCGGCGGAGGCAATGGAGAGACAGGTGTCGCCGCTCTGAATGGCCAGCCCCTCTGTGAGGATGTCGGCGTCCTCCCAACACTGGGCGTAGCGAATATGGGAAAAATCCGCCCGGCTTGTAATTTCACTGCTCATTCTGGCTCCTTATGATGAACTACCACTCTGACTGATACGTCTGACCGTGCCGCGACTGCCATCCATTTCCACCACATCGCCATTCTTCAACCAGCGTGTCACGCCGCTCAAAGAGACGATGGCGGGTATGCCCATCTCTCGCGCCACGATGGCGGAATGGGACAACAGACTGCCGCGCTCCACCAGGATGGCGGCGGCCGAGGGGAACAACATGATCCAGCCAGGATCGGTGCGCTCTGCCACCAGGATTTCACCTGCATTGAGCACGGCATTGCGTGGGTCGGTGATGACGCGTACCGGCCCTGTCACGATGCCGGGGCAACAGGCGATGCCAGACAGCTGATCTCCCTGCGTCGCTTGGGCAGCCTTCGCATTGGCAAAGTGGTTGCCATGATGGACCATCCCATAGGTTTCAAAGCGGTCGGCAGGCGCTGCCATCGTCTGGTAACGTTCAAACTCTTCACGGCGCAGTGCCACCAGGGATTTCAACGCGGTGGTGGAGGCCGTTCCCTCCACGATACCCATGATTTCATCGACTTCCAGATAGAAAATGTCCTGCGCGCACTCAAGCATGCCAACATTGGCGAAGCGCTTGCCCAGCTCGACAAAGATACGCCGGACATGTCCAAACAGCCGCGTGCGCTCGAAGCGCAGATTTTCCCGATCCCTGACACGGTGCCGTGCATGTTTGAGCACCCAGTCAAATACCCGATGCTTGAGCCAGCGGGCGCGCAATGCCTCGGTGACCTGCCGTTGCGCCTTGTTGCGAAACTCTTGTTCCAGCGAGGCGCCCAAGGCATTCGCATCATCGCGCAGGCGGCGGGCCAGTTGCCCGACCGACCGCAGCAACAAACCGGGATCGTCGTGCAGGGTCGCGCTCTCCAGTTTCAGCTCGTCCAGGCAGCGGTCGCCGAATTTATCGAGGTAGGAGTGAAACTGCTGGTTCAAGGCGGGGTGTTGTTTCACTTGCCGCAGCATCTCTTCCAGACTGCCTTCGCATAGCGCCTGAACAAGGGCCTCGTCCTGGACAATCAGTTGTGCCATGGCGCGCACACGTTGCGCCGGTTCTGCGCTGATCATGCCGCCCTCGCCGCACAGCAGGTCGTTATGCAAGGTGTCGTTGCGGTCTCCGCACCAGGAAGCGGTCAGTTTGCGCAAGACGCCGTGAAAGATCATCGCAAAAAAATCGTTGATCAGCGGCGCGTCCCAGCGCGTCAACAGTTGTCGCTCCAGCTCGTGATAGTGGGCGCAGAGGGCGTCAGCGGGCAGGGTGGAGAGGGTTTGTTGATCGATGTTCAATGCCTGATCGAGGCGCTGATAAAAAAGATCGATTTTTTTCGCCAGGGTAAAATGGTTTACGACCAAGCTGGCTGCCATCGTCGCCAGGTTAAACAGGTCTCGCACCTTGTCTTTGCCGTTGGCCTGGCCTAATGCATGGCTGACCGACTCCGGCAAACCCTCCTTGACACCCATCATCTGTTCCATGAAGGGCCGATTGAAGGTGAATCCCGGCAGCAGTGCCAGGACTCGATACCACGAGAGCATGTTGTAATAGACGCGCCCGCGGATCAGACCCAGCATGCGGCGAAACGTGGTCTCATTGGCATCAATCGTGGCTGCGGGGACTTTCAGTATGCGGCAAAACTGGCGGTAGACCTCTTCGTAGGCCTTGCTTGCAAAAGAGAAGGTCAATGGCGTTGTGACCCCGCCATAACTTTCGGCGATATTGCTGTTGTCCCAGATGTTCAACTCACCGTCGGGATCGGCCATGGCCTGAATCGAGGTGATGGGCCGCGACTGAAGCAGATATAACTTGCCTTGGCCATAGGCCCACTCGATATCCTGAGGCGAGCCAAAGTGCCGGCTCGTGGCGCGCACCAGCTCCGCTACGGCGATGATCTGCGCGTCGCTCAATGAGGCTTGATGAACCCTTTCGGCCGCAACCGGTTGCGCGCTGACGCCCTCGCTCGTCCCAGTAGCGTAATGGTGGGCGATCGTCTTGGCGGCGATGTCACGCTGGATGATGCTGTTCTTCAGATCCACCTGGAAGGTGTCTGCATCGGCATCGCCGGATACCAGTGCCGTCCCCAGGCCATAGAGCGCGCCGATGACGGCGACCGAGCGCCGGCCGCTGACCGGGTCGGCCGCAAAGGCCACGCCCGATACCTCGGCCTCCACCATGCGCTGCACCAAGACCGCTGGCACCTGTGGCAGCAGTGGCAAACTCGCTTCGCGCCGGTATATCAATACGCGCTCACTAAAGCCCGAGCGCCAAACGTCGACGATGCGCCGCGCGACCGAGTCCCTGGCGACAAAGAGATAGCTCTCGAGTTGTCCGGCAAAGGAGTGCTGTGCGCCATCCTCATCCACGGCGGATGACCGCACCGCCACCAGGCCGCCGTCAGGAGCTAACCGGTCAAGTGCTGTTTCGAGTTCCTGCAGTAAAGATTCGGTCAAGCAAAGCCGGTCCAAGATCGCGGAAAACTGTTCCACCTGTTCGGCAACGAGCAGTTCGTTATATTGGGCCTCGCTCAGGCAGTTTCTAAATGCCGCGGGGGTGACCACAAACCAGGGCGGAATGGGCAGGTCAGCATCGCGCAAGGCGGCCAGCGCATGGGCCTTGCCACCGAGGTGTTGGATATCGTGCTTCCCTGCAAAAAGAATGTTGCTCATCACGCACTCCAAACGGCCCATGCCATGGGGACGGCACCGAGCGATAGATACATCAGCAATGTCCAGATCCCGGAGATCAGTTCAAATCGTTTTGCCAGGCGTTGCTCCTGATGACGCACAAACTGCATGCCCGTGCCGGCCGCGATCGCCAGCAACACGAGCAACAATAAGAACACCGGGAGAAAAAAGCCGATCTGGACCGCGGCCAACATGGCGCAGAGGGCGGTGCTCACCAGCGAACCCAGCCAAAACAGTACGGCCTTTCGCACACCCCACGACGCAGTGTAGGTCTCCACGCCCGGCTCTTCGTCCTGCGGGGCGCGGATCTTTCGCCCGATCTCAATGACTACGCCATTAAAAAAACTTACCAGTAGAAACCAATACAATCCCGGCGGCACTCCAGTGCCGGCCACCCACCAGTCGCACGCCGTGGCGTAAAGATCGATCAGGGGCATGATCAGCATGTGGCTCCACATGTAGGTCAAAGGCCGCGCCTTTAACCAGTCGCGCACAAAAAACTCCTTGCTCATCAATGCGAGGTAGCTCCACACCACGAGCAAGAGCAGCAGCAGCCCAGGCGCCAGCCAGATGGCCAGCGACAACTGCACAAACATGGCGGCGATGCCCAGCCGGCCCAGCTCCCGCAAACTGACCAATCCGCGCGGCACCGGGCGATAGGGGCGATAGCGGCAATCGTCCTCATGGTCTTTGAATTCGTCGGCGATGCGCAGCTGCAAAAACAGCAACAAGGCCGTCGTAAAGGCGACGAGGGCGGGTAACGCCCCCGGCATGGCTGCCTCGCCGCGCAACAGAGCGGAGAAACAGAGTGCCGAGAAGCTGAATGCCGCCACCAGAGGCCCGTGGGCCAGGATAGGAAAGCGTTCCCGCTGATAGATCCACCAGCGATTGGACAACATCGCTTAGCCCCGTGCCAACTGCTGATGGGCCCGGGCAAAGTGGTCGGCGCAGAGCGCGCCGATGATCGACAATTCACCTGCCAATGCCACCGCGGCACAC
>CAZKZP010000010.1:0-18306 GCA_964557295.1 uncultured Chromatiales bacterium | reverse complement strand
CCTCAGCCAGGGCCTGGGCCTTTCCTGCACCGGCCAGTCCCATGATCTCCAGGCAGGCGCGCTGGCTCGGCAAGCCGGTCCCGCCGCCGACGGTGCCGACAATAAGATTGGGCAGCGTCACGGCCGCATAGAGATCCCCCTCCGGGGTCTGTTCAAAGCGGGTCACACCGACTGCCGACTCTGCAATACAGGCGGCATCTTGCCCGCAGGCGATGTAGAGCGCCGCCAATCCGTTGGCATAGTGACCCTGCACACCAATCGTGCCGCTCATCACTCCCCCCAGGGCCGACATGCGCCAATAATCGACCATGCGTGCCACCGTCGTATGCAGCCCTTTTTTCACCAGTTCGCTGGGTAAAACCACCTCGGCAGTGACTTTCTTGCCGCGCACCGTTTGAAAAGATTGCGAGCTGGCTTTTTTGTCGCCGGACATATTGGCTTCGAGAAACGCATATTCGATAGGAACAGGAGATTGCTCCTGGATGTACTGAAAAATCGCATGGGTGGCGATTGTCACCATGTTTTGTCCCGACGCATCTCCGGTGCGATATTCAAAATTCAAATAGACATGGTTCCCCTCTATCGTGATGCGCATATCTTTCAGCTTGCCGAAGCGCGTCGTCAGTTCCGCCACCTTTCTGAACTCGGCGAGCTGGGCCACCGCCCAAGCCACAAAGGCGCCGGCATCAACCAGCGATTTAAAGGCAAATCCCGGCGCACGACTGACCCCCTCGTTGAGCAGCATCGCCCGGCAGCCGCCGGCCTTGCTCATCAGCGTCGCTCCCCGGTTATAGGAGGCCACCAAGGCCGCTTCGCTGGTAGCCATGGGGATGTAGTAATCGCCTTGGGCAAACAGTCCATTGATCCTCAGCGGGCCGGCAATGCCAACGGGCAGTTTGACGGTGCCGATGAAGTTCTCGATATTGCGCTGATAGGCATCCTGCTGGTCACGGGTTTGTGCATCGAGCAACTGTGCCTGCTGTGATTCACCCGCTGGCAAAACCGCCCAGCGCCTGGCAACTGTATTGTCGCTGATGCGCGGGTCACGGGGAATGCTTGGTGCAGGGGCGTCTGTTTTTATTTCGAGGCGGCGCTTGAGCTGCTCCAACCCATCTGTTTTCACTAACTGTTCAAGATACTCGTGTGCGTGACCTTGCTGGGTTGCCATGTTGCATGCTCCTTGCTTCACAATGATGTAAGTCAAAGTGTTGAATCATACGTCAAAGGCGCTTATCGGCAAAAGCCTCATATGCCTAGTCAAGGCTGCCAAAATGATTGGTGAAAAGATTGACTTTCTCTCCCTGGTCATAAACGGTCTTGGCTAAGGGCGACTATTTCAGCGGTTAATGATATGCAAGCTATCCATAACCGGGTTGGATAAGGCGGCTATCTCTCGCGATACGTGCAGGGAGGAGAGCCATATCAAGGTTTTGAATGTTTTGGTGATCGCCATTGCTAAATCACCACAGAGCGGTGACGCTGGGATCTGATTGCGCACAGTGAGATTGTTGTCATATTCTGATGCGGCCTTTAAACATCAGATCATGCCACTGTTGCCATGCCACAATCCCAACTCAAACACCGCTGGAGTATCGGACATAATCACATGACGGGCATCACTGCCGGAAAGTGGTTGCAATTATTACGCGAGGTCAAATTCGATGTGGATGCGGTCTATGCCCATCGGCTGGCATTTATCTCCTTGCTGAGCCTCAATAACTCACTCTGGTCGGCCATCGAGAGTCTTCTTTATAACAAGAAAATCGATGCCGTAAGCCAGGTGCATGCGCCACTGTTTGTATTAGGACACTGGCGCAGTGGAACGACTCATTTGCACAACCTGTTGTGTCAGGATATTGAGCAGTTTGCCTATCCCAATACTTACCAGACCGTCAATCCCTACACTTTTTTGACCACCGAAAACCTCAACACCAAGCTGTTTGGCTGGTTGCTGCCGCCGACGCGCCCGATGGACAACATGGCACTCTCCTTCAGCGAGCCCCAGGAGGATGAGTTGGGCTTGAGCATGATCTGTTTACGTTCGTTGTATCTGGGCATTACGTTCCCGCGGCTGGAAAACCATTATGCAAAATACCTGACCTTTGAACAGGCCGAGCCGGAGGCGCGTGAGGCTTTTAAACAGGCATTGGCGTGGTTTATTCGAAAACTCACCATGAAATATGACAAGCCGATCGTGATCAAATCGCCGTCACACACCGCCAGAGTCAAACTATTGCTTGAGCTGTACCCCAACGCGCGGTTTGTTCATATTCACCGCCACCCTTATGAGGTGTTTCTTTCATCCCAGAAGTACCACGACACGGCGGTGTGGTACACCTATTTGCAAAAACCGGATCGAAGCCGGGTGGATGAAGCGATCATTCGCCGCTATGTCGATCTCTATGATGGTTACTTTGCCGGGGTGGGGGAGATACCCAAGGGACAGTTTCATGAGATGCGTTTCGAGGATCTGGAAAAGCATCCAATGGAAGAGATGCGCAAGACCTACGCGGCGCTGAATCTACCGGGCTTTGAACGGGCTGAACCGCGCTTAAGACGCTATATCGCTTCATTGCAGGGATATCAGAAGAACCGTCACCCCCAGTTACCTGAACATCTACGCCAGCGGGTGGCCTCCGAATGGGGGCGCTCATTCGATCTCTGGGGGTACGTCCGCTAATGGCAAGACACGCCCCCGGTCCGAAAGGACTCCCGATCATTGGCTGCCTACCCGAGTTCCGAAAAGATGTGCTAGGGCTGATGATGCGCTCGTTTAGCCACTATGGCGATATTGTGCGCGTTACCATGGGGCCGTTGATCATTCATCAGGTTAGCCATCCTGATGCCGTCAAACAGGTTTTGAAAGATATCACTGGCTTCGACAAAAACACGCGCGCCTCAAAGATGATCAGCCGTGTAAGCGGTGAGAGCGTATTGATCAGTCATGGTGAGGTCTGGCAACGGCAGCGACGGTTACTACAGCCCGCCTTTGCCTCGCAGTCGTTGAAGGGCTTTTTTTCCACTATGGCGGAGGCCACCGACGAGCTGATCGATCACCTGCAAAAGCGTGCGGATCGTGACGAGCCGGTCGACATCGCATCGCTCATGATGCGTCTGACCTACCGCATTGTGGAAAAAACGCTCTTCAGCACCGATGACGCGGAAGACATGGGCGGGCTGGAACAGGCCATTGGCATTGTGCTGGCGGATGTCTACCGGCGCATTGAGTCACCACTTGCCATCCCCCACTGGATTCCATCCCGCTCAAATCGGAGATATGCCAGGGCAATGGCGACACTGAATGAGCGGGTCTTTAAGCTGATCAATGCCCATCGCCACGGCGCAGGCGATGACCTGCTGCATCGCCTCTGCCGTGAATCCTCCTTCAGCGATGAGGAACTGCGTAATGAGACAATCACGCTCATGATCGCAGGACACGAAACCACGGCCAATGCCTTAAGCTGGCTTTGGTATCTTTTGCTGCAACATCCCGAAAGCGAAGAGGCAATGGTGGCGGAATTGCCGAGCGGCCCGCTTCTTCCCGAGCACGTGGCAGAGCTCGAGTACACCAAGCGCACCATCAATGAGGCGATGCGTCTGTATCCGCCGATATGGACCATGGTGCGGCGGGTTGTGACCGAACAGGAGGTTGGCGGTTATCTGCTTCCTGCCAATTCCCGGGTAATTGTTAGCCCTTACGTGATACATCGTCACCCGGAGTTCTGGCAAGAACCGGAAAAATTCGACCCACTGCGCAAGATTCCAGACCACCATTTCGCCTATCTCCCCTTCGGTGCCGGGCCGCGTCTCTGCATCGGCCATAATTTTGCCAGAATGGAGGCGGTAATCATCGCTGCAAAGTTGTTGCAACGGTTCCGCTTTGAGCTGGTAAAAGAGCATAGGGTAATCCTTCATGCCGGCATTACCTTGCGGGCGCGTGATGGAATCAGGGTGCGTGTGCGCACGCGCTAAAATCTAGCGGATTGCCCTGCAACGAGAGGCGATACGGATGTGCGGCGGTGGTCTGTCAGCATCGGCTGAACGCCTTCAGCTGGAATGCCAGGCGAAAGCGTAGCGCCGACCGTATATCCGGTTCAAATCGGTAACAGGCTAAATGGATGTTTTGCTTTATTAATAATAAGTTGCGAGTGTTTAGGCTAGATTGTTCCGGCACGAGTGGTGATTGTGCTAAGTTTAAATGAGGTTGACCATATCTCTAGTATAAGGAGGATTTATGCCTCGTGACCGTTTGCCCATTGCCTCGTTGGTACTGCTCATGTTCTCGGTCGGGAGTCCCGCCGCGCATGCCGACTCCGATATCTCCTTTGGGTTTTATGTCGACATACCGGCATTGGTGTATCAAGCACCGCCCCCCATGGTGTGGTACCCGGAGCTCGGGGTTTACATAGCGTTGGGATCGCCCGATCGCTTGTTTTTCTATATGGGCGACTACTTCCGGTTCTACAACGATGATTGGTATGCCGCCTACGGCTATGGCGGTCCCTGGCGGAAGATCGATCGTCATCGACTGCCGCCGCATCTCAGAGAGTACAGAGACAAGGAATGGAATAAATTCCAGCGCGATGCTGATAAATATTATCGCCGGGGTTACGGACATGAGCACCCGCCTTTCCCGGCGTGGCGTGAACGTGGCTGGGATGAGCGCCACGATCATGACTGGAGGGGTGAGCGTGGTCGCGGGCATGACCACGATGATTAGGGATGGCTTGAACTGCGGCAGCTTATGTTCGACATGCCTCTATTCACTTACTCGACCCATTACATACTAACCCTAACCATGACAAAGAGGATCGAGTAATTTCATACAAACGCTTACCGCATTGTCTTTCTCGCCTCTCTTGCTAAGCTTTTAATAGATCTGCAAACCATTGTGTTCGCGTAAATAACGTTGGATAGGAGCTTAGCGATGGAAAATGTCGAGACTCTCTTGAAAACAGCTCTGGCCGAAGTCGAGAAGATGCTGAACTCCAAGACCGTAATCGGTGAACCGATTACGGTGGAGGGCAACACCCTCATTCCCTTGGTGAGCATCGGTTTTGGTTTTGGCGCCGGAGGGGGCAGTGGCAAAGGCGATGATCCGATGAAGGGCGAGGGAGCCGGGGCGGGTACCGGTGGCGGTGGTGGGGTAAAGCCGGTGGCAATTGTCATTATCAACAAAGACGGCGTGCGCGTGGAGCCCATCAAGGGAGGCGCCGCTAGCGCCTTTGAGAAGTTCGGCGAGGCGCTTGGGAGATGCGTTGAGATCTGCGCTCCCGGTAAATGCAAGTAAGACCAGCATGACGTCAAACCATGTTCACCATCCTGCTTGGATTGTTGGTTTGTGTCTTGCTTCTTTTGTTGATACCGCTCGATGTGATTTTTCACCTGGATACTGAGAGCAGGCCAGGTGTACGCATAAACATTGCCTGGGGATATGGATTGATTCGCAAGGATTTCATTCAAGGAGAATCAAAGCCTATCGCGAAATCAGCAGCTACGCCACAGCCGCCAAAAGAGTTGCGCAACGGTGTTGTAAAATCAAAAAGAACAAAATCTGCAATGATCTTCGTGCGCAACCCCGGCATGTTGGCGCGGTTATTCCGATTCGCCAGGGATATGTTGCGGCAATTTCGAGTGCGCGAAATTAAGTTGCGCCTTCATCTTGGTCTGGATGATCCCGCCAATACCGGACGGCTTTATGGAACATTGTCTCCGCTGCTGTGTCTGGTGCAACGGATGCCGCGCGTTGATCTGAGGGTACAGCCCGATTTTTCCCGGGCCGTTTTCATGGCAACAGGTCGCGGTGAAATCCGTGTCATACCATTGGCCGTGATCGGAGTGATGCTGGGTCTCTTCTTGTCACCAACCTGTTGGCGAGCTTTTTATGCCGCTGTTAAAGGCGCTAATTCATGAATGAGCTGCGCATTGGCGCGGCGGTTGATGTCGGCGCAATCAAGCTGATTCCGGTCGAATGCATCAAGATGTATTCATTGCATGATCTCGGCTGGTATGCGCGTAAAGAGCTTTTCGCCCTCATTGTGAGCAGTGACGAGAAACTGTATGCATTCGATGTTGATGGGAAGGAAATTTCAATGGATGAGTTGCTGGCGAAGTTGCCGGCGCTTGAGGGGTTACTGTAAATCAATTTGTATAAATGCGCTGTCGATAAGAAAAAGGGCCGAGTATGCGGCCCTTTTTATTGGCTGGTCACCCGCTTATTCCAGTCCCCGCAACTGTTTGAGGATGGCCTCGTTTTCCAGCGTCGAGGTGTCCTGGGTGATCGCCTCGCCCTTGGCGATGGAGCGCAGCAGGCGGCGCATGATCTTGCCGGAGCGGGTCTTGGGCAGGTTGTCGGAGTAGCGGATGTCGTCGGGCTTGGCGATCGGGCCGATCTGCTCACTCACCCAGGCGCGCAGTTCCTTGGTCAAGGCCTCGTCGATGCCGCCGGGCGGGCGCGCGCCGCGCAACACCACGAAGGCGAAGATGGCTTCACCCTTGATGTCATCGGGACGGCCGACCACGGCGGCTTCCGCCACCTTGGGATGGGCCACCAAGGCGGATTCGACCTCCATGGTGCCGAGGCGATGGCCGGAGACGTTGAGCACATCGTCGATGCGGCCCATGATCCAGAAGTAACCGTCGGCGTCCTTGCGCGCGCTGTCGCCGGCCAGATAGTACTTGCCGTCGAACATGCCCCAGTAGGTCTTGCGATAGCGTTCCTCATCGCCCCAGACCGTGCGCAGCATCGAAGGCCAGGGCTTTTTGATGACGAGATAGCCGCCCTGATCCGGCTGGGTGATGCTGTTGCCGGCGGCGTCGACGATGTCGGCGTCGATGCCGGGCAGCGGCTGGGTGCACGAACCCGGCTTGGTGGCGGTGGCGCCGGGGATCGGGGCGATCATGTGCACGCCGGTTTCGGTCTGCCACCAGGTGTCGACGATCGGGCAGCGCTCCTTGCCGATGACGTTGTGATACCACATCCACGCCTCGGGATTGATCGGCTCGCCGACGGTGCCGAGCAGGCGCAGCGAGGAGAGATCGTATTTTTTCGGGTACGCATCGCCGAGTTTCATCAAGGCGCGGATGGCGGTCGGCGCGGTGTAGAAGATCGTGACCTTGTGCTGCTCGCACATCTTCCAGAAACGCCCGGCGTCGGGGATGGTCGGCGCGCCTTCATACATCACCATGGTCGCGCCGATGGCCAGCGGGCCGTAGGCGACATAGGAGTGTCCGGTGACCCAGCCGACATCCGCCGTGCACCAGAAGATGTCGCTGTCCTGGATGTCGAACACCCATTGATTGGTGACGATGGTGCCGAGCAGGTAGCCGGCGCTGGAGTGCTGGATGCCCTTGGGCTTGCCGGTGGAGCCGGAGGTGTAGAGCAGGAACAGCGGGTGTTCGCTCTCGACCCAGACCGGATCGCAGGTTTTCGCCTGCCCGGCGATGGCCTCGTGCCACCAGATATCGCGGCCGGATTTCATCGGGATGTTGTGCTGGGTGCATTTGAAGACGATCACATGCTCGATGCTCGGGCAGCCGCCGGCGAGCGCCTTGTCGGCCGCCGCCTTGAGTTCGATGATCTTGCCGCCGCGATGGCCGCCATCGGCGGTGATCAGCATGCGCGCACCGGCGTCTTCGATGCGATCCTTGAGTGACTCGGCCGAGAAGCCGCCGAACACCACCGAATGGATCGCACCGATGCGGGCGCAGGCCTGCATGGCGATCACCGCCTCGGGCGTCATCGGCATGTAGATGACGACGCGGTCGCCGCGCTGGATGCCTTGCGCCTTGAGCGCGTTGGCCAGTTCGCAGACCTCGGCGTGTAATTGCTGATAGGTGATCCGGCGCACATCGCCTTGTTCGCCTTCGAAGATGATCGCGGTTTTATCGCCACGGTCTTTCAGGTGACGATCGAGGCAGTTGTACGAGACATTGAGCGTGCCGTCATCAAACCAGCGGTAATGCGGGGCGCCGCTGCTGTCGAGGACGCGCGTGAACGGCTTGTTCCAGCTGATCTCGCGCTGGGCCAGCTCCGCCCAGAAGCTCTCGTGATCGGCCTCGGCCTTAGCGCGCAGCTCGGCGAGTTTCTTTTCATTGACCCGCGCCTTTTGCACAAAAGACGGCGGCGGGCTGAACAAGCGATTCTCGTGCAGGATGGATTCAATGTTCTGCGTCACGATGCTCTCTCCGTTATGTGGTGGATGCCTGGGTTATTCTTGGTCTTTGATGCGGTCGCGCTCGGCCAGATAGATATATTTCTGGATCTGGTTGGCGACATGATCCGGCATGTCGATGAACATAAAACCCAGATGCCATCCCATCAAGGCGCCGATGTGTTTCTGGAAGCACACGCGAATCTCCAGATGAACTTCGATGGGTGACATGTCGGGCAGATGCAGTGTGCTGTCTTCGAGCTGGAGGCCCGATTCGAACATGATATCGGTATGCTGAGGAAGATCGCAGCCGATGCCGCCGAGGCTGAGGTCGGTGATCAAGGCGGTGTAGGTCTTCGCCTCATTCGAATGCGGCGTCTTCACGGCCAATTGCGCGACGGCGTGGGTGGAAGAGGCGATCGACAGCCGGTAATACGCGCGCCGCTGCATGCGCACCAGCACCTCCGGCAAGGGGACGGCGAAGGTCTCGTAGTCTTTGTAGGTCGAAGGCTTGGGCGCGGTGATGACAAACTCGATCGGCACGCGGTCCAGCCGCGCGGCGCACTGGAGGGCGTCCCTGCCGATCGTCAGTCGGTTGAAGGCCTCGACTTGCGCGCGCTCGATGTGCATGAGCTGGTGCTTGCGATCGACCTCGACGATCGAGGTGACGAAGAACCGATCCTTGTCATCCTCGCCGCGCCCGAGATGGACCGTGACCGGCTCGACGCGCTTGCCGAGCTCGCGCAACAAACGGTAGCGCTCCAGCTCGGAAGCGACTTCATAATCCTTCTGATGACGCGTGCCCAGCAATGACACTTTGTATGCTTTGAAACTCGGCATGGATTCAGTTCTTGGATGTGTGGTTGTCATTCCGCGGGACGATTCGCGCGAAATTCGACTTAGATATATATCATATTTATGCTAATTGAAAAAATTCGGGATTCTGGCTGATGCACGAGAGATGTTTCAAAGCGCCGGCCCATCGCTGGGACGTGACACCGGCTGAAGCCGTGGCGATACAGAACCGGCTGCGCGAGTGCGTGATCACCACCGATGAGCTGGGAGCGATCCGCACCGTGGCCGGTGTCGACGTGGGCTTCGAGGCGGGCAATACCGTCACGCGCGCGGCGATCGCCGTTCTGAATTATCACGATCTTTCCCTGATCGAAGGCTGCATCGCGCGGGTTCCCACCACCTTCCCTTATGTGCCGGGGCTGTTGTCGTTCCGGGAGCTGCCCGCGGTGCTCAAGGCGCTGGCGGCCTTGTCGGCGCCGCCAGACCTGGTCGTCTGCGATGGTCAGGGCTATGCGCATCCCCGACGTTTGGGCATTGCCTGCCATCTGGGGGTGTACACGGGGCTTGCGACCATCGGGGTTGCCAAGAAGCGCTTGGTTGGTCAGCATGATGAAGTGCCGGATGAACGCGGCGCGTGGCGGACACTGGTCGACCGCGATGAAGCCATCGGCGCGGTGCTGCGCACGCGGGCCGGGGTCAAGCCGGTGTATGTATCGGTGGGGCACCGGCTGTCGCTGGCGCGGGCGCTCGAATGCGTGATGCATCTGCTCACCCGCTACCGTCTGCCTGAACCCACGCGCTGGGCGCATCGCCTGGCCTCCGGGCCGCTGGAGACCTTGCCGCCGGCGATACGCGCGCGGATCAAGATGGTTTGAGAGGAGGGTGTTTTGAAACAAGAGAACTTCGTGATTACGACCGCGCAGGGACGCGGGACGTATGAGATCACCGATCAGGTGGCGCGCATCGTGCGCGGGGCGGGTGTGGCCGCCGGTTTGTGTCACGTCTTCGTCCATCACACCAGCGCCTCGCTGATGCTGTGCGAGAACGCCGATCCCTCCGTGCGCCGGGATCTCGAACGGTTTATGACCGCGCTGGCGCCCGACGGTGATCGCCGTTACGAGCACGATGACGAAGGTCCGGATGACATGGCGGCGCATATCCGCACCGTCATCACACAGACCGGGCTGACGATTCCAGTCAGTGGCGGGGACCTTGCGTTGGGCACGTGGCAGGGGATCTATCTGTGGGAGCATCGTCATCAACCGCACCCCCGGCGGATCACGGTGACCGTGGTTGGATGAGGCTCGGTCAGCGGCGCTGACGCCACCGGATGCGCACCCACAGGAAGACTCCGGTGGCGGCCAGCAATACCAAGGCGAGTCCGGCGATGTCCATCAGGATCACGCCCCAGTAGCCGAAAAACCGCCCGCTATGCAGGTCGAGCAGCACGCGCTCAAGGCTGACGCTCACCGCCGCTTGCGACTGCATCAGCTGCGCGAATTGCGCCTCCGGCAAGGGCGCGGGTCCCGCCCATGCGGCGGTTGAGGTGGTGACCGGCAGCCATGTCATGAATTGGCCGTCCGCGGCATAGATCCCCTGATCGGAGCGCAACACCACGCGACCATCATCCAGGCCAACGGCCGTGAGTTTGCCAGCGAACCCCATCCCGGCAAGAACGTTGTCGACCAATTCCCCGGCGGTGGTCAGCAACAGCACCCGGTCGGGCAGCGCCGCGACCACGATATCGCCGCTTTGCACGGCGCCGATCAGGGCGTCGGCATGATCCGCGATCTTCAGCCCGTTGAAATAGATCGCGCCGTTGAGGGGCGCAATCCATCCGGATTCGACTTGGTAGGCGAATGGCGTTTCGGGGGAGGCGATGCCGTACCAATGGAGGAGGGCGGGGTGTCGCACGTGGCGGTCAGCCAGGGTCAGCTCCTCGGTGTGGTTGAGCAGCACGCCGGTGCTCGCGAGCAGCAACACCAGGATGGCGACCAGGACGCCCAGGCTGCGGTGCAAGACGAACAGCTGACGCATCCGCATGCTTATTTCCTAGGTTGATCGGTGATCTGATGGAGATACAGCGCAAGTCGCGCGGTCTTGATCAGCGCGCGCACCGAGAGGGTGGCTCCGGTGATGCCGTCGATGTGGCGATCGAGGGTCAGATCTTCGCGTAAGGCTGCGCCGGTAAACTGCGTGGTGAAGAAGGGGTGGCGCACTTCATCACCGCGGCTTTCGCGAAAGACCAATACACGCACCTTTTCGATGATGTTGCCGTTGACCACGACTCCGATGGTGATCGGACGGTCCTTGCCGATCTCTTCGAGGATCCAGGCGCTGCGCTGCTCCTGTTGCCAATAGCGTATGCGCAGCAGAGTGTAGCGGTGCCCCAGCATCTGTTCAATCCTTGCTTTCACCTCCTCGGTCAGCCACAGCATCTCGGGGGCGGGCGGGGTGCCCGGGAAGGCTTCGGCGAGAAACGCCTGGGGCGTCTGATAGACCGATTCGGCCTGCAGCGTCTGGGGTAACATCAAACCGAACCAAAACAGCAGCAAGGGCAGAATGATCTGCCCTTGCCGCGGCCGGCTTGTCTGGGTGACAGTCGACATGGCGTTTGACTTAGAACTGATAGCCAATGCCAAGGTTGAAACCGTCATTGGCTTCCTTGCTCTCATCCTGGTAGTCAAATTTCACGACGACGTTCTCGTGCGGCCAGTAATTGACGCCGATACTGCCTTGTTTGGTCTCGGTGTCCGCGGATGATCCTGCCTTGGTATCCCAGGCGCTGTAACGGACAAAGACGCCGAATTGATCATTGATGCGGAATGCGGGCTCTAAGTACCAGCCGACCTGTTCATCCATGCCGACCGCCTTGGGGCCGCTGCCCTCCAGATCCCAGCGGGCGTAGAGCGCGCGCAGACCAAATTGGCCTTGCTGGACGATGGCGTGCACCTCGGTCAACAGGCCGCCTTCCAGGGTGTCGGTTCCGGTTTGCGAGAGATCGCCCTGATAGAACAGCGAGCCCGCCACTTCGACCCCCGGCATGCTGGTCCATTTCAGGCGGGCGGTGTAGGCCAGATCATCCGCCTTGGCGTAGGAGACCTTCTGGCGTCCTGAGCGGATTTTATAGGCATCGGCGCCGGTCGCGGGCACATTCAGTCCCGAGGTCAGCGCCAGATCGTAGCCCACCCCGGGTGCGATCTCGCCATGGAGGCCGGCGCCGGCTTCCCACCAGGTGGTCGGGATGATCACGTTTTCCACCGAGTTGCGCTCCACCCCGTAGAAGGTAGGTGGTTCGTGGGTCTCATTGAGTATCCCGACGGGGATCAGAAACAGACCACCTTTGGCGGCGTGACGGTCATTGAGTTTGAAATCGATGTAGGCTTGTTCCAGTTCCACCTCGCCTTTCTTGTTATCGGCGGCCAGGGCGTGCTCCAGTTCCAGCTCAGAGAACAGGCGGATGCGATCATTGAATTCGTGGTCGAAGAACAGCACGAAACGGTGGAAGTCCATTTCCTTTTTGCCTTCGAGGCGATTGTAGTGCAGCTCGCCGTAACCGCCGATCGTGGTGGCCCCCGTCCCCGCGCCCATGCCGCGTTCCACGGCGGTGGTTACGCTGTTCAACCGCGTATTGAGTTCCTTTACCTGTTGTTCCAGCTCTTCAACCGTGGCGGCGCCGGCGTGCGGGCCGGCTGCCAGTGACAGGGTTGCAGCGATGGTCATTGTTTTCATCTTCATTTTGGGTCTCCGTGGTAATGTGGATACAAATCTAAATGATAACGATTATCGTTTATAACGATAATCAAACTTCGGGGCGCGCGCAAGAGGGGCGGGCAATATTTTTCATCCAAGGGAGTCGGCAGTCAGGCATGGCGCAGATGCTATCGAGGATTGCATATTGCGGGCACCCGCCTGGTGTTAGTATGTATGCGGCGATTGTGGGTGTGGCGGGCAAGCGGAAGGGGAGGTCATGATGAAAGCGTTGATGCTCAGAGGCATATTCTGTGTATGCCTGATGGTGATACAGGCCGGCACCGCGGTTGCCAGAGAAGAGGCTGCCAAGTGCTTCCTCTGGGAGGCGCGCTCGGAGAGCGCCACGGTCTATCTGCTCGGTTCGATCCACATGATGCGCGAGGAGCTCTACCCGCTCGATCCTTGTTATGACGCGGCCTTCGCCAAGGCGGACACTGTAGTGGTCGAGCTCAATCTGCTGGCGGTCGATCCCAGCGAGATGGCCCGGCGCATGTTGAGTCTCGGCATGCTGCCCCAGGGCGAGACCCTGGCCGATCATCTGACCCCGCCCACGCTCAAGCGCTTGCGGGAGCATCTGCAATTGGCCGGCATCCCCTACGACAAGGTGGCGACGCTGCGCCCTTGGTTTCTGGGATTGACGCTGACGCTGCAGGAGGCCGCGCGTCACGGCTACCGCAGCGACATGGGCATCGATTTGATGTATCTGGCCAAGGCGCAAGGCAAGAAGGAGATCCTGGAACTCGAATCGCTCGACAGCCAGCTCGCGGCGCTCTCCGGCGACAGCCCGATGGAGCAGGAGCTGGTGCTCGCCACCGCGCTGGAGGATCTGCCCCGGCTCAAGCCGCTCCTCGGTGAAATGGTCGCGCTGTGGGCGCGCGGCGATGCCGATGGGTTGTATGCGATGGTGACCGAACCGCTGCGGCGCTATCCGTCATTGGCCCAATCGTACCGGCGCCTGTTCGATGAGCGCAATCGCGCGATGAGCAAGAAGATCGAGGGATATCTCAAGCAGAAGAAGAGCTATCTGGTGATCGTCGGCGGCGGGCACATGGGTGGTAAGGGTGGACTGGTGAGCTTGCTGCGCGGCCAGGGTTACACCGTGCGCCAGATCGAGGCCGTTGCCGCGACGGCCGCCGCAAAAAAGTAACGCCCGCGCGGGCGGGCGTTACCGGGATGGCGCAGTGAGATTATTATTTTTTATCGCCGTTTTTGCTCACGTCGATCTTCGCCCCCTTGCGCAATGACTCGATGTAGTCCTGGATGCGCTGGTTGATCACGCTGGTGCGGATCTGGTCCTTGAGGCTGTTGAACTCGGGCGGCGGCACCTCGCGGGTGTCTTCCAGCAAGATCACGTGCCAGCCGAATTGGGTCTGCACCGGGGTCTTGGTGTATTCACCTTTCTTGAGCGCCTTTACGGCATCGGAAAACGGCTTGACCATCTGCTCGGGGCGGAACCAGCCGAGATCGGGACCGTTGGGGTCGGTGGTCTTTTCCTCGGCCAGCTTGGCGAAATTCGCGCCGCCTTCCAAGGCCTTGATCGCCGCCTTGGCATCATCTTCCTTCTCCACCAGGATGTGCTTGGCCTGGAATTCCTTGTTCGACAATCCCTTCATGGATTTGTCGTACTCGGCGCGCAGCATTTCCTCGGTCACTTCGCCCTTGCCCTGGATGGTCTTCTGCATCGCGTAGGCGGCGAGCAGATTCTTCTGCTGATTCTCCAGGACGACGCGGTAGTCCTTGTCTTTCTCGAGGCCGCGCTTCTTGGCGTCCTGCGTGATCAATTCGCGATTGATCAGTTCTTGCACCAGCAGATCCTGCGGCATGCCTTGCGCATTGCCGCCCTGGCGGATCTTGGTGTAGTCATGCACGTCCGCTTCGGTGATCTTCTTGCCGTTGACGGTCGCCAGCACCTTGTCTTCCGCGACGGCGGCGGAGGCGAGCAGGCCACCGGCAAGCGTCAGGCCGACGATCAGAGCAATCTTTTTCATTACGGGTTCCTTATGTTGTGGGTGTGGGTTCAAGGGTTGATTTCTTCGGGCGTTTTCGCCTGGATGCTGAGCGCGTGGATCTCGGTCTCCATCGCATCGCCCAAGGCGCCGTAGATCATGCGATGACGCTCCAGCGGCCGTTTGCCGCGGAAGGACGCGGAGACGATATGCACCTGGAAATGACCGCGGCCGCCGGCGCTGCGATGGCCGGCGTGCTTGTCGCTGTCATCGACGATCTCCAAGCGGCTCGGGGCAAACGCGTTACGGAGTGTATCTTCTATCAAACGCATGCGCTGTGCGCTAGTTAACATGGGAACACCTGCTTGAAGGGTTTGATGGTGATTTCACCGTACACGCCGGCGCTGACATAGGGATCGGCGGCCGCCCAGATCTTGGCCTCGGCGAGCGAGGCGAATTCCGCCACGATCAGGCTGCCGCTGAACCCGGCGGGGCCGGGGTCGGGGCTGTCGATGGCCGGGTGCGGGCCGGCCAGCACCAGCCGCCCCTCGGCCTGCAAGGCCTCAAGCCGTTTGAGATGGTCCGGACGCGCGGCCTTGCGTCGCTCCAGGCTGTTTTCGACATCCTGACAAATGATGGCGTAGAGCATGGGCTAGTCCTTTTGCGGTTGTTCCTGGGCGCTGAGGTAGCGCGAGATGAACAGCCCTTGCGCAATGACGAAGAGCAGGGTCAATCCCAGGATGCCGAAGAGTTTGAAGTCGACCCAGGTGTCGGTATCGTAGTTAAAGGCGACGTAGAGATTGAGCGCGCCGGTGGCCACGAAGAATCCCGCCCAGGCCAGATTGAGATTGCGCCAGATCGCCACCGGCAGGGTGACGGCGTGGCCGAGCATGCGCTCGATGATCGACTTGCCGCCGATGAACTGGCTGCCGATGAAGGCGGCGGCGAACAGCCAGTTGACCACGGTGGGCTTCCATTTAATGTAGGTTTCATCGTGCAACAGCAGCGTGGCGCCGCCGAACACCGTGATGATCGCCAGGTTGATCAGGTGCATCTTCTCCAAGCGGCGATGCTTGAGCCAGAACAGCGCCGCCTGGATCGCAGTCGCGGCGATGGCCGCCACGGTGGCGGTGTAGATGCCGTAAAACTTATAGACGACGAAAAACAGGATGATGGGGAAAAAGTCGCTGAGGATTTTCATGGATGCGAAATCTGTCTCTGATGATATAGCATGGGCTAGAACTCTAGCACAAACAGGGTGGTCAGGCGCAATGCCCGATCTATTGTCTCGGAGAATGACGGCAAATAGGGTAAACTACGCGCCCATCCCGCATGCGACGATGGTTCCGTTTAACTGGATGACGTGAAGTACCTTGGATACCGTATTACCCCAATCGCACAAAGGCGCTCCGAGCCGTCATGGAAAAACTTCCAGGCTGGTGATCGATCTGCACGCCCATTCGACCGCCTCCGACGGGACGCTCACGCCCAGCCAGCTGGTGGCCAAGGCCGCCGCGTGCGGGCTGAGGGTGCTGGCCTTGACCGATCACGATACCACGTCGGGGCTGGAGGAGGCGCGCGCGGCGGCGCAGGGTTCGCCGTTGACGCTGATTCCCGGCATCGAGATCTCGGTCAGCTGGAATCACCATACCGTGCACATCGTGGGCCTCAATATCGATCCCGCGAATGCCGCCTTGCAGCAGGGCTTGGCCCGGCTGCTCGCGTTTCGCGCCTGGCGCGCGGAGGAGATCGGCGCGCGGCTGGAAAAGAAAGCGGGCATCGCCGGGGCCTATGTGGGCTCGCTGGCCTATGCCAAGGGGAGCATGGTCGGCCGCACGCACTTCGCGCGCTTCCTGCTCGACCATGGCCACGTCAAGACCCTGCAGGATGCCTTCGACCGCTATCTCAAGCGCGGCCGGCCCGGCTACGTGCCGGGGGAGTGGGCGGGACTCGCGGAGGCGGTCGGCTGGATCGCTCAGTCCGGCGGGCAGGCGGTGATCGCGCATCCGGCGCGTTACCCGTTCACCGCGACCAAGCTGCGCGAGTTGCTCGGGGCCTTCAAGGAGTGCGGCGGACATGGCCTGGAGGTGGTTTCCGGCAGCCACAGCCGGGACGATTATTTCGTGATGGCCAATCTTGCCCGCCGCTTCGGGCTCTGCGCCTCGGCCGGCTCGGATTACCACGGCCCGGAGAATCCCTGGCTGGAGCTCGGTGTGCTGCCGACGCTGCCCGAGGGCTGTGTGCCGGTCTGGCAATCGTGGGAGATTGCCAAGGCCGTTCAGGTGGAGCAGGTCTGGCCATGAGCCAGTTTTTCCAGATCCATCCCGAGAACCCCCAGCCGCGCCTGATCCGCCAGGCCGCCGAGATCCTGCGCCAGGGCGGCTTGATCGCCTATCCCACCGAGTCCGGTTATGCCCTGGGCTGCTGCATCGACAACAAGGACGCGCAGGAGACGATCCGCGACATCCGCCGCCTCGACGGCAAGCACAACTTCACGCTGGTCTGCCGCGATCTCTCCCAGATGGCGGGTTATGCCAAGATCAACAACGCCGCCTACCGGCTGATGAAGACCCTCACCCCCGGACCCTACACCTTCATTCTGGAGGCCACCCGCGAGGTGCCGCGTCGCTTGCAGAATCCCAAGCGCAAGACCATCGGTTTGCGGGTGACGGCCAATGTGATCGCCCAGGCCCTGCTGGCGGAACTCGGCGAGCCCCTGATGAGTTCCACCCTGATCCTGCCCGGCGAGGAACTGGTGATGACCGATCCCTACGAGATCCGCGAGACCCTGGAACACCGCCTGGCGCTGATCATCGACGGCGGCTTCTGCGGCTACGAGCCGACCACGGTGATCGACCTGGAGGGGGATGTCCCCGTCGTGGTGCGGGCGGGGCAGGGCGATATCGGCCGTTTTACGGAAGTCTCTGAGTGATCAGCGCTCGGAGTCGGTGCCGATTCCGGTTATAATGCCCCCACTATGGAACTAAGCCTCCCCCAAATCATCGCCGTTTCGATACTGCCCCTGCTGTTCGGTATCACTGTTCATGAGGTGGCCCACGGCTGGGTCGCCAAGCAACTGGGTGATCCCACCGCCATGATGCTGGGGCGCCTGACGCTCAACCCCCTCAAACACATCGATCCGATCGGCACCCTCCTGGTCCCCGGCATCCTGTTGGTTCTGGGCGGATTCGTCTTCGGCTGGGCCAAGCCGGTGCCGGTGACCTATGAGAACCTGCGCAATCCGCGCCGGGACATGGCCCTGGTGGCCGTGGCCGGGCCGGCCTCCAATCTGTTGATGGCCTTGATCTGGGCGCTGATCGCCAAGGCGGGCTTCCTGCTGATGGGGTCCGAGACGAACTGGCTCGCCGTGCCGCTGATCCTGATGGGGGGCACCGGGGTGACCTTCAATCTGGTGCTGATGGTGTTGAACATGCTGCCGATCCCGCCGCTCGACGGCGGGCGCATCGTCAGCAGCCTGCTGCCGCCGCCGCTGGCGTGGAAATATGGCCAGATCGAGCCCTTCGGCTTCATCATCCTGATTGCCTTGATCGCCACCCAGCTGCTCGGCAAAATCCTGGCACCTGCCGTGGGACTGTTTGAAGCAGGCATCTACAAGATCTTCGGTTTATAGGAAAGTTGAGCAAGACCATGCAGAATCA
>CAZKZP010000009.1:56100-81750 GCA_964557295.1 uncultured Chromatiales bacterium | reverse complement strand
TCGGCGACGGCGCGGTGCTGCCGATCCTGCACCTGAACGGCTACAAGATCGCCACCCCGACGCTGCTGGCGCGCATCAGCCACGAGGAACTGGCGAGCCTGTTCACCGGCTACGGTTACCGCCCGTATTTCGTCGAAGGCCACGAGCCGGCGGCGATGCATCAGCAAATGGCCGCCACGCTGGAGACGGTGATTGCCGAGATCCGCGCCATCCAGCACGGCGCGCGCGTGGAGGGCGAGCGCGCGCGGCCGCGCTGGCCGATGATCGTCCTGCGCAGCCCCAAGGGCTGGACCGGCCCGAAGACGGTCGACGGCAAGAAGGCCGAGGACTATT
This sequence comes from uncultured Chromatiales bacterium, assembly GCA_964557295.1. Taxonomy (GTDB): domain Bacteria; phylum Pseudomonadota; class Gammaproteobacteria; order RBG-16-57-12; family RBG-16-57-12; genus JBFMHP01. The sequence continues at coordinate 81,417 of CAZKZP010000009.1, read as the reverse complement.
GGCGCTCGCATCAGGTGCCCTTCGCCGAGCTGGCGGAGAAGCCCGGCCACCTGGCGCTGCTCGAGGAGTGGCTCAAGAGCTATCGCCCCGAGGAGCTGTTCGACGAGACCGGCCGCCTGCGCCCCGAGCTGGCAGAGTTGGCCCCGCGCGGCCAGCGGCGCATGGGCAGCAACCCGCACGCCAACGGCGGTGTGCTGCTGCGCGACCTGCGCATGCCGGACTTCCGTGAGTATGCGCTCACTGTCGACCAGCCCGGCCGCGTGGAGGCCGAGGCCACCCGCGTACTGGGCGCGATGTTGCGCGATGTGATGAAGCTCAATGCAGCGCGGCGCAACTTCCGCGTGGTCGGTCCCGATGAAACCGCCTCCAACCGGTTGGGGGCCTTGTTCGAGGTCACCGACCGCGCCTGGATGGCCGAGATCCTGCCCGAGGACGACCACCTCGCCCAAGACGGCCGGGTGATGGAGATCCTCTCCGAGCACACCTGCCAGGGCTGGCTGGAGGGCTATCTGCTCACCGGCCGCCACGGGTTCTTCTCCTGCTACGAGGCCTTCATCCACATCATCGATTCGATGTTCAACCAGCACGCCAAGTGGCTCAAGGTGAGCAAGGAAGTCCCGTGGCGGCGGCCCATCGCCTCGCTCAATTACCTGCTGACCTCGCACGTCTGGCGCCAGGACCACAACGGCTTCTCGCACCAAGACCCCGGCTTCATCGATCATGTGGTGAACAAGAAGGCCGACGTGATCCGCGTCTATCTGCCGCCGGATGCCAACACCTTGCTGTGCGTGGCCGACCAGTGCCTGCGCTCGCGCAATTTCATCAACGTGATCGTCGCCGGCAAGCAGCCGCAGCTGCAATGGCTGGATTGTGAGGCAGCGGTCAAGCACTGCTCGGCCGGCATCGGCATCTGGGAATGGGCCAGCAACGATCGCGACGGCGAGCCCGATGTGGTCATGGCCTGCGCCGGGGATGTGCCCACGCTGGAGACGCTGGCAGCGGTGGATCTGCTGCGCCAGCAGGTGCCGGATCTCAAGATCCGCGTGATCAACGTGGTCGACCTGATGACGCTGCAACCCCAGGAGGAACACCCGCACGGGCTGTCGAACAAGGACTTCGACACCCTGTTCACTACCGACAAGCCGATCATCTTCGCCTATCACGGCTATCCCTGGCTGATCCATCGCCTGACCTACCGTCGCACCAATCACAAGAACCTGCACGTGCGCGGCTACAAGGAGGAAGGCACCACCACCACGCCGTTCGACATGGCGGTGCGTAATGACATCGACCGCTTCCACCTGGTGGCCGATGTCATCGACCGCGTGCCCAAGCTCGGCTACACCGCCGCCTACACCAAGCAGTATGTGCGCGACCGGCTGATCGAACATCGCCATTACATCGCCCGGCACGGCCAGGACATGCCGGAGATCCTGAACTGGCAATGGCCTGAAGGAGAGCGCCCATGAAGTCCATCCCCTATCTCAGCCGTGAGCTGCCCAATGGCCTGGACTCGCTGCTGGATCTGACCACCGACCTGCGCTGGACCTGGAGCCACGGCGCCGATGCGCTGTGGAAGACCCTGGACCCCGAGATCTGGGAGCGCATCAAAAACCCCTATGTGATCCTGCAGAACCTCTCCCAGGAACGGCTGGAGGAACTGGCCGGCAACGCCCAATTCAAGGCGCAGCTCGAAGAACTGCGCGCCGCGCGCGATGCCTACGCCTGCCAGCTCGGCTGGTACGGCGAGACCCATGCCGGGTGCTGTCTCAAGGGCATCGCCTATTTCAGCATGGAGTTCGGCCTGGGCACGGCGCTGCCGCTGTATGCCGGCGGGCTGGGCATCCTCGCCGGCGATTTCCTCAAGGCCGCCAGCGACCTCTGCGTCCCGGTGACCGGCATCGGCCTGCTGTATCAGGAAGGCTATTTCCGCCAGAGCGTCGACGACCACGGCTGGCAGCTGGAGACCTATCCCTACAACGATCCGACCAGCCTGCCGGTCGCCCCGGCGCGCGGTCCCGACGGCGGCTGGCTGCACGTCTACGCCGACTTTCCCGGCCGCCGCGTGCGGTTTCGCGTCTGGCAGGCGCAGGTGGGCCGCGTCACCCTCTATCTGCTCGACAGCAACGACCCGCTCAACACCCCGGTCGATCGCGGCATCACCAGCCAGCTCTACGGCGGCGGCGAGGAAAACCGGCTGATCCAGGAGATCGCGCTCGGCATCTGCGGCTGGCGGGTGATCGAGGCGCTGGGGCTGGAGATCGACCTCTGCCACCTCAACGAAGGTCATGCCGCCTTCGTCACCCTGGAGCGCGCCCGCTGCTACATGGAACACCACGGGGTGGACTTCTGGGAGGCACTGTGGACCACGCGCGCCGGCAACATCTTCACCACGCACACGCCGGTGCCGGCCGGATTCGACGCCTATCCCGAGGCGATGGTGCTGAAGTACGGCCGCGACTATGCCGCCGCCTTGAAGGTCAGCCCGCACGACATCGCCGTGCTGGGGCGCCGGGACCATGGCGACAACGACGAACCCTTCAACATGGCCTATCTGGCGCTGCGCACCTGCGCCCACACCAATGGCGTGAGCCAGCTGCACGGCGCGGTCAGCCGCCGGATCTTCCGCGACCTCTTCCCGCGCTGGCCGCTGGAGGAGATCCCCATCAGCCATGTCACCAACGGCATCCACGTACCCTCGTGGGACTCGGCCTGGTCCGACGAACTCTGGACCCGCGCGGCGAGCAAGGACCGCTGGCTCGGCGACACCGAATCCCTGGTCGAGGCCATCGCCCAGCTCAGTGACGAGGAACTCTGGACCTTCAAGGCGCGCGAACGCGCCGATCTGATCAACTACGCGCGCGAGCGTTACGCCCGCCAGCTCGGACAACGCGGCGCCGATGCGCACACCGTCGCCCAGGCCCAGGAAATCCTCGACCCCAACACCCTCACGCTGGGATTCGCCCGGCGCTTCGCCGAGTACAAACGCCCCAACCTCCTGCTGCATGACCCGGAGCGCTTGGTCCGCCTGCTCACCCACCCCAAGCGCCCGGCCCAGCTGATCATCGCCGGCAAGGCCCATCCGCGCGATGACATCGGCAAGCGTTTCGTGCGCGCGTGGGTGGAATTCTCCAAACGGCCGGAGGTGCAGGGGCGGGTGGTGTATCTCGAAGACTACGACATCGCCCTGGCCCAGGAGATGGTGCAGGGCGTGGATGTGTGGATCAACACCCCGCGTCGCCCCTGGGAGGCCTGCGGCACCAGCGGCATGAAGGTGCTGGTCAACGGGGGATTGAATCTCTCGGTGCTCGACGGCTGGTGGGCCGAGGCCTATAGCCCGGAGGTCGGCTGGGCCCTGGGCGATGACGGCGCGCACGGCCCGGAGTCCGATGCGCGCGATGCCGCGCAGCTCTACGAGCTGCTGGAACAGCAGGTCATCCCGGAATTCTACGGCTGCATGGAACTGGACCTGCCCTGCGACTGGGTGGCGCGCATGCGCAACAGCATGGCCCAGCTCGCCCCGCGCTTCAGCACCAACCGCATGATGCGCGAGTACGCCGAGCGGCTGTATCTACCGGCCGCCCGTGCCTATCAGGAACGCACCGCCCACGGCGGCGAACTGGCCAAGACGCTGCGCCGCTGGGAGCAGGAATTGAAACACCACTGGCCGGCGATCCGCTTCGGCGCCACCGAACTGCATCCGGAGGATGACCACATCCTCTACAAGACCCAGCTCTACCTCGGCCCGATCGCGCCGGAGCATGTACGCGTGCAGCTCTACGCCAATCCCGAGGTCGGCGGCCCCGCGCACATCGCCCCCATGGAGCGCATCAAGCCCATCCCCGGCACCCTCAACGGCTACATCTACCAGGCCATCCTCGCCAAGGAGAACTCCCCCGACGACTACACCCCGCGCGTGGTGCCATATCACCCGGCCGCGCTCATCCCAACGGAATTGAGTCTGATCAAGTGGCAGCATTAGAAGAGCGTCATCGCATGCTAAAGCATGCTCCAACAGGTCTTGGTTTTTTCGAATGCCGTGGCCGCTACATGCTGCGCACCGCGTAAGTTACGGCTGCTTCACTTCCGTGACCTTGATGATGTAATAGCCCGTTTCTCCAAAACAGCTTGAGGGGATACCTACGTGCTGTTCATACGTAAGCGAAACCCGCGCGCCCATGAGACGGTTCAGCTCCGCCGCGACCGCCTGGTCACGAACCGTGAAGAAAAATTTTTCCGGCGTCGCACCCGGCATGGTCACCATCGACAGCTCGCCTTCCCAGGTTTTGCAGATCCACCCTTTGTAAGAAAACTTCTGCAACCAGCCGGCCCGCTCACCTTCGGAGTAATTCCAGCTCAAGACTAACCAGGTATAGGCAGAAAACAGCCGATAATGGCGAGGATGCCGCCACCAATGAGCTTGATGAAACGCATACTTGTCATGCTCCAGGGATTCGGGAAATGGGTTGCGACTTAAGTCTCTAACATGATCATGGCATGCGCCTTGGGATGCACACAGTATTTGCCCAGGCATATGGGCGGCGCGCTTAGCGCTGGCGGGCAAGTCCAGTGTGTGGCATTGCGCCGGATGATGTTGCACCACGTTGCACTATCCGGCTATCGCTATTGCGCCCTGCGGACGACCGATGACTTCACGGGGGGGCATCGCATGCTAAAGCATGCTCCTACAAGTGTGGTCTTCCTGTAGGAGCCATCTTCAGATGGCGATTTTTTTACTCAGCCCGCATAGCTCAGGGCTATTTCCACGTGCTCGGCTTACCACCCTTGGTGCGATACATGGAGAGATCGGCGTGGCGGACCAGGGCCTCGGCATCGTCACCGTGATCCGGAAACAGACTGATCCCGAGGCTCGCCGAGAGTTTCACCGCGCGGCCTTCGAGGGTGAAGGGTTCCCGGAAGCAGTCTTGTATCTTGCCGGCGAGCAGTTGCGCCTCGGCGCTGTCATCGACCGCCTCCATGAGCACGACGAATTCATCGCCGCCCAGGCGCGCGACGGTGTCTTCCTCGCGCAGGGCCCCGACCAGCCGCGCGGCGACCTGGCGCAGCAGATCATCTCCCGCCATATGGCCGTAGGCGTCATTGATCTGCTTGAAACTGTCGAGATCGATGATGTATACCGCCGCCTTGTCCCGTTCGCGCCGGGCGCGTTGGATGGCATGGCGCAACCGCGCGTTGAACAGCAGGCGGTTGGGCAGGTCGGTCAGATTGTCGTGATGGGCGATAAAATCGAGCCGCTGCATCAGCTGTTCGACTTCACCGAGATCCGTCTTGGACGCCACGGTATCCAGCATGGAGATCGCCTCGGTCCCGGCGACGGATTGGCGCAAGCGCTCGCGGAGCGCCTCGCATTGCTGCGTGTAGGCCAGCAGCCGCAACTGATCCTCGAGCATCCCGGCGCACTCGGCCAGCAGCGAGCGCGAGGCCTCGGAAATGCCGTTCCTGCGGCCTCCGACGAGACAGAGCATGCCAAAGTGTTCGCCGTCTCCCCAGCTCAACGGATAACCGACATACCACGCGCCGTGCGCGGCATCGGGGCTGTAGACATAGCTGTGGAAACGCTGCATGCGCTGCTTGACGAAAGCCCCGTACCAGGGCGCGGTGCGCGCGGTGATTTTCCGTCCCGGCTTTAGGGCGTTGCAGGAACTCACCGCCACGATCTCGGCCTCGGCCGGCTGCGCCCTCACGATCATGGCCTCGACCACACCGGCCAATCCGGTCAGCAGATCCAGGAAGCGCTGCCACTTGTGCTGCACTTGCCTGGGGATAGCGGGTTTGTCTCCGTACGGCTTGGCCTGATCAGCGGACGGCGCAGGCTCAAGCACACCACCCTCCGCGGCGTTCTCTGCCGCGATCCGTTTTTTGATTTCGAACTGCGCGCGTCTGATGTTTTGTTCCTGCATACCGCTTCCTCATCATTTCCGTTTCATGAATTACGCATGCGCTCCGGGCCGGCTCGCCGCGCGTCCGTGGGATCGGTTCGGTTCCGCGCGCTGGCGGTGATCATCCCGCCAGCGCAAATGGTACAAATCCGTGAGCATCTCAAGCAGTCGGCGCACCTGGTTGCCGAAGCGATGATCATAGGTCAGACCAAGACCTTCCTCTGAACTGGCGGTCACCGCGGCGGACAGCTGAAATTCTTTATAACCCTCGGCGGAAGGCAGGCTGACCCGGAGTTCGAGCGGCGTGTGCTTGGGATAGGTCAGCGGCCCCGAGGCGATCTTCATCCCGAGGAATCCGATGTAAAGCGGTTTGCAACTCAGCACCTGGGTGTCGTTGTGATAAATCATCAGGTGCACGTCCGCGTAGGGATGGACGTCTTGGCTATCTTCGAGGGGGGAGCGTATCGTCATAGCATAATCCTCATCACAGTTTTCATTGAAGCGTAGGGATCTCAACAGTGCCGCTGGGGTTGGCACCTGCGCCGATCGTATGGAATTGGTGGAATCCCCTCCATGGCAGGTCATCTGTGATGACATCCCGGTAATCCATCATGTAACTGATCCCTTCATGCCGATCTTCCCGCGCGGCATCTGTCGTCGATAGCCTGGCGAAGCGGCGCACACAGACGACGGTTCCTGACGAGTCATGGAGCATCAGACTCTAAATCATTGAATGAGTTACTTGTTTAACTATAGGTGGCGGTCACGGCGAGAGATATAGGCGCCGAACTTATTCGCGGATAAGGAGAGTTCTTAGTGATAGCACAATTAAGGTAATCAAATCAGGCGTCGATCACGCCACAACGTATCGCCAGGCGGGTCAATTCGGCGGCGTTGCGCAGTTTGAGTTTTTTCATGATGTTGGTCTGATGCACGCCCACCGTCTTGGGGCTGATCGAAAGGGTGTCGGCGATACCCTGCACCGATTTTCCCGCCGCCAGATCCCGGAAGATCTGGAATTCGCGCTTGGAGAGTTGCTGCAGAGGATCGCCGGAGCCGGAGCGCGGATTGAACAGATTGGGCATCAGATAATGGTTGAGGAACGACTGCCCCCGCGCCACCTGGCGCACGGCTTCCAGCATCTGCGAGGGGGCGCTGCTCTTGGTGAGAAATCCAGCCGCCCCGGCCTCCACGGCGCGTTTGACCATGGTCTGGCTGTCGTGCATGGAAAAGACCAGGATGCGCGCCTCCGGATCCTTGGCGCGGATGCGGCGGATCGCCTCCAGTCCGCCCATGCCGGGCATGTTCAGATCCAGCACCACCACGTCGGGTTGGAGGCTGGTGTACTGCTGGCAGGCCGCCTCGCCCGAATCCAGCTCGGCGACCACGCGCAGATCGGACGCCCCTTCCAGCAAGCGCCGATAGCCGTCGCGCACCACCGGATGATCGTCCACCAGCATGATTGTGATAGCCGTTGCCGTTGTCGCCGTCATGATGCAATCACCTCTCTGAGCCCGTTGCAGGGCAGCATCGCCTCGATGCAGAAGCCGCCCTTGCGCGTATTGCAGTAGGAAAATTCACCGCCCACGGCGAGCACCCGCTCGCGCATCCCTGGCAACCCGACACCCTTGCCGGAGGCTTGCCCCGGCATGAGCCCCACGCCGTTGTCTTCGATGCGCACTTCGATGTGGCCGCCGTCATCGGTGAGACTCAGGCACACGGTGACCTCGGTGGCCCCGGAGTGTTTGGCCACATTGGTCAGGCCCTCCTGGACCATCCGGTAGAGCGTGATGTTGAGTTCCTCGCCCAGCGCCTCCAGGTCCTCCCCCATCACCAGTTCGCAGTCGATGTGCGGATGCTGCTCGCGCCACTGGGCGATCAGCTCCCGCACACTTTCCACCAATCCCAGATCATCCATCACGCTCGGGCGCAGATGGTGGATCAGATTGCGCACGCCTTTTTGCATCTTATTTACGCAATTGATGATCACATTCGCGCTATCGCGGATCTTGGACGCGGGACCGTCGTACTGCTCAGCGATGGTGTGGGCATGGATGTTGATCGCCGTGAGCAATTGGCCGAACTCATCGTGCAACTCGCGGGCGATGGTGCGCCGCTCGCGCTCCTGGATCTCGAACATCCGCTGGGTGAGTTCCCGGTTCTGCGCCAGGAGTTCGCGCGTCTTGTCCTCGGCCATCTTGCGCTCGTGGATGTCGGTGATGAGCGCGTAAATGCCGTCGACCTGTTTACCCTCGCCGATATGTGGCACATAGCTGATGGAGACCCAGCGCCGCTGGCCGCCCCGCTGCTGCGAGCGGGCGTCGAACGAAAGCCGCTGACCGGCGAACGCCATCTCGCGCTGGATGCGCGTCTGCTCGTATTCATCCTTGCCGAGCACATCCAGAAGCGGCATGCCGATGATCGTGCGCGCCGCCAATCCATACCACTGCGCGTATTGCTGATTGACGAAACGATGGCGCAGGTCCCGGCCGAAATAGGCGATCAAGGCCGGGGCGTTTTCCGTCACCAGGCGGTAGTCCTGCTCGCGTTTGGCCAGCGCCTCTTCCATCCGCTTGCGCTCGGTGATGTCCTTGACGATGGCGAGGAAACACTTCTCGCGACGGAGTTCGATGATCTCCGCCGACGCCAGCCCGGTGAGCTCCGCGCCACTCCTGACCTTGAATTTGCATTCCACATTCGTGACCCGACCCCGGTGGAGGATCTGGTCGATCAAGGCGCTGCGTTGCGTGGCTTCCGTCCACAGGCCGAGCTCCACCGTCGTCTTGCCGACGGCATCCTCGCGCGCATAGCCGGTGGCGCGCACGAATCCCTCGTTCACATCCAGGATCACACCGCTGCGCGTGGAGGTAATGATCACCGGATCGGGCGTGGCCTTGAACACCTTGGAAAACTTCTCCTCGGAGGCGGCGATCTGCGCCCGGCTCTTGATGAACACCCACAGCAGAAACACGATCATCAGCATCGCCAGCGCCGTGGAAATGGTGATGGTGAAATTGTGGGGACGCAGGAAAGACGTGATCTCGACATCACTCATTTCGCTGGCGATGCCCACACCCAGCGCCTCATCCCACAACCACGCCCCCACCACCGGCGCGCCGCGATAATCGCGATAGCTCTTCCAGCTGGAGCCCGATTCACCGGCGAAGGCCCGTTGCGCCATGAGGGTCAACTCCTGGGGTTTGCTGGTGACCGGCGCCTGCCCCCCCGCGGTCAGATCCACGCCGGGGTCCGTGAGGCTGATATTCAGGATGGAACTGGCCCCCGGCGCGAGCAGCCCGATCTCGCGCAATTGCGGCGTGAAACGGCTGCTGCTGATCATGCGCGCCTGGCCGTCGAAGGCGTAGGTCTCGCCGGTGGCGCCGATGCGGGCGCGGTTGAATAACGCCGAAAAGTCCTCACCTGGATCGAGGCGAAACACGAGCGCGGCGATGATGCCCCCGCTCTTGTCATAAATGGGCGCCCCGACGAACATGCTTGGCATCCCCGCCCGCAGCTCACCCGCTTCGTCCACCAGATCGATCTCGGCGCGCAGCGGCAGGCTCAGCGCCGCCCGGCCGGAGAAGATATCGGCCAGAAACAGCGGTTTTTCCGTCAGCACGCTGGTCTCGCCGATGACCTCATTGCGCAGCGAGGCGATGTTGCGGTAGTCGCGGGTGATGATGGCATAGCCCTGATAGTTGCGCTGGGCATACACCGGCTGCAACAGATCGCGCAGCCGGTTCTGCGCCGGGGCGCTGCGCAGACTCGATGCGTTCTGCGCGCGCGCCAGTAACTGCTGGGTGGCCGCGATCACCTCTGGCGTGGTGGCCCAGGCGGCGGCCACCGCCTGATATTCATTGGCCCAACTCACCAGCGCCTGGTGGGTGATGGCGACCTGGTTGCTAAGAAAGTGGGTGATCTGCCGGCGCTCATCGCGCTCGATGCGCTGCGCCAGCCAAACGGCGCTGGCGGCCAGCAACAGCAGCACGATCAATGCCAAGAAAATCAGCCCGCGCTTTTGCAGCAATAGATTCATTTAGTCATAAGTCCTGAGTCCTGAGAATCGCCATCTATACTGCCATCCTGTCGTAGGAGCATGCTTTAGCATGCGATTAGGCCTGAGTGCCGTGAATCGCCATCTAAAGATGGCTCCTACAGTACTGCCGAGCTGTCGTAGGAGCATGCTTTAGCATGCGATCAGTCCTGACAGCCCCCCGTGCTTATATAACCACCACCCCAAACAGATACGGATGCAACAACAATAACACCACATACACCGCGAGACTGATCACCACCGTCTTCGCCTCGCTTGCCAGCGGATACCGCTGCGTGGTCTTCACCGCCCCGCGCCGGTTGGCCGACCACATGTCGTAGAGTGAATACAGCAGGAACCCGCCGAACAGTAGGATGGAGGCCTGATCACCGTTGTTGAGCAGGTGGGCGATGGCCCACAGCGTCACGCCCCAGAGCATCGGATGGCGGGTGTAGCGTTTGAGGTTGGAGGGCGCGTCCTTGGCCACGAGGGCATAGATGGCCAGCAGCATGAGCGGAGGCGCGGCATAACGGCCCCAGGCGGGCGTCTGCCACACCTCGATGTTGGGTGCGCGCACCATGCCCCAGATCAGCAGCACGAACCCGGCCAGCGAGGCCACGGCGAAAAATCCCTGATACGCCTTGGCGCCGAATGCATCGATCAGGCCGCGCCTCAGTGTGGGTGCCGTGGGGATCAGGTGAACGGCAATGAACACGGCCATGCCGATAACGAGCAGCGTCATGTATCTTCTCCCAGTGTTATTCTTGGTGACCTTTTATATAAACAGTTTAGATCATCTGCTCGCGCTATACCGCGCCGTGCCGACCTCTATAGACGGATGTCTTGTAGTGTTATGATGTCACAAGCCCCGCGAGCATTCCGGCGCGTTGGTCCGCACATCTGATTTGTTTTCCCGGAGGAGTTCATGCAACGGCATTCCACTACCCCGATGGCCAGGCGCGTGGCCTCGGCTCGCGCGCCCGGCCGCGAGGGCTGAATGATACGCGCGCGCACCGTGCTGAAAGTCTTGGGGACCGTAGCCGGTCTGGTCATCGCCGCCCTCATCGCCCTGGGGTTCCTGCTGAGCTCCTCCACGGCGCTGGTCTCGCAAAAACATCCGATCGATGCGGCCGCCGTGCTGCGCACCAAGGAGTTGTTGCAGGGCCTGCAACGGGGCGTGCTCTCGCGCGGCAAGCACCGCCAGCTGGCGGTGACCGAATCTGATCTCAACAGCATGCTCGCCATGGCAGAGCGCGGCCTGCCGCGGCTGTCGGGGCACACGCGCATCGCCGAGGACAAGCTCGATCTGATGCTGTCGCTGCACGTGCCGGAAAATCCCTTCGGCGACTACCTCAACGTACAGGCCGTCATCCCGCCTTCCGCCGTGGGCCTGGAGCTGGAGTCGTTTTCCATCGGCCATCTCTCGCTGCCCGGGGGTCTTGCGCGCTGGCTCGGCGAGCGCTTGGCCAACCTGATCCTGGGAGACGAACAGGGCAGCGTCATCCTCGGGGCCATTCAGCGGATCGAGATCCGCGGGCCGCAGGCCACCGTGCACTACCAGCCGGTGCCGGACCTGATGCAACGCCTGGCGAAATTCAAGACGCGCGTGAAGGCGGTGCGCGATGAGTGGCAGTTGCTCGGCAATCCCGCGGTGGTGAAATTCTATTTCAACGAACTCTGCCACTACGGCACGGCGACCGCGCCCCTGCCGTCGGTCTCGCTCGCGGATTATCTGGGCATCGCCTTCACCCTGGCCGACCAGCGCAGCCTCGGCCCCGAGGATCGCATCCAGCAGAATCAGGCGGCCATCATGGCGCTGGCGATCTACCTGGGCAGCAGCCGTTTCGCCACCTTCATCGGCGAATTCGACCGGACCGAGCTGGCGGCGTGCAAGACCCCGCGCAACGTCCAGCTCGCCGGGCGCGAGGATCTGCGCCTGCACTTCGTGTTCTCCGCCGCGCTGAAGATCCTCGCCGACAGCGGCGCCAGCTTCGCCATGGGTGAATTCAAGGAACTGCTCGACTCCAATCGCGGCGGCAGCGGTTTCAGTTTCGTCGACCTGACCGCCGACCGCGCCGGCAACCGCTTCGCCGAGCTGGCGCTCGATCCGGAGGAGGGATCGCGGCGGGTGCAGGCACTGTTCGCCGAACGGGCGCAGGAGGCGATGTTCTTCCCTGACATCGCCGGTTTGCAGGAGAACCTCGATCAGGCCAGCTTCGAACGTCTTTATAGCGGGATCGAAAGCCCGGCCTATCAGGCCGTCGTCGGGGAGATCGACCGGCGCATCGACCAGCTGGTGCTGTACGATCCGACCGCGCACCGCTGAAGGCGATTGAACCCGGATCTTCCATCAGCGATCGGCCGCGAACGAACGATACGGGTTGAAGAAATCCGAATTTATTGTAGGATGCGCGCTTTTCGCCAACCCTCCGAACAGGATCCGCAATGCCGAAAATCGTTTTCAGAACCTCGCAACATATCGAACACACCGTCGAGCTCGCCGGACAGGAGAGCATCCCACTGATCAAGATCGCCAGGGAACACGGCATACCGATCGAGTTTGGCTGCGAGGACGGCGCCTGCGGCGCCTGTCTGATCAAGGTCACGCGCGTGAGCCCCCAGGGCAAAATCGGCTCGCCGCTGACCAAGAAGGAAAAGACCATGCTGCTGGAGCTGGGCGAGATCACCGAGACCGAAATCGCCCGCCACGCCGCCGGCGAGCTGGAATACTGCCACCGCCTGACCTGCCAGATGCGCACGGGCGAGGCGGAGCTGCTGATCGAATACGACGAAGCGCAGGATAGCGACGGCGCCTTCTTCTAAGGGTACCGATGAGAAAAACGGGGCCAAAGCGCCCCGTTTTTTCTGCCAAAATCCATTCCCCCTATGATCGTCTGGACTCATGCGGGCGCTGTACTACACTGGAAAGGGGGGGTTGAGTAGCCACGTTTTCGTGTCCTTGCGCGCATCATCGATGATTTACACGCACGGGCAAGCCCAGCATCACTCACCGCCCAGGCATCCACGATTAACCCGGCGATCCATTACATCTGACGTAGGAGCCGTCTTTTTTAGATGGCGATCATCGCAGCGGCGGCTGATCGCAAGCTAAAGCTTGCTCTACAGCAGCAGGTATCTTTATCCGCCAGGTTTATAACATCGCTCGGCATCAAGGAAAGGGGGAACCACCATGATTCGCATCATTTTCGTTTTATTGTATTTGTCGTTCAGCAGCGCGCTCATGGCGCAGGGAATCTTGCCGTTGCCATCAGTCATGTGTCAGACCAACATGGAATGCTCCACAACGACTGAATATTGCTCCAAACCGGCCGGGCAATGTCAGTCAACCGGCTCTTGCGCGATGAAACCCCAGTTTTGCCCGCAGATATACAGCCCGGTCTGCGGCTGCGATGGCAAGACCTATAGCAACGATTGCATGGCCGCGGGGGCCGGTGTGAGCGTTGCCGCCCAAGGTGAATGCCAGCTCACGCCAACACCCACACCGCAGCCTCCCGTAATGTCAGAGCGTCAATACATCGCCAAGGCCCGCGCCGCGGTGCGTTCCTGCCTGGAGGCGGCGCGCGAGCCCGGCTGGGAGATCATCCCCAGCGTTCACACCGTCTCGGCCTGCTTTGCCGGCGGTTTCATCACCGAGGTCAACTTCGCCAAGCAAATGCGTTGTCCGAAACGGGGGCCGTGCCCCATGGCGCCGACGGTGATCGTGGCCACGGTGCAGTTCGGTTGCAACAATGAAATCATGAGCACGTCCTGCGCCAACAATCGTTGCATGACCGATAGTGCATGCGGCAGCGGCCAGTGGTGCCGGCTCGGCTCGACCGGAGAAGGGCAATGCGTGGACTTCGCAAAGGAAGGTGAGCGCTGCGAGGGCTTCGTGCTGCCGGAGTATCGCCAACGCTGCGCGCCGGATCTGATCTGCGTATTCCCTGAGCAGACCGCCGACGTCCCCGGCACCTGCGCCACCTGCAATTACAACGGCACGCCGAGATCCGCCGGCGAGACCTTCAAGTCCGACGACGGTTGCAACACCTGCACCTGTAACACCAACGGTCAGGTCATGTGCACCCTGCGGGCCTGTCTGGCGCAGTAATCGCAGCGGCGGGGGACGCACATCCCCCGCCGCATCACCCACGCCCGTGCGCCCCGTCCATGAACTGCTCCACCGCATCCGCTGGGATGCGGACTTCGGCCGGGGCGATTTCCAGATCGTGTTTTACGACCGCGTCGAGGACCGCGAGATCACCGTGGCCTTCCGCGATCTTCAATTCTTCCCCGATGATCACTTCGCCGTCGGATTCGTCGACGCCGACGGCCAGCCGCACACCGTGCCGCTGCACCGTATACGCGCCGTGTACAAAGACGGTAAGCTGATCTGGGAGCGGCGCTGATCAACCACCGCCCCATCACGTGAACGACCTGGACGCCCGCCATGCCCTATACCAGCCTCATTTCCGTCGCCGATCTGGCCCGTCAGCTTGAACACCCCGACTGGCGCATCATCGACTGCCGCTTCGATCTCGCCGATACCGCGCGCGGACGCAACGCCTATCGCGCCGCGCACATCCCCGGCGCCGTGTACGCCCATCTCGACGAAGACCTCTCCGCGCCGGTCATCCCCGGCCAAACCGGCCGCCATCCGCTCCCGGCGCAAGAGGCGTTTGCCGCGACGCTCGCGCGCTGGGGCGTGGATGGCCGGGTGCAGGTGGTGGCCTATGACGACAGCGGCGGGCCGTTCGCCGCGCGGCTGTGGTGGCTGCTGCGTTGGATGGGACACGAGCACGTGGCGGTGCTCGATGGCGGCTGGCGGCACTGGCTGGCGGCGGGTCATCCCGTCAGTGATGGGCCGAGCGCGCCCGCCGCGCGCCGCTTTACGCCGCAGCCGCGCCGGCATCTCGCCGCCGAGGTGGAAGACGTGTTGCGCGCGCTCGATGACCCGCAGGCCAGGTTGCTCGATGCCCGCGCAGTCGACCGCTATCGCGGCGTGAACGAAACCTTGGATGCCAAGGCCGGCCACATCCCCGGCGCGATCTCCGCGCCCTTCATGGGCAATCTCGACAGTGAAGGGAAATTTCTGGATCAGGAATCGTTGCGGCAGCGCTACCGCCCCCTACTGGGCGCCAGCACCGCCGCCGACACCATCGTCTACTGCGGCTCCGGCGTGACCGCGACCCACGACATCCTCGCCATGCTGCACGCCGGCCTGGGGGATGCGCGGCTCTATGCCGGCTCCTGGAGCCATTGGATCACGGATCCGGCGCGGCCGATCGAAACCGGCGGCTAACGCCTGGTGATGGGTGGAGCGCAGCGTAACCCATCGATCAACATCACGCCTTACCGCACACTCCTCGCAACACCTCCTTGACCAGCGCCGGACCGCGATAGATCAGGCCGCTGTAGAGCTGCACCAGCGCAGCGCCAGCATCGAGCTTCTCAGCGGCATCGGCCCCGCTCAGGATGCCGCCGGCGCCGATGATCGGCAGGCGGCCTTGCAGCGCCTGGGCGAGCTGGCGGACCACCTGGGTGGATTTCTCCCGCACCGGCGCGCCGCTCAGGCCCCCGGCCTCCTCGGCATGGGGCAGGCCTTGCACGCCTTCACGCGAGACCGTGGTGTTGGTGGCGATCACCCCATCGATGCGGTACTTCAGCAGCAGCGCGGCGATGGCCGCGACCTGGTCGGCATCGAGATCGGGGGCGATCTTCAGGACCACCGGCACATAGCGCCCGTGCGCCTCGGCTAGCCGCGCCTGTTCCTGTTTGAGCGCGGCGAGCAGCTTGTCGAGTTCGCTGGCGCCTTGCAGCTGGCGCAGGTCCTTGGTGTTGGGCGAGGAGATGTTCGCAGTGATGTAGCTGGCGTAGGGATAGACCTTGCGCAGGCAGATCAGGTAGTCGTCCACCGCATGCTCGATCGGCGTGTCGAAGTTCTTGCCGATGTTGATCCCCAGCACCCCCTTGAAGCGGGCGCGCTTGACGTTCTCGATCAGCGCATCGACGCCCGCATTATTAAAGCCCATGCGATTGATGATGGCCTGAGCCCGCGGCAGGCGGAACAGCCGTGGCTTGGGATTGCCCGGCTGCGGGCGCGGGGTGACGGTGCCGATCTCGATGAAGCCGAAGCCCAGCGCGGCGAGCGCATCGATATACGCGCCGTTCTTGTCCAGTCCGGCGGCCAGCCCCACCGGATTCGGGAATGCGATGCCCATCACCGTGCGCGGCGCGCAGGGCAGGCGCGGCGCGAACAGTCTGGCCACGCCAAGCTTGTTCAAGGTATTCAATGCACCAAGGGTGAGATGGTGGGCGTTCTCCGCCTCGAGGCGGAAGAAAAGCGGGCGCAGGAGGGTATACAGCATATCGGGATCGCAGCGGGTAGGTTGGAAGTCCGCGTATTCTAGCCCGCATTTGCATTCAAGGCGACCGGCCGCTGACAGAATCAGCTTGTCATTCCGGCGCCTACAACCGCGAAACGAACCCCCTTCTAGCCCCTCTCCCGCGGGCGGGAGAGGGGTGGGGGTGAGGGCGCTGGCCGGAGACCGCGATGTGCCGGAATGACTCCACTGTTGTTTCAACGCTCGGCCATCGGCGCCACTTCCACCTCGCCCCACAACTGGCGCAGCACCTCGCGCGCATGTCCCGGCTCGTCGGAGCTCCAGAAGCGCTCGGCGCCGGGCGCCCCCGCCGGCGCGAGCAGATGCTGCTCGCGCAACACGCGCTGCACCTGCCGGGCGACCGCCGGCCCGGTGTCGATCAGCTGCACCTCGGGTCCGGCCAGCGCTTGGATCTGCGCGCGCACCAGCGGATAGTGGGTACAGCCCAGGATGATGGTGTCGACCCCCGCCTCCCGCAGCGGCGCGAGGTAGCGCTGCAACAATGCTTGCAGGCGCGGTGCGTGCAGCTCGCCCTGTTCGATCTGCTCGACCAGACCGGGGCAGGGCTGGGTGATGATGCGCGCCGCGCCGGAATACTGTTGCAGCAGGGCGCTGAAGCGCGCGCTGCTCAGGGTGCCGCTGGTGGCCAGCACGCCGATCACGCCGTTTTGGCTCGCCGCCACCGCCGGCTTGATCCCCGGCTCCATGGCGATGATCGGCAGCGCGTAGCGGGCACGCAACGTCTTCACCGCCGCGGCCGTGGCGGTGTTGCAGGCCACGACGATGGCCTTCACCTGTTGGGCGCGCAGAAACTCGCAACAGGCCACGCTGCGCTCGATGATGTACGACTCGGGCTTCGGCCCGTACGGCGCATGGCGGCTGTCGGCGAGATAATACAGATCCTCGTGCGGCAGCAGCGCGCGGATCTCGCGCAACACCGAGAGCCCGCCGACGCCAGAATCAAATACCCCGATCGCGGCCATGGGTGCCTCAGTGCAACAGACGCCGCTCGCTGAGCAGCCGGTCGATGGCTTCGATGATGCGCAACAGACTGTCCACATCCTCCTCGATCCCCTTGAGGGCCTCGGTGGCGTAGGCGTGGACATTGCAATTGCGCGGCAGGGAACGGCCTTCGTCCAGCAGCTTGACGAGCCGGGGGATGAACACCCATTGCAGCCACTCCTGGAGCAACAGGGTATCGCAACAGAACGGCGTCTGGCTTTGCAGCGCGGCGGCCGATGGCGGC
Organism: uncultured Chromatiales bacterium; assembly: GCA_964557295.1. Lineage (GTDB taxonomy): Bacteria > Pseudomonadota > Gammaproteobacteria > RBG-16-57-12 > RBG-16-57-12 > JBFMHP01. Next base: position 63,858 of record CAZKZP010000009.1, on the reverse strand, counting down.
TCGATCGACCAGTAATGCAGGGCGCGCAGCTCGGTCTCCAACTCTGTCAACAGACTGCGCAATTGTGTGGATCGTGATTTCATGTTTCGCCAGGCCTTTGATGACAACGCGACATCTTATCCTGCGCACCTACGCCGCGTCATCGCTTGACCGCGCCAGCGCCGCGCTTCATAGAGATTCGTTAGCAGCTTGCTGAAAAACTCCCTCTCCCGCCGGGAGCATCCGCGGTTAGGATTCAGGGGTATCCGGCTTGACGGCCTTCTTGCCGGTGACCATGGCGCGGGCCAGGTTTTCCCCGTGCAGGCGGCTGGTGACGATCACCCCGGCGATGTGCACCACGACCAGGAACAGGGTGAAGTTGGAGAAGAACTCATGGATCTCCTCCCAGAATTCCTCGCCTTCGTTTTCATCCGTCTCCTGCTCATCACTGTCGGCATGCGCATTGGCGATTACACCGATCTCCCCCTGCGCCAGCGGCCCGTGCCCTTCCTTGCCGTAGGCCACCAGCCCTGTCCAGCAGCTCAGGGACAGAAAGACGAGCAACATGATGATCATCAGACCGCCGGCCGGGTTGTGCCCGTAATAATGCTGCGGCGTGCCGGCGGCCAGGCCCTTGAGATAAGTCACGATCACGCGGGGGCCATGGACGAAGTCACTGAAGCGGGCGTGCTTGGTGCCGACAAAGCCCCAGAGGATGCGAAACAGCACCAATGCGGTGACCGCATAGCCGGAATAGGCGTGAAGCTCTTCGCCGTCTTCACCGGTCAGGTAGGCGATGACGAAGAACACCACCAGCGACCAGTGAAACACGCGGACCGCGAGATCCCACACCTTGACGGTATTTTGATTGCTCATAGGTCCAACGCTCCCAAAATGTTCCAGCTGTCACCATCAATATAGCAAGGTGAGGATTAAGCATCGCTTATTACGATCGCTCAGTCCTCCGACGGCCCCTTGAACAATGAGTCGATCTTACCGCGCAGATTGATGCGGTCCTGCTCGGTGTCCTCGAACTGGGCCTTGATCAGCAGCAGGTCAGGCAGGACCTCCAGGAACACATCCACCAGACGCGGTTCGAAGTGGCTGCCGCGGCAACGGGTGATCTCGGCCACGGCGGCCTCCACGCTCCAGGAGTGTTTGTAGGGACGCTCCGAGAGCAGGGCGTCGAACACATCGCAGACGGCCACGACGCGTCCGTACAGCGGGATCTCCTCGCCCTTGAGGCGATAGGGATAGCCGCCGCCGTCCCACTTCTCGTGATGGGTCAGCGCAATGGTGCGGGCGGTTTGCAGCAGTTCGGAATGATGGCCGTCGAGCAGTTCGGTGCCGAGGGTCACATGGGTCTGCATGACCTGCCATTCGCGCGCATCGAGCGGGCCGGGTTTGAGCAGGATGCTGTCGGGGATGCCGATCTTGCCGACATCGTGCATCGGCGAGGCGGTGAGGATCAGCTCGGCCTCCGCATCGCTCATACCCGCGCCCATGGCGATGAGCTGGGCATACTTGCTCATGCGGATGATGTGATTGCCGGTCTCGTTGTCGCGGAATTCCGCCGCCCGGCCCAGGCGGCGGATGATCTCCAGCCGCGTCTCGTTGAGCTCCCAGGTGCGCTCCATCACCTTTTCTTCCAGCAGGAGGTTTTGATCGCGCAACTGATTGTGCATCAGGCGCACCTCGAGGATGTTCTTGATGCGGGTGAGCACCTCGGTGCGATCGAACGGTTTGCCGAGAAAATCCTTGGCGCCGCTTTGCAGGGCGCGGATGCGGGTGTCCTGATCGGACTGGGCGGTGAGCACCAGGATGGGCAGGTAGCTCTCATGCTCGATGTCATTGAGCTGCGCCATCACCTGAAAGCCGTCGTAATAGGGCATGTCGATATCGAGCAGGATCAGATCGTGCTTGTGGGCGCGGTACAGTTCGGCCACCGCCCGGGAATCCGTCACCCCAGACACATTCTGGTAGCCGGCCGAGCGCAGGATCTTCTCGAGCAGCAGCACGTTCGACGGAAGATCATCCACTACCAAGATCTTGGCCGTTAAGGTATTAGGCAGATTCGGCATGTGTGTCTTTGATGAGCGCAGTCCCTAGTCGGTATAGATTTTTTCTATTAGTAAGCCCCGTGCGCTTCTTCTACAGTAAGCCACCATACTACCGTTATCGATAGAATACTATCGAACTTGAGCGGGCACGGCATGGACGAAAAAAAGACGGCGGTCTTCGATCAACTCTCACAGATGCAGATCAGATTCAAGCAGAGTCTGGAGGGCAGGGTGGGCGAAATCAAGCGGCTATGGTCCGAGCGGCAGCACGCCACCGAAACCGCACCGTCCTTTTCCACCCTGATCAACAAATGCCACAGCCTGGCCGGCACCGCGGGCTCCTTCGGCGCCTATCGCATCGGCAACATCGCCCGGCGTCTGGAGCTGATCTGCGAACAGCAGCGCACCGCGACCGGTCTATCCGAGGAGCAGCGCCACGATATCAGCACCCTGCTCGGCGCACTGGAGGCCGAGGCCGCCTTGTGGGAGCCCGGCGAAATCACCCAGACGGTCGCGCAGATCAGCCCGCACCATTCCGGCAACAATCTCATCTGTCTGATCGACGACGATGAGTTCATCACCCTCAACCTCGGCGCCGCCCTGCGCCACGCCGGCTACACGGTACGCCATTACTACGACCTGGACAGCTTCTGCCGCAACTGCGCCGGACTCACCCCGGCTGTGATCATCATCGATATGATGTTCGAGGAAGGGGCGCTGGCCGGCGCGCAGACCATCATCCGCTTGAAACAGAAGTTCACGGCCATGCCCGCGGTGATTTTCATCTCGGTGCGCGATGACATCGAGGCCCGGCTCCTGGCCCTCCAGGCCGGGGCCCGGCGCTACTTCAAGAAGCCGGTCGACACCGAAAGGTTGATCAGCACCATCGACAGCCTCACCCACAGCATCCCGGACGCCCCGTACCGCGTCATGATCATCGACGACCAGGCCTCGGTGGCTGGATACCTCGACGCCATCCTGCGCGCCGCCGGCATCCAGACCCGCGCCATCACCGATCCCTGGCAGACCCTGAGCGTGCTCGATGAATTCAAGCCCGACCTGATCCTGATGGACGTGCACATGCCGAGGGTCAGCGGCATCGAGCTGGCGGCCATCATCCGCCAGGACGATGCCCATCTCGATCTGCCCATCCTGTTTTTCTCCGACGACCGCAAGATCGAGGTGGAACTGGCCGTAATGGATCTGGGCGGCGATGGCTATATCAGCAAGACCATCGCCCCGGAGCATCTCCTCGCACTGGTCAAGGCCCGGCTGAGGCGCGCGCGCGAGGTCACCCTGGTCCGTCAGGAGCTCCGGCGCACCCTGCTGGAAAACAAATACCGCCGTCTGGTGCTCGACCAGCACGCCATCGTCAGCATGACCGACACCGCCGGGGTCATCATCGACGTCAACGACAAGTTCTGCGAAGTCAGCGGCTACCGCCGCGAGGAGTTGATCGGCCAAAACCACCGCATCATCAACTCCGGCACGCACCCCACGGCGTTTTTCCAGGATATGTGGCAGACCATCACCACCGGCAAGGTCTGGCACGGCATGATCTGCAACCGGCGCAAGGACGGCGCGAACTACTGGGTGGAGTCGACCATCATCCCGCTGCTGGATGCCGACGGGCTGCCGTATCAATTCATCGCCGCGCGCACTGATATCACGCAGATGGTCGAAATCGAACAGACCCTGAAGCGGCAGCGCGCCATGCTCGCCATCCTGGGCGAGGCGCTGTCCGAGTTCGTGAGCTCCACCCGCATCCACAAGGTCGCCGGCGATCTGCTCCGGGGGCTGCTCGCGCTCACCGACAGCGAATACGGCTTCATCGGCGAGATCCTGCTCGATGAACACGGCCAGCGCTATCTCCGCAGCCAGGCCCTGGCGACGATCGCGGGCGATACCTTTCAGGACCAGCCCACGATGGAGTTCCACAATCTCGACACCCTGTTCGGCCACACCATCCGCACCGGGGAACTGTTGTGTCTGGAGGATGTGGCGCGCCACCCGTTGGGGGCCACGCTGCCGCCCGGCCACCTGCCCATGACGAGCTATCTCGGCATGCCAATCCACTACCACGATCAACTGGTGGGCATGTATTGCCTGGCCAACCGCCCGGGCGGTTATGACCGGGATCTCATCGCCTTTCTCGAACCCTTCAACGCCACCTACGGCGTGATCGTCAACGCCATGCGCATGTTCGAAGCCGAGACCCAGGCGCGCCGCGAGATGACCCGCGCGCGGGAGCAGGCCGAGCGCGCCAACCGCGCCAAGTCCGAATTCCTCTCGCGCATGAGCCATGAGTTGCGCACGCCGCTCAATGCGATCCTCGGCTTCGCCCAGATCCTCGAAATCGAACATGCGGGTTTGACGGCATCGCAGCGGGAAAACGTCGACGAGATCTACAAGGCCGGGCGCCACTTGCTCAGCCTGATCAACGAGGTGCTCGATCTCTCGCGCATCGAGGCCGGCAGCATCGAATTGTCGCTCGAACCGGTGAACTTCCTCGACACCCTGCAGGAATGCCTCACCCTGCTGATCCCGCTGATCACCCAGCGCAATGTCGAGATCACGGTCAGCCTGGAAGACCGGCCGATCGATCTGCGCAGCACGGACAATCAGCCGGTCTGGCTGTTCACCGACCGCATCCGGCTCAAGCAGATCACTCTCAACCTGCTGTCCAACGCCGTCAAATACAACCGGCAAAACGGCCGCGTCGAGGTGCGCTGCGCGGCGCAGGAAGACGATAGACTCAGCATCAGCATCCTCGACACCGGCCCCGGCATCCCCGAGGCGCGCCAGCCCGAACTCTTCACCTCCTTCAACCGGCTGGGGGCGGAGACCAGCGAAGTCGAAGGCACCGGCATCGGCCTGGTGATCACCAAGCGCCTGGTGGAATTGGTCGGTGGGGAGATCGGCTTTGCGAGCAAGCCCGGCCACGGCAGCCGGTTCTGGTTCGTCCTGCCGCAGTTCAGCGGCATCCAGTGCATGCCGGATAGCACCGAGCTTGCCCTGAGGCCGCCGGCCGATTCCACCGATTCAAGGCACTACGAGGTGTTGTACATCGAAGACAATCCGGCCAATCTGCGCCTGGTCACCCAGCTGCTCGCCAAACGCGGCAACCTCCATCTCTACACCGCCAGCCACCCGCACCAGGGCCTGGAGACCGCGCGCCGGCATCCGCTCGATCTCATATTGCTCGATATCAACCTGCCCGAGATGAACGGCTACCAGGTGCTGGAGCGCCTCCAGGGGAATGCGCGCACCCGCGCGATTCCGGTCATCGGGATCAGCGCCAACGCCATGGCGCAGGACCTCGAAAAGGCCAAGGCCGCCGGCTTCGCCGACTATGTCTGCAAGCCGATCGACGCCGGCAAGCTCTTCGCCGCCATCGATGCGGCGCTCGCGCGCTGAGCTCATCGGCTGACACTGGCCGGAGGCGCTGCTATGATGCCCGACATGAAATACAAAGATCTGCGCGACTTCATCCGTCTTCTGGAAAAGCAAGGCGAACTCAAACGGGTCAGCGTCGAGGTCGATCCCTATCTGGAAATGACCGAGATCTGCGACCGCACCCTGCGCGCCGGCGGACCGGCCCTGCTGTTCGAAAACCCCAAGGGCTTCGATGTGCCGGTGCTGGCCAATCTGTTCGGCACCCCGCACCGCGTGGCCTTGGGCATGGGCGAGGACTCGGTCGACGCCCTGCGCGAGGTCGGCAAGCTGCTGGCCTTCCTCAAGGAACCCGAGCCGCCCAAGGGCATGCGCGATGCCTGGGACAAGCTGCCGATCTTCAAGCAGGTGCTCAACATGGCGCCCAAGGTGGTCAGCCGCGCCGCCTGCCAGGAGGTGGTGCTCGAGGGCGCGCAGGTCGACCTGGGCAAGCTGCCGATCCAGACCTGCTGGCCGGGGGATGCCGGGCCGTTGATCACCTGGGCCCTGGTCGTCACCAAGGGGCCGCGCAAGGAGCGCCAGAACTTGGGGATCTACCGCCAGCAGGTGCTCGCGCCCAACAAGGTCATCATGCGCTGGCTCTCCCACCGCGGCGGCGCGCTCGACTTCCGCGACTGGAAAGAGGCCCATCCCGGCCAGCCCTTCCCGATCGCCGTGGCCCTGGGCGCCGACCCGGCCACCATCCTGGGCGCCGTGACCCCGGTGCCGGACACACTCTCCGAATACGCCTTCGCCGGGCTGCTGCGCGGCGACAAGACCGAGCTGGTCAAGTGCCTCGGCAGTGAGCTGCACGTCCCGGCCAGCGCCGAATTCGTGCTCGAAGGCCACATCCACCCCGGCGAGATGGCCGAGGAAGGCCCGTTCGGCGACCACACCGGCTATTACAACGAGGTCGACTCCTTCCCGGTCTTCACCATCGACCGCATCACCCACCGCCGCGACCCGATCTATCACAGCACCTACACCGGCCGCCCGCCCGATGAACCGGCCATCCTGGGCGTGGCGTTGAACGAGGTCTTCGTGCCGATCCTGCAGAAGCAGTTCCCGGAGATCGTCGATTTCTATCTGCCGCCCGAAGGCTGCTCCTACCGCATGGCGGTCGTGAGCATCCGCAAGCAATATCCGGGACACGCCAAACGCATCATGCTCGGCGTGTGGTCCTTCCTGCGCCAGTTCATGTACACCAAGTTCGTCATCATCACCGATGAAGACGTGAACGTGCGCGCCTGGGAAGACGTGATCTGGGCCATGACCACGCGCATGGACCCGGCGCGCGACACCACGATGATCGAACACACCCCGATCGACTATCTCGACTTCGCCTCGCCGGTCTCCGGCCTCGGCTCCAAGATCGGCTTCGACGCCACCAACAAATGGCCCGGCGAGACCACCCGCGAATGGGGCACCCCGATCGTGATGGACGCGGCCGTCAAGCAGCGGGTGGATGCGATCTGGGAATCGCTGGGGATCTGCAAAAAATAGTTCGCTCGCCGACAACCACGCGATGCCCGCAGGAGGGCTCTCCCATGAAGAAGATCGAACGTCTCGCAGCGTGTTTATTGACGGCCACCGCATTGGGTTGCAGCGGTGTCGTCGCCAGTGAGAAGCCGGATGCATTGAAGGCGGCGCAAGCGCAGTTTCGCGCGAGTTTCGGCAATATGCCGGTGACGGCGTTCGCACCGGGGCCGATCGAGGGGCTTTATGAAGTGCTCAGCAACGGCAAGATCGTCTACTACCACCCGGCCAAGGATCTGCTGTTCCTGGGCGAGGTGCTCACCAAGGATGGCCGTTCCCTGACCCAGGAACGGCTCACGGCACTGCAAAGAGAACACGGCGTGGAGATCCCGCTCGATCTGGCGCTTACCATCGGCAAGGGGCCGAAGGCCATCGTCGAGTTCACCGATCCGGAATGCCCCTCGTGCCAGCAATATCACCGTTTCATGGACAAGCACGCGGCGCAGGTCACGCGCTACGTCTTCTTCACCCCACTGCGCGCCATCCACCCCACGGCCGCGTCCAAGGCGGTGCACATCCTGTGCGCGGAGGATCCGGCCGCCGCCTTCGCGGCCATCTATGAACGCAAAATTGGATTGATGGATTTGCAGGACTGCGCGGCGGGCAGGGCGCGCTTGGCCGAACACGAGGCGCTGGCCGCGCGGATCGGCATCAATGCCACGCCGTCCTTGCTGCTGGGCGACGGCACCCAGCTCACGGGCTTCGATCCGATGAAAATCCATCGGCAAGGTGGCGCGCAGCTCTTCACCGC
>CAZKZP010000009.1:25864-56090 GCA_964557295.1 uncultured Chromatiales bacterium | reverse complement strand
ATCAGGCGCCGCTCGAACGGTTTCTCGCCGCGGAGGCGCCTGCCACAACGCCGGGAAAATCTGAGTAATCCGCCGTTCCGGCGCCTGTCGGAATGACGGAAAAGAAACCGCTCCAATCTCCCTGAAAACGAAAAAGGCCGCGGGGTCTCCCCCGCGGCCTTTTTGCTGATCGAGCTTTAATTATCGCCCGAGGATTTCCAGTACATCATCGAACGTTTGGAGCTGATGACCGGCCTGACCCGTTGCGGGGAGATCGGCGAGCTCGCGGCACCATCACGCTGCGGCGCGCCGATGATCACAGTCATGGGCTGTGATTTGCCGTCCACGACGATGGGCACGGTGCCGATCACCGGGGATGGCGGCAGGCCGCCCCCGACGAAGGTGGTCGACCGGTCGCCACCGCATGAACCGGCCACGCCCACCGCACCGCTTCCATTCAGCAGATTGACCCAGTAGCCGCGCGCCTCGCCCAGGCTGTTCTCGCAACTGCCCTCCGTCGCGGGCAGCGGGCGGTTGGTGCTGAAGGTCACCAGGCCACCGGCGATGAGCGCCGAGGTGACGGTTTGCTCGCCCTGGCCGTTTTGGTTCAGATTCATATACCAGCCGATCTTGCCGGAGCTCGGAAGCACGCCCGCCGTGGTACAACTGCTCGGGGTGGTGTAGTCGTATGACACATCGCTGCTGTCGAGATTGACCTCCGTGCTCGATGCCACGTCGTTGAGAAACACGTAGAAGCGATTCACGACATCACTATACGGATAGTTGGTGATCAGCGGATGCTCGCGGTCGCCGGAGCCGATCGCCAGGTAGACGAGTCCGCCCGCCGTCTGCATCAAGGCCGGGGCGAAGAGGAACTTGCCAGCGGCGCATACGCCGTTGCCGGGCCTTCACTAAAGTTGAGGCGATAGATGTTGCCGCCCGTATCGGCGACGTAGGCGAAATCCACCATGCCGTCGTTGTTCATATCGATCATTGCAATATCGGCCACCACGCTACGGGTGGTGCTGAAGGACTTGAGCACGGTGCCATCGCTCGCATCGAGGATGTGGACCCCCGCGCCCTTGGGCGAGGTGCACGCGGGCGTCATGGTGTTGGCATCCTCGCAGGCATCATACCCGCCTCCGAAAATCACCACCGGGTCGGTCGTCGAGTATCCCTTGACCAATGCCACCTGCGGGGTCGACCAGGTCTGGCCGATGCCGCTCATGCCACTGGTGCAAACTGTGTCATTGGTGAGATTCTCACATCCGGCCTTCCACTTTAAACTGGGCGAGGCGGGATCGGTCACGTCGAACGCATAGATCATCCGCCCGCCGCGGCGCATGGAGGGATAGATCCACACCTTGCTGTTGTCGAGGTTCTGATATACCCCCAGCGATCCGTCGAAGAAATAATCCTTGGGCGTGGGCGTAGGCGTGACGCTCGATGACATGCCCGGATAACTGATGAGCGGGCTGTTGGTCTGCAGACGCCCGAGCCTGGAGAAGAACTCCGGCGCCACGAAGGCCCAACGTTCCTTGCCATTGTTCGAATCCACCGCGCGCAAGGTGCCATCGTTCGAACCATAGTAAACGGTCACGCCCACGGTCACGCCCTCGATATCGCCGTAGTCGATGGGCAATGGACGCGAGTGGATGGCATCGCCATGCAGCGAGGGGCGAGTCTCGGTAAAGTTGCCATTGCCGTTTTCATCGTTGACGTCCTTGCCTTGGATGAAGTCGACCACGGTGGCCGTGAGGCTCGAAGACGTCGTATCGAAGGTGGTCAGCGCGGAGGAGCTCGACAGTGTGTATATTGTGCGATTGACCGCCCAAGTCGGCGTGCTGTTGGTGACCGACGGATTGTTGCCTTTGCGGATCACCTCCGCCACGCCGCCTTTTTCCACGATCGGTCCATCGGGCAGATCGGAATAATTTCGGGGATCAACCGTCCCATCGATGAGGGGATAACATGACCCTTTCCGTTCATCGGACGGTGAGACGTTTGCCCAATATCCTACCCCTGCGGTCATGCTATCAGTGGTCCAGAAACTAACGGCGCAATCGTTCGGAAAGCCCGTGATGGTGCTGACCGCAGAAATGCCGCTTGCATCTCCGAGCTCGACCTTGTTGCCATCGAGGATGAGCTGATACTGCTTCAGATTACCCATCCACAGCGGTTTAGCGTCCGCATGGGGCCGGAACATCGGAATGAAGACCTGGTTCTTGTCTTGCGCACGGTTGGTGGTGTTCACTGGGAGGCTGGCCGAGGCGAAGGTCGAGTTGATGCCCTTGATCTCGGTCATGATCTGCGTCAGCGCCGCCTTGATCGCCGCCTGGTTGCCCACCTGGAAATAACGGCCGCCGCCAACCTTGGCGGCGTTCTGCAAGGTTTTAGAGTAAGGCACGTTCTGCTGGGCGTTATAGGCGTCGAGCACGTAGGTCACCACCGAGCGGGTATCATCCTCTTCCCCCTCGACCAGCGCCCCATGGCTGTAGAGGTACTTGGCCCATTCATCGATCCAGTTCGACTCCCCGCCGGTCAAGGGGAGCTGCGTGGGTCCGACATTGGCGATGCTGGCCTGATACGAGGCGCGCCCGGCCGAGCCGGAGTTGTTGGCATTGTTGGCGATGTAGATGATGAAATTGCGGGCACAGCTGTTTTCTTCCGTCACCGTGCTCTGATAGTTGCCGCTGCTGTTGATGGCGAAGCCTGCGGTCAAGCCTTGTTTGGCGGCCGTGTAATGGTTGGCATCGCCCATATTGCCGGAGACATCCGCCCACGGATTGCTGGCCAGCGGCCCGGTGTACGGCTGGAGGTTGGAGAAGTACTTGTACAACTCATAAAACGCGGCGGCCTCTTCCTTCTTGGGCATGCCGCTGAGCTTTTCCTGCGGGTCGGTAACCTTGGATTTGAGCTGCGCCAGGATGGCCTTCAACGCGGTTTTGTTGGCCGGCACCGTCATGTCCCGCGCCCCGAAGCGGACATAGCCTCCGCCGTTGCCGGGCGTGGCGCCACTGGCGGTGCTGCCCGCGTATTCACTCAGCAGGGCGAGACCGATGTTGACCTCATCGGTGGCGGCGAGCGTATCCAGCACCTCGCTGATCGCCGCCAGCTCCGCCTCGCCTTGATTGCCGCCATTGTCCGGCCACTTCTGCGAAGCCCGGCTCCAATTCGGCGAGTTGTCGATCAGGAAGATCACATTGGGCGCGTCCGCGCTGCCCGCCGACTTGCCGAGGAAGATGTCGATGTCCTCCGTTTTGCCGGAGAGCGGCGTCAGCAGCAGGGCGCAATAAAGCGCTGCCGTAATGTATCGAAGAGTAGGTGAGGTCATCATGGCAATTCTCCTTGAAAACAGCATTAAGGACAGGAGGTGGCTATGTCATCGGTCGAAACGCGCACCGCATCACCGCGCGTGACGGAGGCCAGGGCCGTGGTGGCAGTCGTCGAGCTGACCACGGCGTTGATCTCCCACACGCTGTTGGCGCACAGCGAGCTGCCCGAAGCAACCCCGGCGATGCCGAAGCTTCCGCTGGCACCGACGGCACAGCCCAGGTCTTCCGGATCCGCCAGATTCAGTTCGGTGTTGAGCACGCCCTGCGCCTTGATGCAGGCGGGCGGCGGCGAGAGTGTCACGGTCTTGTCGGTCGTGCCATCGCCGTTGAAGTCGACGCACACGGTATTGGCCGTTCCGTCGCAGGGGCTGGTGATGGCGTTGGCGGGGTCCATGAAAAAGTCTGTGGTACTGACCACGGTTTCGAGCACACCTTGGGCGATCTCGATGCCCTCGCTGCGTTGCTGCATATTGCCGACGACCTCCAGGCTGCCCCGGCCCATATTGAAGCTGGTAACCGTGATGATGGTGATCAGCAGCAGCATGACCAGGCTTACCAGTAGCGCGGCGCCGTGTTGGCGATAGCGGATCGATTTCATGGCATCCTCCTGCCTGCTACATTGTTCAACCGTACGACGGATTGATAGGCATGGCGCTTGATGGCGTCGTTGAACGGCCCCACCGTATTCGCCACACCGGCGTCGTTCAATCCAAGCGTGTAGGTCTTGGTGTCGTTGTGGCCAGAGCTGGCCTCGAGGTTGCGGGCGAGCAGATTGATCTTCACCGCCACCGCGCTTTGCAGATTGCCCACGCAGGTCGGCGTGGTGGTCGCGTCGCAGCCGCCATAACTGGCGGGATCGGTGGTGTAGACATCGGGCGCACCATCGGCCGTGGTGTCGAGTCCGTATTCGAGCTGAAGATTCTCGACGCCCTCGACGAGTGGAATGATGGAAAACCTGCCCGCGCCCAGTTCGGCCATCTTGAGCGTGGGGATGCCATCACCGGCCTTGTCGTTATTGGCGACGAAGTAGATGTGCGTCAGATAACGTTGATTGGCAGCGACCGTCGTGCAATTGCGCTGGTGGCGATCGAGATTGGCGATATTGGTATCCAGCCGGTAGTAGTCATTGACATCGGGTGAGGTCAGCTCCGTCGCGTCACCGCACAGCGAGGCCTGGAAATACGGCGCGCCGGCCACCACCGCGTCGCAATTGACGCTGCCCACGGTGCAGGTGCTGGTGCGACGCACCACCAGCACGTCGGTGTTGGCGCGCACATCGCTGATGCAGCTCAGTCCACCCGAGCTGTTGTCATAGGCCTGGATCGGCACGGGCAGGGCGCTGCGCAGATCGGCCAGGTCGGTGTCACACGGGTCCGGCACATCCGCGGGCGAGGCCAAGACGGTGGGATCGAGTTCGGCGTAATAGCCGGCGTTGCGCAGATCGTGCAGCAGCTGTTCCATGGCGTAGCGGCCATTCTCGGTCATGCGATTGGCGCGCTCGATTTCATTGCGTGTCTGGCTGTTGTTGACGTAGATCGTGGTCAGCCCCGCGAGCACCAGCAGGCTGATCGTGATCGCGATCATCAGCTCGATGAGCGAGAAGCCGCGCATGGTTTCGCGCGGCGGCGTCGGGCGCTGGCATTGTGTGATCAGACACATCCCGGCGTCCCCACTGAAACATAGGAGGTGACCGAGCGCAGCGTGCTGGTCGCCGTATCACCGGGACACACGAACGCGGGCGCCGCCGTCTGGTTCAAGCCTTGCCAGGTCACCGTGACTTGATAGATCCCGGCGGCGCAGGCACCCGCTGTATCATTCAACGCCTGGATCTCGGTCACGCAGCCATGCGCGCCGATCATGGCGCCGACGTTCGACGTGCCGGATTTTTCCGCCGCACCCTTCAGCGCATTGCTCCATTCGCATTTGTCGCGATTCACGCCCATCGCAATCGCCGTGCACGAGGCCGGCTGCGCATCACCCGTCCCGACCGCCGCGGCGGTGACATAACTGGCCGCCTGCGGGCGATTGGCGTTCAAGCGCTCGACCATGTCGGTCACCAGCAGGATCGCCTGTGAGCGCTGATACGCTTCCATCTCGGCCAGTTGCATCTTGCTTTGCAAGCCGGCAAGCCCGAGCAGCCCGAACGCCAGGATCGCAACGGTGATCAGCACCTCGAGCAGCGTGAAACCGCCCGCGCGCCTAAGGTGCGACGAACCGGGTCTCAGCATGACGTTCCCTCCTTGGTGTAGGGCCGCCCGCTCGGATCCAGCGACACGCAGCGCGCCGCGGAGCTGTAGCCCGAGTCGGCAACGACCAACGATACCGTGGAGCTGCCCGAAATGCGGCCGGAGCTGCGGAAGACGATGCTCGTGGGACCGGAGATGGTGAGGCTGCTGGTCGCGCCGTGGTCATCGAGCACGGTGGCCGCGGCATCGGTGACCTGCCAGCCGTTCTGCCAGCCGCCATCCTTGGGCGTAACGGTGACATTGGCGTTGCGCTTGACCGCTTCGCTGCGCGCCTTGGCCAAGGTGATGTAGAGATCCGTCGATGCGGCCTTCGCGCGCTGGGTCGCGATGGAGGAAGTGAAGGAAGGCACCGCCAGGGAGGTGAGGATGCCCGCCACGGCGAGCGTCACCACCACCTCGGTAAGCGTGAAGCCAGACTCGCGATGCGCTGCACGATTGAAATGTGTCCGATCAATCTTGTTCATGGCGTCCTCCTACCAATAACCCGAGGGTGATTTGACGTTGGCGTTGGTGATGCCCAGCGTGACATCGCCCGCCTGCGCCGAACCGGCGATGGGCGTGGCGGAAATGCTGAAGGTCGGTGTCGCGCCGGTGCCCACGGTGATGGCGATCGTATAGTTGGACGCGACATCCGCCGGGGTCGTCATATTCAGCGCGGCCACCGTAGAGGCGTAACTGCGCATGTCCAGCAGGTATTGCTGCTGACGTTGCGAGAGGTCCATCAGAAACGACTGCGCCGCGGCCCGGCGGCTCTTTTGCATCTGCGAGGTATACGACGGATAGGCAATCGCCGCCAAGATGCCGACGATGGCGACGGCCACCATCAGCTCGATCAGCGTGAATCCTCGCTGCTGCATACGATTGCGCAATGCGTAGGAAACCTTCTTTTTCATGCTCGCTCATCTCCAAAACATCGGCTGTCTATCGCCGCGCCGGTCACAAGGTGTGGAAAAACCGCGCAACATCTGAATAACGCTAGTTAAGGTGTCGGTACCGGCACGCACTTTCTTTAGCGTTTTTATTGGGGGTTTAAGGCGCACAACTGGCTGATATCTCTGTTGAATCTAAAAAACATCTCGGATCTGTGATGCACTTCTCAATAGCTGCCGGGGGTTTTACCGCAGCCCGCTTGGGCATAGCACCTTGCTCCCTATCGGCAGCGCCCTCATGAATATTCACCCGACTGCTAGACTGCTATTAAAGTCCTTTAAAAATCAGGAGTACCACATCATGTCTATTCGCTTTTGGATCATCCGTCGGACTGGGATCATCAGGAAGGCGCTGGCCGCCTTGGTGTTTGTCTCGGCACCGGCAGCCGCGCAGGCCGTCGAGGGTTTTTATATTGGCTACGGCGTCGCTCGAGTGGAGATCGGCGGAGACATGGACGGCAGGAGCTATGTCGCCGGGGGCGGGTCCATGGAGGTGTTGCCGGAACAAGAGACCGCGATGGGCAGGGAGATGATGCTCGGCTACCGGGGCGCGGGCCTCGGCTTCGAGATGGGACTGACCCGCAGTGAACACGACAGCCAATGGCTGGGGGCGCTCACTACCACCGAATTCCGCTCACTCAACCTCGATTTCAAATATCACTTCCGGCGCGCTTCCCGCATCCAGCCGATGTTCATCCTCGGCATCGGCTTCACCAACGTGACGGTCAAAGACGGCTCGACCGATGGCTCCAGAGTACAGGATGCGGAATTCCACGGCGTCGACGCGCGCTTAGGCGGCGGGATCGCGTTCGTGCTCCACGAACACTTCGCCCTGGATATACAAGCCGTGTACCGCTACGGCAGCTATAACACCGTCGACGGCATCAGCTCCGGCAGTATTGAAGATGACATCAACGGCGACGGTCTGACCACCAGCGCCATCGCCAAGGTGATTTTTTGAACCGCCTTTCTGTCGTGCTGTCGCCTTCATTCAACCGCAGAGCAGGATACCGCCATGAAAATCCTCCGCACCCTGGGCTTACGGTCCAAATCTCACTCAGCGCCCCGCGGAGGGCGGAATGAGGCTTGGTCATGGTTAGGGTCAGTCGTGATATCGAGCGGCCTGATCTGTCTGCTCGCGGCATGCAGCATGACCACCTCGCCGCTGCATTCCTTCATCCAGGCCGGCGACGAGCGCGCGGCCTTGTCCATGATCTCCAAGGGCGATGCCGTCAATGACCGCGATCAGATGGGCTACACGCCTCTGCATCTCGCGGCCATCAAGGGCAATCAAGCCATCGCGCACGCTCTCGTAACGCAGGGTGCCGATATCAACGCCCGGGATTTCTACGGTCGCACGCCGTTCATGCTGGCGTTACGTGAAGGGCATATCGAACTCGCGCGCTACTTTTTGCATCAAGGCACCCACCTCAAGACCCACTATACGCTGACCAATGCCCTGTTCGACGCCGTCACGGGCGGCAGCCGCGAGATGACCGACTATCTGCTGCAACACGGTTTCTCCGTCAACACCGTCAATCGCGCCAACACCTCGGCCCTGCACCTCGCCGCGGCCAAGGGGGATAGAGAGTTGGTCGAGCTTTTCATCCGCCACGGCGCGGATCTCAATCTGCGCGATAGCAACGGTTGGTCGCCGCTGCACTTCGCCGCTGCCCGTGAATTCCGTGAGGTCGTTCGCACACTACTCGAACACGGCGCGCAACCCACACCCTTGGCGACGGATGCGCTCGGCGCTTACGCCACCGGCGTCGCCTACGAAGAGTCCGCGCATCGCATGACCGCCACCGCGCCAGAAGACGCAAAACTCGACTTCCGCACCGCCGCCTACCACTTCGCCCAATCCGCCATCTTCTACCGCAATCTCAGTCACGGCGCGCACAAACGGATCGAGGAACAACATGCGAGGAATGCCTTCGCCTTCGTATTGGGCGCGTTTGCCATGGCCGTGCAACCCGGCACCGCCATGCCCACGGCCTCGGACGGCACCCCCCATTGGTACACGCCGGTCGTCGTCCCGCGAGGCCGCGTGGATTCGCTGGAAGACGCGCACGCAGCCTATAACGGCGCCGAACAGGATGCCCTGGCGGGCGAGCAACGCTGCCGCAACGCCGCGGCCGAGCTAGGTGTGCAGCAATGAACACACCGATCAAGCGACCTCTGACCGTGGCGCTGGCGCTCATGGGAATGCTGCTGAGCGGCGGCGCCCTCGTCCCGATCCGCGCCGATACCACCCCCCCTGAACTGGCCGCCGTGCGGGGGCAGGCCGTGGTGGTTTTTTACCGTGACAAAAAACTCAAGGCAGGCGCCGCCCAGTACAAAACATTCTTGAACGATGTGCCGGTGGCTTTGCTGACCAACGGCACCTGGGCCGGTGTGGTCGTGCCACCCGGCAGTTATGATCTTTGGATCGAAATGTATAACCCCTCCGGCCTGATCTCGCGCGCCGTGACGTTACTTGAAGTGGACGCCAATCGCGTGCACTTCATCAAGGAAGACAGTTATTTCATCTCCAAGGGCCTCACATTCAGGGCTATCGCAACCTCGGTCGACGATCGCACCGGCCGAGGCGAGATCCAGGGATTGCAGGAAGCGACCTACCTGGAAGAACCCCGCATGCCGGACCACAGCGGCGCCAGCCGGTTTATCACCATCAACCGGCTGCCATCCCCCGGCGCACCATACCAACCCTAACCCGAATGGCAGTTACTTAACGCCGAGATGACGGCGATATTGACCCCGCGATCAATTACATCCGATGTAGGAGCCATCTCTCGATGGCGACCATCGCAGCGGTGGCTGATCGCAAGCTGAAGCTTCCGTTCCGGACTCACGACCCCTTGCCTACCTCCATGTAGGCAAAGCTTGCTCCTATAGCAGCAGGCATCTTTATCCGCCAAGTACTAACCCTGGCGCACCCGCACCGGCGGGCGGTCAGATTCCATATTCCATTCCGAGGAGTGTGAAGGGCATCACGATCCCCGCTTCAGAAATCAGCCGATCCAGCCGTTGTACATGCACCCGCGTCGCCGCGATTTCTCCAAAAATGTGCGGTGGTTCAAAAAATCTCGGCGGTGCGCGGCAGTTTCGACCGCTTATCCGGCAACCCCGACCGCCGGTCTGGGATAGGCGCGAAAAAACTACGGAAGATGTCGACGACAAATACATGAACACGACAAAGGTGATGAGAGACATGGTGTATAAAGCACGCGGCTTCACGCTCGTGGAGTTGATGGTGACGCTGTCGGTCGCCGCCATCTTGCTCACGCTCGCGGTCCCCAGTTTCACTGAAATGGTCGCCAACAATCGCATGAGCACCAATGCGAACCAGTTCGTGACCGCCATGAATTTCGCCCGCAGCGAGGCCATCAAGCGCAATACCGCAATCGATGTCACGGCGACCGGTGGTGCCTGGAGTAACGGCTGGACGGTGACCGTGAACAGTGATGGCACGGTACTCAACACCTATGATGCCCTGGCAGGGAGCGTCAGCTTCACCAGCGCGGGCAGCAACACCGCGTTCCAATATCAGGCCAGCGGCCGGGTGACGCCGGCGGCGGGCGACACCCTGACACTCTGTGACGATCGCGCGGGCGAAACCGGCCGCACCATCACCGTGACCAATACCGGCCGTGTCGCCACGGCCAACAACCCGTGCGCATAGGTGACCTTATGATATCTGCCCGTCACCCAGGAAAATCCAACATGACCGGCCTCACCATGGTCGAGGTCTTGGTCACCCTGGTCATCCTCGCCATCGGCCTGCTCGGCATTGCCGCGCTGCAGGTCGTGGGCCTGCGCAGCACCAGCGGCTCGGAGAACCGGACCCAGACCACCGTCTATCTCGATGATCTCGCCGAACGGCTGCGCGCCAATAGCGAGACCATTTACGCGAGCGGCAGGTACAACCCCTCCGTCGTTCTGAACGGGACGGCCTGCGCGGCGCCCGCCACCTACTGTAGCGACCATTACAACGGCGGCGCCGTTGCCGCTACCACCTGCACTAAGGCGCAAATGGTGGCGTTCGACGAGACTGAATGGTTCTGCGGCGTTTGGCGGAACGATGTCGCGCAAGGCGGTTTCAACACGATGCCTGGCGCCACGGCCATCATCACCTGCCTCGATTCGGACATTACCGATGCCGCCGCGTGCACCACCCATTCACCGCTCACGATCACATTGCAATGGACCGAGCGCACTCCCGAACAAGGCACCGGTGGCGCGGCCACCGCACCGCAAATCCTCACGACGACGATACAGCCATGAAACCTAGAACGCACATTCCATCGCTTGCCGGCGCACGCCAAGCTGGCTTCAACATCATCGAGCTCATGGTGGCCATCACGATCAGCTTGGTCCTGCTGGCCGGTGTGGCGCAATTATTCCTCAGCAGCAAGGCCTCCCATAACGTGCAAAACGGCATGGGCAGACTTCAGGAAAATGCCCGCTTCGCGCTGGATGCCTTGGCTTCCGGCATCGCCAAGGCCGGATATGATCTCCGGGGCGTCTCGGAGACCGCGACCAAGCTGGATCTGGCCACTACTCTGGAAAATTCCGTCGAAAACGCCACGCTCACTTTTACCTCCGCCAATAGCACCGCCAGTGACGATATTGCCATCGAATACCGCGCGGCCACCGATTGCATGGGCACGGCCACCGGCACGGACGTGATCACCACGGACCGCTACTACATCAATGACACCACCCTGATGTGCCAGGGCAGCGGCGGGACGGCCGGCATCATCGCCGACGGCGTCGAGAACATGCAGATCCTCTATGGCGTCGACACCGATGCTGACAACATCGCCAACCGCTTCGTGAGCGCGACATCGCTCAGCGCCGCCAACGTCAACAGTGTCGTCAGCGTCAAGATCGCGCTGCTGGTCAGCACCGTCGATACCGTGGGCCAGAATGCCGCCGGCACCCATACCTTGCTGAACGCGCCCGCGGTGGGCCCGTTTACCGACAGCCGGTTAAGACGGGTCTTCACCCGAACCATTCTTTTGCGCAACAACGTATGAGCAGGTGGCGAGCATGATGTGCATCGGACATAGAACACGACAAGAAGGCGCGGTGCTGATCGTCAGCCTGATGATGTTGCTGGTACTGACCCTCATCGGCCTGTCGGTCGTCTCCAATGCAACCCTGGACGTGCGCATGACACGCAATTTCCAGTCTTCCGCGCTGGCATTCCAGGGTGCGGAAAGCGCGATTTCAAATGTCATGATCACCGGCGACGAAAACCGCACCGCCCCCGCCTACAATGCGAACAACGATCTCTTGCTGAAGACGGTCAACACGGGCGAGGGCTCGACCGCGGCCGTCGCGGAGACTATCGCGCCCACATCGAGCGCGGCAATCGCCACGACATCCACCGTGACCTTTTCCGGCCAAGGCGGCGCCAGATGCCGTGGCGTCACGCTGGGAGAAGACAGCCAATTCGCTTGCAATAACTTCTCGATCTCAACGCTAGCCACCATCAACGCAACCAGCACCCGCACGACGCATGAGCAAGGCATCAGCCGCGGCGGACTCAAATACAAATGACACATTACAGAAGGAGAAGCGCCATGAAGCGAAACCATGCCAACCATTTGCTTGGACGCCTGCTGTTCGTAACCGGCATCGGCATCGCCCTGCCCGCCGCGGCCGAGACCGGGGTGCCGCAAGTGGGAATGGAGGCGGACCAGATCAGCCTCAGTTTCAACGGTGAGGCCGGCGGCAAGGTTCTGGCGCAGGGGTGCAAGGCTTGCCCGCTGGAACTGCGCTTTGACGCCAGCACGCAGTTCTACCTCTACGGCGCAATGATCGGCCGTGGGCAGGCCAAGAGCCATTCCGGACAAGCGGGCACCGTGAACTATGATCCGGAGCACAAGCGCGTCATCGAGATCCGTTGGTGAACGCAGCTCTTTCAGTATTCAGGCAATCAGCAGTGAGGCGCGCCATGAAAACCGCAGTCAAACACATCAAGACCCTGTCGCTGACAACGCTCACGGCGTTGTCCATCGCCACTCCAGTGATGGCGGAAGACATCGAAATCTATCTGACCAGCAGTCTGACCGCCTCCGAGGTCCGGCCGAACATCACCTTCATCGTCGACACCTCGGGCAGCATGGGCACCAAGGATGTGCCCGATACGACCGAAGAAGGGAGCTATGACCCTGCCAAAAGCTACTCGGGCAGCTGCGATACCGGCAGGATCTACTGGAGCACCGACAGCAAGCTGCCCAACTGCGCCGCCACGTCTCAATATGTCGATGCCGGCGCCAACAAGTGCAAGGCCTCCGCCGCCGCGCTGGGCAAGGGCAGCGGCGCCTCCGGTTATTACAACGACCGCTTCGCGCAAAACAACGGCAAATCATCCTCGTCCAAATGGGACACTCTCAGCTCCAAGCAGCACTCTAACGCCATCGAATGCCAGGCGGACTGGGGCGTGCACGGCCAGACGGATGCCGCGACGGAAAAATATCCCATCAATGGCTCCAGCACGGCATGGACCAGCAACATCTCCCAGGCCATCTCCTGGGCCGCGACCGGCGGCACCTACACGGCATACAGCGGCAACTACCTCAACTGGCGCGCCAGCGCCTCCGCATCGACCAACATCAGCCGCCTGGATTCCGTAAAGCGGGTCTACACCAACCTGATCAACAGCCTCGGCAGCAATCTCAACATCGCGATCATGCGCTATGACGCGCGCAGCGCCGACCTCAACAAGGGCGGCTATTTCGTCATGCCCATGCAGCAGTTGACCGACGCCAATCGCGCCAGCTATGTCGCCGCGGTCAATGGCTTCACCGCCAGCGGCTACACCCCGCTGTCCGAGACCTTGCACGAGGCCTATCTCTTCTACCGTGGCGACAAGGTCAAGTTCGGCAACACTTCCACGCCCGGCACCAACGTCAGCGGCGTGCTGGCTCCCAGCGACCCCACCAAGTACCAGAGCCCGATCGCCTATCCCTGCCAAAAGAACTTCGTGGTCTTCCTGACCGACGGCGAGCCGACCTACGACACCGACGCCGATGCCGCCATCAAGGCGCTGCCCGGATTCTCCACCGTCACCGGATCGGCCAACTGTACGGGCAACTGCATGGATGAACTCGCGCACTACATGAATGCCAAGGACTGCCGCAGTGATCTCGACGGCGACCAGAAGGTGAGCACCTACACCATCGGCTTTGGCCAGGATGTGGTGCACACGCCACCCGATCCGCCGACGGCCGCGGAGACACTCTTGCTCAACACCGCGAACAAGGGCGGCGGCAAGTTCTACACCGCCACCAGCACAGCCGGACTCGCGGATGTGTTCAACAACATCATGGTGGAAATCCTTTCGGTCAACACCAGCTTCACCGCGCCCGCGGTTTCGGTGAATGCGTTCAACCGCTCCACCCATCGCGATGAGCTCTATTTCGCCGTGTTTTTGCCGTCGTCAGACCCGAAGTGGTACGGCAACATCAAGCGCTTCAAGCTGGGCACCTCGGCGCTGATCGAAGACGCCAACGGCGTCGATGCGGTCGACCCCGCCACGGGATTCTTCAAGTCGTCGGCCACCAGCTTCTGGACACCGACCGCGGATGCCCCGGATGGTGATTCGGCCAAGAAAGGCGGCGCGGCCAGCAAGTTGACCTTGCCACGCACCACGTATACCTACACGGGTTCCACCGCGCCGAGCAATGCGAACTTGGCGGCGGTGGCCAACAAGCTCGATGAGTCCAACGCGGCGGTCACCAAGGCCATGCTGGGCGATGCGGCGATGACCGACGAGCGCCGGACCGCCATCCTGCAATGGACCCGCGGCATCGATCTGCTCGATGAGGACAACGATACCGATGTGACCGATGCCCGCCGCTTCATGGGCGCCCCGCTGCACGCCAAGCCGGTGCTCATCACCTACGGCGGCACCAGCGCCGCGCCCGACATGACATTGTACGCGGGCACCAGCGAAGGCAATCTGGTGGCGATCGACACCGACGATGGCCGCGAGGTCTTCTCATTCACACCGCAGGAATTGCTGCCCAATCTCGCCACGCTCTATGACAACTCGGCGAGCATCCCGGTCATCTATGGGATGGATGGTCCGCTGACCACCTGGATCAACGACGCCAACAGCAATGGCTCGCTAGCCGACAGTGGTGACTTCGCCTATCTCTATCAAGGCATGCGCCGCGGCGGCAGGAATTACTATGCCCTCGATGTCAGCAATCGCAGCGCGCCCACGCTGAAGTGGGTGATCAAGGGCGGCGCCGGTGATTTCGCCGAGCTGGCGCAAAGCTGGTCGGCCGCGCTGAAAACCAAGATCAAATACAACGGCGCCGACAGGACGGTACTCATCTTCGGCGGCGGCTATGACACCGCGCAGGACAGCAACACCACCGTGACCAACGACACCGTGGGCCGCGCCATCTTCATCGTCGATGCCGACACCGGCGCCCGGCTCTGGCAGGCCGGTCCCTCCGGCTCGGGGGCGACCCAGGTCTTCTCCAGCATGAACTACAGCATCCCCGCCGATGTCTCCATCATCGACGCCAACGGCGATGGCTATTCGGACCGGCTGTATGTGGGCGATATGGGCGGCCAGATCTGGCGCTTCGACCTCAACAAGACCAATACCGGCGCCACCGATCTTGCCACCGGCGGCGTCATCGCCGCGCTGGGCGATGGCACCTCAGCCGGCAACCGGCGTTTCTACTACGCGCCGGATGTCTCGCTGTCCGAGAATGGCGCCTACTTCAACGTCGCGATCGGCTCCGGCTATCGCGAGCACCCCTTGAATACCGATATCCATGACGCCCTCTTCGTGATCCATGATCCCAACGTCTACGGCCCGGCGCGCAACAGCTCGGGGCAGGCCGTGTACACGACGTACACGCTGAGCGAGCTGTATGACGCCACCAGCAACCTCATCGGGCAGGGCACCTCAACCGAGATCGCGGCGGAGACCGCGGCACTGGCCAGCAAGCACGGGCTCTATATCTGGTTGAATGACGCCAGCGGCAATTTCGTCGGCGAAAAGGTGCTGGCGAAATCCGTCACGATGGGCGGCATGGTGATGTTTACCACCTATACGCCCACCGCTTCTGGACCGACCGGCTGCGCGCCCAGCCAAGGTGTGTCGTACCTCTACTACATCAGCACCAAGGACGGCACCCCGGGCACCAACCTGACCGGTGACGCCACCAAGCTGAACGGCGATCCCAGCTTGGTCCGGAATGACCGGAAGAAGGCCTTTGTGCGCGGCGGGATCCATTCGACACCAACCATCCTCGTGCAGGACACCAGCCCGACCGATCCCACGAGTGTGGACACCACGATGAAATGTATCGAAGGCACCGAGGCCTGCGGACCCACGCCTTCGAGATTCTCACCGTCGAAAACCATCTGGAGAGTGCAATGAGTCCTTCAACATCCAACCGTAAAGACCTTCACGCGCGGATCGGGGTAAAAGGATTTACCCTGGTGGAGGTCATGATCACCGTGGCGATCGTGGCCATCATCGCCACGATCGCCTACCCCTCCTATCTGGATCAGATGAGAAAATCGCGGCGCGCCGACGCGCAGGGGGCCTTGGTGAGCGCCGCCAATGCGATGGAACGATTTTTCACGGCGAATAACACCTATGCGACAGCGACCTTGGGCGCAGGCGGTGTTTATCCCAACCAAACGCCGCTCGACGGCGCCACCAAGTACTACAATCTGAGCTTTTCCGCCCAGACCGCATCGGCCTACACCCTGCGCGCCACCCCGATCGCCGGCACGGCCCAGGCCAGCGATGGCCTGATGGAACTCACCAGCGCCGGCACCAAACGCTGGGATCGCGACAACAGCGGGGGGTTCAGCTCCAGCGAAAACACCTGGAGCCGCTGAACTGCGGGAGGAATGGAGCGATGAGGACTGAGTAACAGCGCGCAGCCAACTCAGTCCTCGGTTCTATTCTTACCCCCCATCCTCCGTCTCGCCCTGAAATTCCTCAGCGTTTCTGCGCTGGCACACCCATCGCAATGTGAAGCCGGATTGTTCATCCGCGCACCACGACAACCCGTCAATCCGGCGCCTCTGCACAAAAAAATGCCAAAAAGTTTCTCGCACCGTAGAATGACTGCGACTCGAAAATTTTTTGGCATTTTTTGCACCGCTTCATCGCCTTGCACGCGCTACGATCGCCAATAAAAAATCCGGGTTTAATCTGCGCTTCCCTAGAATTAATCAGAGTTCTCACCACAAGAGGGTTCGATTATGCAAACCACCATCATCCTGTCCATCGGCAGTTTTCTCGTGATCCTCGGCTTGCTGGTTTTGCTGCGCGCCCGCAACAGCAAATTCGAGGTCAGGCCGTCCGATATCGTGGTCGCGGTCGTGCCGGTGATTGTGTTTCTGCTGGTCACCGGCCGGTTGCAGAAATTCGAGATCGGCGAAGGCGGGGTGAAGATCGAAACCGCCTTCGTGAAGGCCTCGGAATCGGCCATCACCTCGCAGATCACACCGCTGACCGGACTGCCGGCCGAACCGCTGCGCCTCGATCCCAAGCGCGGCGTGGAGGAGATCCCCAGGTTGATCGAGATGAAGACCGAAGGCCTGTTGTTCCGGCTGGGGCAGGGCGGTTATTGGGGGCCGGCGATCGAGGAATATTTCATGCTGCTGGCCGAGCAGCCCTTCTTGCGCTATCTGATCATCGAGGATGCCGACGGCTCGTTTTTCGCAATGGCGAGCGCACGTGAACTCGCGGCCATCTTCAAGAATCCGCGCGCGCCATTCAGCGCAAAGGATTTCGCCGAATGGCTGAATACCTCCGATAAAAAATCCCTGCAACGCCTGCCCGGATACATTGCGGCAGACAGCGCCCTGCCCCAGGCGGCCGACAAGAAACAGGCGCTGCAATTGATGGAGGATTTGAATGCCGACACCCTGCCGGTGATCGATGACAGCAAACGCTTTGCCGGCGTGGTCAATCGTTCGCGGCTGACCGCAAGTCTGCTACTGGAGATCTCGCAGCAGTTGAAACAATAAACGGAGGGTGCGTCACCGCACCCTCGATTTGAGTTCGATACCTATTCGTCGATGGTGTCGCGATAGGCATGCCAACTGGCATGACCGAGCAGCGGAAAGATCACGAACATCGCGAAGTAATAGGTCGACACACCTAGCAGGGTCAACAGCGCAATCAATATCGCCCACCACACCGTGACCCGCATGTTTTCCCGCACCGCTTCATAGCTGATCAATACCGCGCTTACCGCATCCCGCTTGGGATCGTGCAGCAACAATTGCACCGCCACGAAGGTAAAGGCGAATACGACGCTGACCGCCACCAGACCGATCAGCCCAAAGGCCAACAGATAGGGCAGGCCCTGATTGGTGAGTAACAGGGTGTTGAAAAACTGCTCTCCCGTGGGGGGCGCGACCTGGAACAGAAACGCAAACAGCAGATTAGTGAGCGCAACCCAACCGATCAGGATCAACATCAGGATCAAGCCGATACCCCTGATCTGACTGCCATTGCGCCGCCAAGCGCCGACGATCTTGAGCATGTTCAGCGGCTCGCCGGCTTCGAGGCGCCGGCTCTTCTCGTATAGGCCCACGGCCAGCAGCGGACCGATGAAGACAAATCCGGCGGCCAGCGCCAGGACCA
The DNA here is from genome assembly GCA_964557295.1 of uncultured Chromatiales bacterium. GTDB lineage: Bacteria > Pseudomonadota > Gammaproteobacteria > RBG-16-57-12 > RBG-16-57-12 > JBFMHP01. Next base: position 37,954 of record CAZKZP010000009.1, on the reverse strand, counting down.
TGTCATAGCGTTGCGTGCGCATCAGCATCAGTGTGATCGTGGCGAAGAACAGGGCGCAAACCGCGCCATAGCCGAGACTGATCGACGGCTCATGCCATAGATCCTGCCATCCGGCGCGCAGCCAGTGCCAAGGTTGTGAGATGCGCAGACGGCGTATCTCCGGGAGCGGTATCGAGGTGATATGAGTGATGTGTTGCATGGTAACCACCTCCAGTTTTCTATATCACCTGTGACTCCTTTCACACATTACAGCCAGACCTTCTGGCCTTGACTCTCCCTCATTGCCGTTGAACGATCGGCGTGCGAGGGACCCGTTCGGCCCGATGAAGTGAGGTGTATTAGAATGTGAGAGCGGCAGATCCTATGCCATGTCTCGGGTGCTGCACCGCGTCACCGAGCGTATCGATTTATTGCATTAAAAATGAGACTCGATTCAGAAAAATAAATTCGCTTAAAATTTATTTTGGCAACATAGAAAAGACTGATGAAGAGCCGTGTGGGCGCAAGCCCCGGCCTCGCCATCTGAAGATCGCTAATGGAAAGTCCGGGTTGAACATAGTGCCGAGACTGCGCTCAAGACTCGGCACCATTTTCATCCCCCATTCTCCGGCTCGCCATACATCTCCGCTTCGTTGTTACTCACCGCGCGCGCCTCGCCTTGGCGCACGCGCGCCAGCAGGACATACACGGCCGGGACGACGAACAGCGTGAACAGGGTGCCGATGCCTAAGCCGGTGGCGATGACCAGGCCGATGTCGAAGCGGCTCACCGCGCCGGGGCCGCTGGCGGCGAGCAGCGGCACCATGGCCACGATCATCGCGGCGGTGGTCATCAGGATCGGCCGCAGGCGGATCGCGGCGGCGCGTTCGACCGCCTCGCGCTTGCTCAAGCCTTCCTTCAGTTGCAGCTGATTGGCGAACTCCACGATCAGGATGCCGTTCTTGGCGATCAGGCCGATCAGGGTGATCAATCCGACCTGGGTGTAGATGTTGACCGAGGCGACGCCGAGGGTGATAAAGGCCATCGCGCCGGCGATGGTCATCGGCACCGAGACCAGGATGATCAGCGGATCACGCCAGCTCTCGAACTGCGCGGCGAGCACCAGATAGATCACCAGCAGCGACATGAAGAAGGTGAGCACCAGGGCGCTGCCTTGCTGCGCGTACTGGCGCGAGCCGCCGGTGTAGTCCCAGCTGTAGCCGCGCGGGAAGAACTCGCGGGCCTGGGTTTCCAGGTAGGCGAGGGCGTCACCCACCGGGATGCCCGGGGCCATCACGCCCTGCACGGTAACCGCGTTGAGCTGCTGGAACTGGGTGCGCTGGCTGGGCTCGACCTTATCCTCGAATGAAACCACGCTGGACAGCGGCACCAGCTCGCCGCTCGCGCTGCGCAGATAGTAGTCGTTGAGCATGTCGTGGCCGAGACGGAACTCGCGCGCGGCCTGCGGGATGACCTTGTAGCTGCGCCCGGCCAGGCTGAACCAGTTGACGTAATTGCCGCCGAGCAGGGTGGCGAGATTGCGGCCGATGTCCTCCATGCTGATACCGAGATCGGCGGCGCGGTCGCGGTCGATCACGATGGTGGTCTGCGGCTTGGTGAATTCCACGGTCTTCTGCAGGAACATGAACTTGCCGCTGCCCATGGCCCGCCCGATCAGCTCATCGGCCACCGCGGTCATGTCGCGGTAATCGGCATCGCTGATGATGACAAACTGCACCGGCAGCCCGCCGCCGGAACCGGGCAGGCTGGGGCGCGGAAACACCGCGATCTGCAGACCGGGATTCGGCGCGATCTTGCCCTGTAACTCAGGCATGATTTCCATCTGCGAGCGTTCCCGCTCAGAAGGTGGCGGCATCCGGAATCCCCCGAAGGTGGTGGTCGGCTCGCCTCGACCCAGCAGCAGGAAACTCTCCTGGTATTCCGGCATGCTCTCGAAGGCGGTGACGATCTTGCGCACATAGGCCTCGTTGTATTCGATGGTGGCCGTCTGCGGGGCCGTGGCCTGGAAGAACAGGATGCTCTGGTCCTCCACCGGCGCGAGTTCCTTCTTGCTGGTGACGAACATGAAGTAGATCGACACCAGCACCACGGCGGCAAACACCACGATCTCGGGGATGTGATCGAGCGCCCGGTGCAGCAGGCGCTGATACACACTGGCCAGGCGCATGAAGGTGTGTTCGACGCCCCGCTCGAAGCGCCCGGCCTCGGCGGCCGGCCGCAAGACCTTGGCCGAGAGCATGGGCGAGAGGGTGAGCGCCACGACGCCCGAGATGAGCACCGCGCCCGCCAAGGCAAAGGCAAACTCGGTAAACAGCGTGCCGACCAGCCCGCCCATGAACCCGATCGGCGCATACACCGCCACCAGCGTGGTGGTCATGGCGATGATCGGCAGGGCCAGCTCGCGCGCGCCGCTGAGGGCGGCCTCGAGGCGCCCCTTGCCCATCTCGAGGTGCCGGTGCACGTTCTCCACCACGATGATGGCATCATCCACCACCAGGCCGATGGCCAGCACCATGGCGAGCAGGGTGAGCAGGTTGATGGAAAAGCCGAGCAGCAGCATCACAAAGGCCCCGCCGATCAGCGACAGCGGCACCGCCACCGCCGGGATCACGGCCGCGCGCATCGAACCCAGGGTGAGGAAGATCACCGCCAGCACGATCAACACCGCCTCGGCCAGGGTGGTGAACACCTCGTCGATCGACTGCTGGATGTATTCGCTGGCGTCATACGGGATGCGCACGCCCAGGCCCTCGGGCAGCTGGCTTTCGAGCGCGGGCATGAGCGTGTGCACGCCCGCGGCCACGGTCAGCGGATTGGCGCCGGGGGTGGGATACACGCCGATGAAGATCGCGGTCTTGCCCTTGTACCAGGTGGTCGAATCATAATCGGCCGAGCCCAGCTCGGTTTGCGCCACATCGCGCAGCCGCACCAAGGCGCCGTCGGTCTGGCGCACCACCAGATTGCGGAAGTCCTCGATGCTGCTCACATCGGTGGTGGCGGTGAGATTGATGGCGACGAACTGGTCCTTGGACTGCCCGACGCCGGAGAGGTAGTTGTTTTTCTCCAGCGCCTGGCGCACATCCTGGGCGGTCACTCCCTGCGCGGCGAGGCGCGCCGGGTCGAGCCAGATGCGCATGGCGAAGGTCTTGTTGCCGATCAGCTCGGCCTTGGCCACGCCGGGCACCGCCTGCAATTTGGGCTGCACCACGCGCAGCAGATAATCGGAGATCTGCGCGGGGCTCATCCGCTCGCTCCAGAAGGCCATGTACATCAGCGCCGTGGTATCGCCCGTGGTAGAGGCGATCACCGGATCCTCGGCCGCCGCGGGCAGCACGCCGCGCTGGCTGGCCACCTTGGCCTGGATCTCGGCCACGGCCGCGTTGGGATCGTAGTTGAGCTTCATGTACGCCTCGATGCGCGAGAGCCCCTGGGTGCTGCGCGCCGCGAGGTAATCGATGCCGTCGGCCTCGGCGATGGCCTGTTGCAGCGGCGTGGTGATGAAGCCCTTGACCAGCTCGCTGCTGGCGCCGGGATAGGCGGTCGTCACCGTCACCACGGTATTCTTGGTCTCGGGATACTGGCGCACTTCCAGCGCGGTGATGGAGCGCAAGCCTATGACCAGGATCAGCAGGCTGATCACGCTCGCCAGCACGGGGCGGCGGATGAAGATGTCGGTGAATCTCATGGCCGCTTCACCTGCGAGGGGAGCTGCACCGAGTTGTCGATCTGCACCGGCATGCCGTTGCGCAGCTTGACCTGTCCGGCGCTGACCACTTGTTCACCGGCGGTCAGGCCGCTGACGATAACGACACGTCCCTCACGCTCCTCGCCGGTCTGCACCTGGCGCTGCTGCACGGTCGGACGCTGGTCCTGTTCGATGATCACGAACACCGCGTCGCCGTAGGGGTTGTAGGTGATCGCGGTGCGCGGCAGGGTGAGCACCTGCTCCTGCGCCGGCAACAGCGTGCGCACCTCGGCGAACATGCCCGGGCGCAGCACCCCGTCGGGATTGCTCAAGGTGGCGCGCAGCCGCAGCGTGCGGCTGCCGACATCCACCGCGGGATTGATGGCCGCGATCTTCCCGGTGAAGACCTTGCCGGGATAGGACTGCACCGCGATCGTCACCGTCTGGCCAGTGGCGAGCAGGGAGAAATGGCGCTCCGGCAGGGCAAAATCGACATGGATCGGATCGACCGCCTGCAACTCCACGATGCGCGCACCGGGGGCGAGATACTCCCCCAGATCCACCAGCCGGATGCCGAGCTGACCGGAGAAGGGCGCGCGGATCTGCTTCTTCTCTGTCACCGCGCGCTTGGCCGCCAAGCGCGCCTCGTTGCTGTCGACACGCGCGCGCGCCTCATCGTAATCGGCCTGGGAAACCGTGTGATCGCGCAGCAGCCGCGTCATGCGCTCGAGCTGCAATTCCGCCAGCTTCTGCTCGGCCAGCAGCCCATTGAGTTCCGCCTGGTCCACGCTGCTGTCGAGCTCAAGCAGCAACTGCCCGCGCTTGACCTTCGCGCCCGATTCAAACCCGATGCGGCTGACCTGTCCCACCACCTCATTGGTGACAAACACCCCCTGGTTGGCCACCAGCGTGCCGACCGCGCGCAGATACTGCGGCCAGACTTCGCTCTGCACCGTGGTCGAGGCCACCGTCGCCGGCGGCGGCGCGCCCATCTTTCCCGCCATCTGACGCAGCTGGTAGAACTTCAGGCCGAAGATGCCGCCGAACACCAACAGCAGCACCAACAGTAATATCGCTAGACGTTTGATCATGGACTCGCTCTTGTGGTTTTTGCGTTCACCGCACCCATGTTACAGCGATTCCTAAAAAGTTTAGTTGGAATTTTGCCGGTGGAAGCTGGACCGGCCATCATCGCGCCGTGGGGACTTGGCGTAATCGCCGTGGGATGGGTTGATAGAAAAAAACCCCGGTGACCCCACCGCGGGTGGGTTATTGTCCGCAGGAAATCACCGAGTATTTTCGCACGCTGCAGCGCACTCTTTACGGGCGACGGCAAAAGAGGGCTTTGCCAAGGGCCAGTGCTGCCCCCTTCGCATCTTAGCCGTCCCCCACCCGTTACCGAGGGGGTGTGGCGAGACCGCTTATGACGATCAGCGCAAGCCGTGCCCACTGTGTGGCGGCGTGTGGTTGCGGATCATGTCATGCCGCCACTGCCGCTCGATGCGTCTTCGTGCGGCACACGCTGGGCGTTCCGGCGCCGCGCGCGCCCGCCTGCGCGCGGCGAGGAGACCGACAAGCCCGACCAGCGACAGCGCCGCGAGTGGACTCTTAACCGCGTAGACAATGGGTGTCAGCACCCAGCGGGTCAATGTTCGCGTCCATTCATGCGCTCGGATGAAGTCGGCAATGGGTGGCGATATCCGGTAGTAGAACTCCACCAGCGTGCGGCCGAGGGCGTTGGGCAGCAGATAATGGTCGCGGAACTCGCGCAGCACCATCACCTCGGGCGCCAGATAGCTGCCGTAGGCGGCGGTCGCGATGAAGCAGCCGCCACCGCCGCCTCCCCCGCCGCTTGGCGGAGGCGGCGATTGGGCCGTCGTCGTGACGCTCGCGCTGTTGTTCCCAGTGTCGTTATCGATCTCGGTGGCGCTGACCTGGGCGGTATTGTCGATCGAGCCGGCCGCGTTGGGCGTGACGACCACCGTCACGGTGGCCGAGGCTGTATTGTTGAGGTTCCCCAGGGCGCAGCTCACGGTGCCGCCGGCGCTGTTGCAACTGCCCTGACTCGGGGTGACTGACACGAAGCTCGTGCCGGATGGCAGGGTATCGGTCATCGTCACGCCGGCCGCGTCGTCCGGCCCATTGTTGGTCACGGTGATGCTGTAGCTCAGGCTGGTGCCGGTTGTGACCGGGTCGGGGCTGTCGGTCATAGCCACGGCCACGTCGGCATAGGCCGGCACCGTCACGGTGCGGCTGGTGAGCACGATACTCGCGGGCGCGCTCGCCGCCACGGGGCTGGCGGTATCGGCGGTTTCGGCATCGACATCGGGCGGCGCCAGCGACAGGCTGAATGTCTTGAGATTCCGGATCGCGGCCGAGAGGTCATAGGTCACGAGCAAGTGCATCGGGATGAACTGCTCGAGCGGATAGGCGGCGCCGATGGGCAGACTCACCGTGCCATTGTCGGCGCTATAGGTGTCGCTGCCGAGCAGCACGTCGCCCGCATCGCGCGCCGCGTCGGCGTTCTTGTCCCACCACAGTTTGACCGTGGTGATATCCGCCACATCGTTCCCGGTGCCGGCGGCACCCAGCGTGAGGGATGTCACGCGGATCGGCACCGGCCCGTTGCTATACAGCCGAAAGGAGGCCATCGGGACGTCGGTCGTGCCACGGTTGACGTCCGCGTGGGCGAGTGCGGTGTGCGCGAGCACCTCGAAGTTCGGTTCCCAGGGCTCGACGTAGGTGAAGAGCTGGGCCTTCTGGTTCGGATCGCCAAAGCCCCCCTCTGACCAGGCAGCATGTGTGCGATCGAAACCCCAGATGTCCATCACTCCCGGCCAGACAGCGCCACCGCGGGATTGATAACGCCACGTCACTCCACCGTCGTAGCTGACATAAGCCGGCCCGCCGCCTTGGGCAAACCCTTTCAATGCCGTGACGAAGTCGAAGTCTTGCACCAACCCGTCGGACACCTTATCCCAGTTCTGTCCCGCATCGAGGCTGCGGTAGGTTCCATTGGGCACAGTGCCGCCAACGCTGGTGAGCCAGGCGGTGTCATCGACCATCGCCACGTCGCGGCTCTCGTTGTGAATGCCGCCGTTGGAGCGCGGGGCCCAGTTGCCGTCCGCGTCGCGGAGCAGGAATTGCTGGGTCGTGCCGCCGCGGAATGCGACCGCGCGTCCAGCAGGATTGGCGTCCACGCCAATGAAACCGCCGACCTCGTCGCGGGTGAGGCTTGCGTACCAGTTAAGCGTCCAGTTGGCGCCTCCGTCCGCGCTTTCCCAGATCGCATCATAAAAACCGGCGCTGTAACCTTGGGCAGCGATGCCTACTCGACCGGCCATGATCAGATGGTTGGCGCCGATCCGGGCATAGGCATTGGAAGTGATGTGATAGCCCGTCGGCGTGAGCGGCAAGCCGACAGGGCTCCAGTGCTGTCCCCCATCGCTCGTAAAGAAGTAGCCGCCCGCGCAGAAGCCGCAGGGAATCCCAAAACTTGTGGCCAGCACGACACCACGATCCTGATCGAGAAAGTGAAAGTCCAGCCACCATGCTGGATAGGCCACAGTCCCGGCCCGAAATGCCGCATCATCGTAGGTCCACTGGCCGACCATACTCCAGTGGGCGCCACGATCGAGCGTGCGATAGAGCTCGATGCGTTCGGGCGTGGTGCTGAGCCGAAACATCATGAAGGCAATCTGTTCGCTGACAAAATGCGCCTTCCAGCCGAACACGGTCGGCGTCATCCACGGCGGCGGGTACCCGGCCAGCTCGTCCCAGTGGTAGACGAAGTTGAAACCCACGCCGTTGATTGTGTCGGCGTTGACGTCGACAGCAACGCGCTTGGAGGACTGCGCAAACACATCGTACGTCGTGCCCTCCTCGAAGAGCAGCGTCACCGCGCCCGACGGCACATCGGCCAACGAAAAGGTGCCGGTCCATGCGCTGGTGGGCACCACGTCTGTGACGATATCCGTCCCCTGGACACGCACCTTGGCCCCACTGTAGTTGGCATAGTCGTATAGACTCGGCTTCCAGCCCATGTCGGAGTCAGGGAAGGTGATTTGGCCATTGACCGTGGCCGCCTGCGTCCACGTCGTAAAGCACAGTGCCAGTAGTGCCGAACATGCGGCGATGCGTATTGTCGCGCTGATCATGACACGCCCCCTCTTCATTGGTTCGCGCCCTCTTTTCAACGCCAAACGGATTAAGACTTTCTAGGTGACATTGTTACCACTAAAAACAGTAATCTGCTCGGCGCCTGAATCGGAAGGATATTGTGGTGAGGGCACTCATAACCCTCTATTGTTTAGTATAGTCGGGAAAAAAAGGACGGATTTTTTCAATTCATTTCGTGATCATAGCGGCCGCGATATTTTTGATCGGGTCTCTCCTTGCCCCTGATTGCGCCCATAGACAAGGGGCAATATTCACCCCTATGAGAAACGCCGTTCCCGAGTCTGCGGTTGCCGGGCGTCGGGCGGGGTCTGACCTTGATGGGGTTTGGATTACTCGGCGCGGGCTTGGCCGGCAGAAAAAAGGCTTCTTGAAGTCACATTTCTCAGCAGGCTGCGTATAGCTCCAGGAAAACCCCACCGGGGGTTTTTCATTACAGCACTGTCGAATTTATTTACACCCAGCTCAATCCCCCCTGGGACAACACCCCATAATAATTATGATTATTCAATGGCCTGCGCGCTCTGGCATAACAATTGCTGAGACTGCGCGGCAACAACAAACAACAATCAGCTAAGGAGAAAATCAAATGAACATGTTCAAAAAACTCGCGTTCGGCGCCGCGCTGTGCGGCTTGAGCGCCACCGCGCTGGCGACCCCCATCCTGGGTGACCGCGTGATCGTGGCGGCGGACGGCAACGTAACCGCGAAATTCCTGGGCTCGAGCGCCGGCTATACCAACGATCTCCATCTCGATGCACCGGCCAACGGCCTGGGCGTGATCTTCACCAACCATACTACGCCGGTCGGCACCACGATGAACCTGGGTTATTTCACCGCCGGCACGGAGTTGATCTTCCGCATCTACGTGCGCAACACCGGCGACAGCTTCTTCACCGGCGATGCCATCCGCAATCCCGACAACATGTTCCATGCCGTGGTGGATGACGCGTATTCCGCCACCGAAACCTATGTCGGTTTCGAGGATCTGCGTGGCGGCGGCGACCGTGACTATAATGACGTGATGTTTTCCTTCACCAACGTGAGAAGTTCCGTTCCCGAGCCTGCCGTTGCCCTGTTGCTGGGCGCCGGCCTGGTTGGTCTGGGCCTGAGCAAGCGCAAGTCCGCTCGCAAGTCATAAGCCCTACACCGATACACCGCAAGCCCCGGCGATCACCGGGGCTTGCGGATCTCTTACGATCCTCGTTTCGTCCTCCCCAACGCCAGCCTAACGACGCAACACCCTGTCATTATTGCGCCGTGCTCATCGCCATCTGAAGATGGCTCCTACAGGAAAACTACACTTGTAGGAGCATGCTTTAGCATGCGATCAACCCAGCAACATCCACCGCCTGCGGTCCGCATAATTCAATACCCGATCTCCACCGTGAACTTGCGGATCATGCCCTGATCGGACTTGGCCTTGTCCTCCACCTCCAGGGTCCAGGCGCCTTTGGGGTTCTTGCCGACGAGCTTGCCGAGGTCCGGGGCGTTGAGCATGTCGAAGGCGCGCTTGATGTTGTCGGTGCCGCCGCCGAAGCGGTCGTGCAGCATGACACCGCTCACACCCATGGCCGCGGGGGGTCTGAGCTTGACGATCAGATCACCGATGTAGCTGTGTTCGATGTCGACGATCACCTTGACGCTCTGGAGCGGCGTGTCATCGCCCACCATCACCGCGAGCGTGGATTTCTTCAGGTCCTTGATCGCCACATCCTGCACGGCGGTGTGGATGGCGATGTAGTGCGGCCGCGTGGGCATGGCCAATTCCACGGCCTTGCGCGCGTTGAGGCGGCCGTAGCCATACAGGGAGCTGTGGCCCTGGGCGTTGTAATTGCCGTTGCCGTTGTCGATCTTGTCGCAGCTGCGGCGCAGGATGTCCTTCACTTCGTCCCAGCGCAGGTGCGGATTGCGCGCGATCACCAGGGCGGCCACGCCGGCGGCGCCGGGGCAGGCGCTGGAGGTGCCGCCGAAGGAGTTGGTGTAATTGCCGCGCGTATCGCCCTGGTCATCAGCGCCGGAATTGTAGCCTTCGCGGCCGCTGCGGTCGGTGGTCCAGATGCCGGGGGTGAGGGCCGTGTCGGTGACATCGTTGCTGGGGAAGGCGCACCAGAGCGAGGCGCCGGTATCGGAATAGGCCGAGCGGGTGCTCTGATCGTTGCAGGCGGCCACGGCGATGACGTTATCGTAACTCGCGTAGCCGTCGTTCTCGACACTCTCCCCGCCGTTGCCGGCCGCCCATGTGATCACGCAGCCCTTGCCGTTGCGGCCGTTGCGGATCGCCCAGTCGATCGCCAGCCGCGTGGCGTCGGGCAGCGGCACCTTCTGATTGTGTACCGGATCGTTGGGATTCCACCAGTCGCCGTCGGCCGGCCCCCAGCTGCACGAGATGACATCGGCGCCATGCTGCGCGGCCCAGTGAAAGGCATCGGCCTCGGCCTGCGAGCCCAGGCCCGAGGCCAGCCGTATCGGCATGATGCGCGACTTCGGCGCCACGCCGGCGGCGCCGAAGTTGCCGTCGGCGCAGGCCACCCCGGCGCAGGCGGTGCCATGGTCGTCGCCGTTGTGCGGGGCGGGGTTGTCGCTGCCGGCGGTGACATCGCGCGGGGCGACGATCTTGCCGCTGCTCGCGAATTCCTCATGGCTCACGTCCAGCCCGTCATCGATGATGGCGATGAGCGTACCTTCGCCCTGACTGAGTTCCCAGGCGCTCTCCACCGCGGCGTGCGCCGTGATGCGCCGGCCGTTGATGGTGGTCGATTTCAAATGCCATTGCTGCGGAAACGCGCCGCGATAGGCCAGCTCGCGCACCAGTTCGGGGTGGCAGAATTGCACGATTTCCCGGGTGTTCAACATCTCCAGCGCCATGTCGAACACGGCCTGCCCGCTGCCTTCCGCGGCGCTGACAAAAAAGGCGTTTTGCGCATACCCCAAGGGTCGCTTGACCTTCAACTTCATGTCGCTGAGCAGCTGCTTGCAGTCCTTGCGCTTGGCGTCATCGGTGAATTTGACGAAAAAATTCTCCGTGTACAGCACCGGCGCCTTGGAGGCGGGATCGGCGAGATTCCTCCCGGCGAAGCGCAGGCTCGCTTCCTTCTTGAGCACCGCACGCGCCTCGTCGCGCGAGATCTTGCCGCTGCATTTGAGCACCTCCACGCCGGCGGCTGGGAAGCGCAGCACCGGGCTGAGCTCGCCCAATACCTCGCGGGCGCGCTTGCTCAGCGGCAGGCGGCCGGCCCTTAGCCGCCGCTGCGTGCGCACGACCAAGGTGTCTTTGGCGTCTTCGAGCTTGTACTGTATGCCTTCTTTGCCGCGATATTGATATTTGACCATAATGCCACTCTCCACTTGTTTTGCCGTTGAACGCGCACGGATGCCTATCCGGGCTAAACTTTAAAAGCATAGCACCGGCCTGAGGACTTGCAGTGATGAGCGAATTTTCAAATCAATATCCAGACAAGATCCGGCAGTCGTCGAACGCGGATGCGCCCTTTTTTCACCGCGCGACGGATCTCGTCGCTGTCGATGGGCCGGTGCCGGAGACATTGAAATCTCGCGTCGTGGTGGTCATCGAGGACGGACGGCTCACCGTCTGTCGCGGCGCAGCGCGGGACTGGCCGGACGACGCCGACCTCATTCCGGTCTATCGGCTGGAAGGCGGCGCAATCCCGGCGGTGCCGACGGGGCTGATTTTCGTGCGCTTTGCCGAAGAGATATCCGCGGCGGAACGCGCGCCCGATCTGGCGCGGGCCGGGTATCGCATCGAACGCATCCCGCCGTATGCGCCGCACACCGCCTGGGTGATGGCGGCGGACGGTGACCGCGCGCGCGGCTTGCGCGCCATCGACACACTGAAGCGGCTGCCGGGGATGGCGCATGTGGAACCGCAATTGTTGATGCCGCAAACCAAGCGGCTGGACCCCGGGCCGCGGTAGTTCACCGGGTCCGCGGAATGCTCGGGCAGGGGGAAGCGCACAGGCGCGCTCAGCGGGTGATCAAGGCCTCGAATTCCGCGGCGGGCAGCGGATGGCCGAGCAGGAATCCCTGACCATAGCGGCAGCCGTGATCGCGGAGGAATATTCGCTGCGCGTGCTCTTCGATGCCTTCTCCCACGAGTTCGAGATCGAGCATCTTGCCGAACGCGATGATGGCCTGGATGATGGTGTCATTGTCGGCTTTCGCTTGCAGAAAATCGCGGGCGATCTTGAGTTTCTGAATCGGCAGGCGGG
>CAZKZP010000009.1:0-25854 GCA_964557295.1 uncultured Chromatiales bacterium | reverse complement strand
GCGAGCTGCGCGAGCGAGGAGCTGCCGCTACCGTATTCATCGACCACGATGGTGCAGCCGAGTTCGCGCAGCTCTTCGAGCGCGCGCCGGACCTGCGGCGCCTCCGACTTCAGCGCACCCTCGGTGAACTCCAGCTCCAGGGCGCCAGGATCCATGCGATGGCGCTCGATGGCCGCCGCCAGCGAAGGCCCGCGCGCGCCGGCATTGAGCTGCGCAGCCGCGACGTTGAACGCGAGGGTCGGCACAGCGCGACCGCGCGCGCGCCAGTCGTGCGCCTGTAGCGCAAGCTTCTCGAGCAGGATTTGCCCCAGGGGTAACATCAGCCCCATCTCCTCGGCCAGCGGAATGAAGCTCGCCGGCGGCAACAGGCCCAGGCCAGGATGGCGCCAGCGCGCCAGGGCCTCGGCGCCGCTGAGCGACTCGCTCGCCAGTTCGAATTGCGGCTGGAAATGCAGCTCGAACTCATCGCGTTCCAGCGCCTGGCGCAGATCGGCCAAGAGCCGTGTTCTCTCCCGGGTAGAGTTGGCTGCCGCCACGCTGTAGAACTGGTAGGCATTGCGGCCTTGGCGCTTGGCGTGGTACATCGCGCTGTCAGCGTTGTTGATCACCGCATCGAAGTCCTCGCCATTATCCGGATAGACACTCACGCCGATGCTCAGGGTGACGTTCAGAGTCTGCGTCTCGATGTGAAACGCCGACTCGAAACTTTGGCGCACCTTCTCGACGACCGCCTCGATCTCGCGCCGGCTCTCGACGTCTTCCATCACCACGGTGAATTCATCCCCGCCGAGCCGCGCCACGGTATCGCTGGCGCGCACCAATCCACGCAAGCGCTCTGCGACCGCCTGCAACAGCATATCGCCGATGACATGACCGTGCTGGTCGTTGATCCGCTTGAACTCATCCACATCGATGAACATGACCCCGACCTTCTTGCCCGTGCGCTTGGCCAATTGCAGCGCATGCCGCAGGCGCTCGGTGAACAACATGCGGTTGGGCAGCGAGGTGAGGGGATCGTGATAGGCCAGGAAATTGAGGCGCGATTGCGCGGCCTTTTTCGCCGAGACATCGCGCGCGACGGCGATGACCACCGGGGCATGCACCAGATCATCCCAGACGCTCAAACGCACCTCGACCGGGATGTCGTCGCCCTGCTTGGTGCGGTGGGTGGTTTCGACATCGAGATACGGCGGCCGCTGGCTGAGCAGGTGTTTCAAGGTGCGCCGCAGCTCCGCCTTGGGGATGTGGGGCTTGATGTCCTGCGGCCCGAGCTTCAGCAGCTCCTCGCGCGTATAGCCCAAGGCTTGCAGCGCGCCGCGGTTGCAGTCGATGATGCGCATCTTGCGCGGATCGATCACCAGCAGTTGGTCGAAGATACCTTCCAGTATCCCCTCGCAGTATCCCTTTAGCGTGCCAGACTCCATGTCTGCCTTTAGCCCATATTTGCCTGGTGTCATATAAACAGTATATGCACACGGAAATACTTTAGTAAATTGCGCGGCTATATATACCAATTGCATTGCGTGAATCCGCGGCCCGCGCGGCATCAAGCCACGCTTGCGCGGCGATGTGTCTCTGTGCGTACAATGGCCACTCACTCGATTCCCGTTTTGACATCCACTGGAGAACCTCTATGTCTGAGCCTTCCGGCCTGAACTCGCGCTTTGGCATTGCCGATCAGCTGGTCTTCAACGAACTCCCCGGCGGTCTCGTCGTGGCGGACATCACCAACAAACACGGCTCCGCCCGCATCGCGCTGCAGGGCGCCCATGTCATCACCTGGGCCCCGAATGGCCATAAGCCGGTGATCTGGCTGTCCGAGGCGGCGAAGTTCGCGCCAGGGAAGTCGATCCGGGGCGGGGCGCCGGTATGCTGGCCCTGGTTCGGCGCCCATGCCGAGCAAGCGAGCTTTCCCGCGCACGGCTATGCCCGCACCGTGCCATGGGAGGTGATCGATACCCAATCCCTGGCCAACGGCGCCACCACCATCGCGCTGCGCTTGCAGGAAAGCGCGGCCACACGCGCCTTCTGGCCGCATGCCACGCCGGTCGAATGCCATATCTCCGTCGGCAACCATCTGGTGATCGAACTGGTGACGCGCAACCAGGGCAAGGCGCCCGTGACCATCGGTGAGGCGCTGCACACCTATTTCGCAGTGAGCGACATCCGCGAGGTGCAGATCCTGGGCCTGGCCGATTGCACCTATTTCGACAAGGTCGACAACGGAGCTCGCAAGCAACAGGCCGGCGCGGTGAGCTTCAGCGGGGAGACCGACCGCGTGTATCTCGACACCGCAGCCGACTGTCTGATCGTCGATCCCACCCTGCGCCGGCGCATCCGCATCGCCAAACGCGGCAGCCAATCGACCGTGGTCTGGAATCCGTGGCAGGAGAAGGCCGCGAAGATGGGCGACCTTGGCGAGAACGGCTATCTCAAGATGGTGTGCGTGGAAAGCGCCAATGCGCTGGATAATCTGGTAAGCATCCCGCCCGGTCAGGAGCACCGCTTGTGGGTGTCATATTCGGTCGAACCGCAACCGTAATCCGCAAATAGAAACGGGTGCGGCGCGCCGCACCCGTCTCCGCATCTGCCGTCACTTCAGGGTCAGGATAAAATCCACCAGTTGCGCGACATCGGCCTCCGGCACACGCGGTGACTGCGCAGGCATGGCAATGTTGCCCCAGGCGCCTTTGCCGCCCTTGGCCACTGTGTCAATCAGCTTGCTGCGGCTGGCGGCATCGTCGGGGTATTTCGCGGCAACGTCATTCCAGGCGGGGCCGACGAGTTTCTTGTCGATGGCATGACAGGCCAAACAGCCGCTCTTCTTCGCCAGGGCCATCGCATCGTCCTGGCTCAGCACGCCGCTGGCGGAGACCTTGGCGGCCAGCGCCGTGGCGGTTGAACTCACGGCCTCTTTGGCCGCCTCGGTCTGCTCGGCGACGACCTCCTTGCCGGCGCTGATGACCTCGGTGGTCTTGTCAGCCGCCGCTTGCGTCGTCTCCCCGATTTGTTCCTTCGCCGCCTGCGTCATCTCCTCGGTTTTTTCCGTAACCTCGGCGACCGCCTGGGAAGCCTGCTCCACCTTTTCTTCAACCGCGGTTGAAACCGTGTCTTTCATTTCAGACACCGCCTTGGTCACCGCCTCGGTTTTTTCCTTCGTCACCTTCGCCGCTTCCGTCTCCGGCGCCTGGTCCGAACACGCGGCCGCCATCAGACTGATCGACAATACACAAAACGCAGTTTGATAAACTCTCATCTCTTCACCTCATCTCACAGAATTTCTTCACCCGGGCGCAGCGCGCTGGCCATGCCGCGTCGATTCGCGCGTATCGACAATATAGACTCTCTGCGCTTTATGACAACGATCCCGTCACAGAATTCACGATCGTTTGCAATGAGGCTCTAGGTGGACTGGCTGCAGGGGAGGGTGGTCGGCCAGATAGGCTGGGGCGCCGCAGCTAACCCGGGCTTTTTCGGGCAACCTCACCGTATTGTGTGTTCGCCGTAGATCGCGAATGGAAAATTCGGGTGAACTCCCGCGCCGCGACTCATCCCTTGGATAACTGCTTCTCATGGCGCAGCTCGAGTCGGCGCAGAAACTCTTCCATGACGATTTGATACAGGCCATCCTTCAGCGCGGCGTCTTCCACCCCGAAGTCCATATTGGGATTGTCGTTGACTTCGATGATATAGATGCCGTCCTTGCCTTGTTTCACATCCACGCCATAAAGCCCATCGCCGATGAGATTGGCCGCCTTGAGCGCGGTCTTCACCACCTCGGCCGGGGCCTCCTCGATCGGCATGGTGCGGAACAAGCCTTCGTCGTAACTGCCATCGGCTTCGTATTTGACGATCTGCCAGTGCTGCTCGGTCATGAAGTATTGGCAGGCGTAAAACGGCTTGCGGTTGAGGATGCCGATGCGCCAGTCGAACTCGGTGTAGATGAATTCCTGCACCAAGATCAATTCGGATTCCTTGAACAGCTTGTTGGCGATCTGCCGGAACTGCTCGCCGTTTTCCGCGCGGAACACGCCTTGCGAAAACGAGCTGTCCGGAAGCTTGACGACCATGGGGTATCCCACCTGGGCCTCGGCCGCGGGGATGTCCGCCTTGCCCACGATCACGGTCTTCGGCGTGGGGATGCGATTGGCGTTGAGCAGCTCGGCGAGATAGACCTTGTTGGTGCAGCGCAGGATCGAGTTGGGATCGTCGATCACCACCATGCCTTCGCTCTCGGCCTTCTTGGCGAAACGATAGGTGTAGTGGTTGATGCGCGTCGTGTCGCGGATGAACAAGGCATCGTATTCGGCCAGACGGCCGAAATCCTTTTTCTCGATCAATTCGACGTCCATCCCGAGATTGCGCCCGGCCTTGATGAAGGCCTTGAGCGCCTTCATGTTCGAGGGCGGTTGCGGATCCTCCGGGTTGTACAGGATGGCGATGTCGTAGCGCGACTGCTGGCGTTGCCGCTTGCCGCCGCGCCAGCGCTTGCTCAGATACGCGATCAGCGCCTCCTGGAACAACGGCATTTCATCATCATCCAGGCGTTCGATGGAGATCGGCTTGATGCCGGTAATCAGCCATTTCTTCTCCTGGCGCGTGAACTCCACGCGCAGCAGCGGGCAGGGGAAGGTTTCAAAGATCTGGCGGGTCAGTTCGTTGAGCTCGGGAATGGCGCAGCGGCCGAAGTACAGATTGAAACTCACTTCGTTGAAGTTCTGCGCCTCGCGCGATTTTTTCAGCTCCTTCTGCACCGTTTCATCGAGCACCGGTGTGGCCAGCTTGAACATGGTCTTGCTGCTCAAATCCAGCATGGTGGAAACCGAAGGGACGACCTTGTGGCGCCGCGCCTCGGCCAGCAGCGAGCAGTAGTAGCCCACGCTGAGGTAGCTGTAGCTCTGGCAGAGGTTGATCACCTGCACATTCTTGAGTTTGAAGTAGTCCTCGCCGGTGAGGTAGTCATCGGCGTCGACCACCGGGCAGTTGATGCCTTCGATGCGCCATTTTTTCGGGTTTTCAACAACGATCAGTTGACTGGTCATGCATGCTCCGGTGGATCAATGTCGCTTTTTGCGAGTCGGTTTATTGATGATCAACGCCGCGCGTTGCCCGCTTCTGCCGTAACGACTCATACGTTCGAATTCCTTGAAGGCGATGGGCATGTTGAGACAATCGGTCAGCGTCTTGCCCACTTCCACATCGATATAGGGATCGTGCACATAGATGAAGCTGTCGTCCATGCCGTTGACCACAACCCAGTGGGGAAACTTCTCGTTGTAGATGCGATAGGAGCTGATCAGGATGATCGGCACGCCGCCGGCATCGAGCTTTTCCTTGATCTCGCCGATGCTCAGCCGCGCATAGTGCAGCGGGATCTTTTTCTGCTCGATCTCCTGAAGGAAATCCTCGTTGACCAGGCGGATGACTTCCTTCTTTTCCTCGCTGCGCACCGAGTCCACGAACAGGCCTTCGCTTTCGCTGACATAGATCTCCACATCGAAGCCACGGTGCTTGACCGCCAGCGCCATGCCAAACGGGCCGCAGCCGCCGTGGCCGGCGGTCATGAAGATGGTGGTCGCCTCGCGCCACAGGCGCAGCTCGTGCGAGCGGCTGAACTCGACCCCCGGATCCAGCGTCTTCATCGCCATCAATAGGGCGGCCGGGCCGCAGGTGAAATCCAGGGTCTGCTGATAGTAGGGCACCGAGAGCAGCGTCGGTGGCTTCTGCTGGATCAGCATCTTTTCGTAACGGTAGGCATCCGCATGATCTTCGTAGTAATCGTCATAGGTGCCAAACTGGCGATAGCCCAGTTTCTGGAACAGGTTGTTGGAGGCCTCATTGTCGATGCGGATCTCGAGACGCATGTACGCGCAGTCTTGCTCGATGGCGGCGTCCTCCGCCCCTTTGACCAGGGCGGCGCCGACGCCTTTCCCGCGCGCCTCGGGGATGGTCGCCAGGGAGTAGAGTCGCGACAGGGAGGTTCCGCTGTTGAACAAGACCATCACATAACCCAGCAGGCTCCGGTTTTCTTCGAATACCAAGGTAACCGCATGACCTTTGGTCAGCAGATGTCGGAAGCTGCGACGGGAGATGCGATCGGTGCTAAAACAGTGATTTTCGATTTCAACCAGATTAGGGATGTCTGCCAGCGTTGCAGGACGAATCATTGTGGCTCCAAGGCCTTCAATTCAGCACATTAACAGTGTGAAGTCTTCAAGATGAGAGTGCTCAAATACTACGATGAGTTCGCCGCATATTCCAGTGGTCGCGCCATAAATTTTCGCGGTGCCGTGTGTCTCGCGAACATAAACGAGAAACGGCACCGCGAAGGTGCCGTTTCATGTCTGCATCAGGCAGCGTGGGGATCAGTAGGAAGGCGCCGCGCCTTCCTCATTTTCATGTCCTTCCTGCTCACCTGGATCGGTGTGGTCGCTGGAGTCTTCTCCCTGACCCGGGGCATCACCGTCCCCCTGTCCCGGATCGGAACCCGCGCCCTCGGAGTAGTGCTCTTCGTTTTCTTGGCTACCGTCATCATCGCCTTGAGGGGCTTGCGCCCATGCGCTGGCGGTGCACATCGCTAACAAGAGGGTATACAGCAGATATTTTTTCACGATGCTTCTCCTCGGAGATTGTGGAACGATCTTGAGCGCCGATTGCAACGGCTGAGCGGCTCCGATAACAATAGCAGCAATCTGGGGATCGTGGGCAGGCGAGACGGGCGTCGAGGGCGATATCTGGCGAGCCTTACGCGGAGACCCCTGTGTCTCTGGACACCTCCGTCCATCGTAGCGCAAATCGAAAGTAAGCGCTTGCTCACTCTCCGTGTCGCGTCGTACTGTCCTGCGCGCCCCACCCCAGAGGCTTGGGGCGCGCAGGATCTGATCGATCATACATCCAGATTGGCGACATGCAGCGCGTTGTTTTCGATGAACTCGCGCCGCGGCTCCACCTGATCGCCCATGAGGGTGGTGAAGATTTCGTCCGCGCCGATGGCGTCCTCGATCTTCACCTGGAGCATGCGCCGGACCTCCGGGTTCATGGTCGTCTCCCACAGTTGCTCGGGATTCATTTCACCCAGGCCCTTGTAGCGCTGGATACCCTGGCCGCGCTTGGCCTCATCCATCAACCACTCCATGGCTTGCCGGAAGCTGCTGATCGGTTGCTGGCGATCCCCGCGTGACACATAGGCGCTCGGCTCCAGCAGCCCTTCGAGCTGGGCTCCCAGGGCGCACATCGATTCATATTCACCCGAGGTGAAAAACTCCTCCGTCAGCACACGCACGTTGGTGACCCCGTGGTAGACCTGGGTGAGGGAAACCGCCGTCGTGCCGTCCTCCTGGGTTTCGAAGGCGAAGCGGTACTCACCGTTCGCGCCTTTGTCTTGATTGAGCCGTTCGATCAACTCCCCGAACCAGGCCTGCGCCCGCTCCCGCACCGCCATATCCCTGCTCTCGAAACGGGGCATATAGACGATTTTCTCAAGTATTTCAACATGATACCTTCGAGACAAGCGTTTCAAGGTCGCCATCACGGTATTGTAGCTCTTGGCGAGGCTTTCCAGGGCAGAGCCGGAGATCGCCGGCGCGTGGTCATTGACATGGAGGCCGGCGCCGTCGAGCGCCATTTGCAGCAGGTATTCGTTGAGCTGCACGTCATCCTTCACATAACGCTCCTGTTTGCCCTTTTTCACCTTATATAAAGGGGGCTGGGCGATATAGATGTGGCCGCGCTCGATGAGCACGGGCATCTGGCGGTAGAAAAAGGTCAACAGCAGGGTGCGGATATGGGCGCCGTCGACATCGGCATCGGTCATGATGATGATGCGGTGATAGCGCAGTTTGTCCGGATTGAATTCCTCCCGCCCGATGCCGCAGCCGAGCGCCGTGATCAAGGTCCCGACCTCGGCGGAGGAGAGCATCTTGTCGAAGCGGGCCTTTTCGACGTTGAGGATCTTTCCCTTGAGCGGCAGGATGGCCTGGGTGCGGCGGTCGCGCCCTTGTTTGGCGGAGCCACCGGCGGAGTCACCCTCGACGAGATAGAGTTCAGACAGGGCGGGGTCTTTTTCCTGGCAATCCGCCAGTTTGCCGGGCAGGCCCGCCACATCCAGCGCGCCTTTGCGCCGCGTCATCTCGCGGGCCTTGCGCGCGGCCTCGCGGGCACGCGCCGCATCGATGATCTTGGCGGTGATCGCCCGGCCTTCCGACGGATTTTCGAGCAGAAACTCCTCGAGTTTCTCGTTTGCCACGTTCTCCACCGCGCCGCGAACCTCGGAGGATACCAGCTTGTCCTTGGTCTGAGAGGAAAACTTCGGGTCCGGAACCTTGACGGAGAGCACGGCGGTCAGGCCTTCGCGCATATCATCGCCGGTGGTCGTGACCTTTTGTTTCTTGGCCATCCCTTGGTTTTCGATGTATTGGTTCAGCGTGCGGGTGAGCGCCGCACGGAACCCGGCGAGGTGGGTGCCGCCGTCTTTTTGCGGGATGTTGTTGGTGAAGCAGAAGATGTTTTCCTGATAGGAGTCGTTCCACTGCATGGCGACTTCGACGATGACGTTGTCCTTCTCGGCGACAAAGTGCAGGACACTCGGGTGCAGCGGCACCTTGTTGCGATTGAGATGCTCGACGAAGGCCCGGATCCCGCCTTCGTATTCAAAGATATCCTGTTTATCCGTGCGCTCGTCGGACAGCCGGATGCGCACGCCGGCATTGAGAAAGGAAAGCTCGCGCAGGCGCTTGGCCAGGATATCGTAATGATATTCGGTATTGGTGAAGATCACGCTGCTGGGTTTGAAGCGCACCTCGGTGCCGGTACGGTCGCTCTTGCCCGTGACCGCCAGGGGCGCTTGGGGCTCACCGATGCGATATTCCTGTTCATGCATCTCGCCTCCGCGCCAGATCTTCAGACGCAGCCACTCGGACAGGGCATTGACTACCGACACACCCACCCCATGCAAACCGCCGGATACCTTATAAGAGCTGCTGTCGAATTTACCCCCGGCATGGAGCACCGTCATGATGACCTCGGCGGCGGAACGGCCTTCCTCTTTATGGATATCCGTGGGAATGCCACGCCCATCATCGCGCACGGAGACGGAACCATCGGTGTGGATGATGATGTCGATGTTTTTGCAGTGACCGCCGAGGGCCTCGTCGATCGCGTTATCCACCACCTCGAACACCATGTGATGAAGCCCAGTGCCATCGTCCGTATCCCCGATATACATCCCGGGACGCTTGCGGACCGCGTCCAGCCCCTTGAGAACCTTAATATTCGAGGAATCGTAGGTATTGGTCATTATTCACTCTCTCCAGCCAAGATCGGCCATTATACCACTTCTTTCACTGCACCCTGTTCCACGTGGAACACCTTTTTGTCCAATGGTGCTTGTCGTTCATCCACCTGGATCAGCTCACGGTCGGTACAGGTGACAAAGACTTGGGCGTTGGAACTGAGCAATCGTTGCAATACACGATTGCGATTAGATAGATCGAGTTCAGATGGCAAGTCGTCCATCAGGATAACACAATATCGCTCACCTGCTTGTTTGAGCAGCGTGACCTCGGCAACCTTGATCGCCACAATCAATAGCTTCAGTTGCCCGCGGGATAGGGAGTCTTGTACATCCACACCCTCGTGCTTGAACAAGAGGTCTGCCCGATGAGGGCCATATTGCGTAAAGCCACGCGCCAGGTCTTTAGTGAGACTGCGCGCCAGCACATCCGAGTAGCGATCGTGAGGGTTCCAGCCCGGATAATATTGATGCTGAATGCGTAGATCCGGTAGAAGTTCGGCTAGGAGCAAATCCAATTGTGGCAGGAAGAGTTGCAAGAAGTCCTTCCGGCACACATCGATAGCACTGGCGGTGGTGATCAGCTGTTGGTCCCATGCGTTGACCATTTGCGGCGTCGCCGCCTGCTTTAGCAGTGCGTTACGCTGGCGTATGAGTCGTGTATACCGGCTCCAGTGTTTATAAAAGTCGTGTTCCACGTGGAACACGCCCCAATCCATGAGGCGACGGCGCCACTTCGGGCCACTGTCGATCAGCCGCGCGAGGTCTGGTCCCAGATATTGCACCGGGAGATTGACGGCGAGTTCCGCAATGGATTCCGGCGTACGCCCACCGATACGCAAGCGGGTATGGTGGGCGCTGCGCTCGATCCCGATGGGCAACAAGCCTTCAGCTTGAGTCAGTTCGCCGTACACCACCAGCTGTTCATCTCCATGTCGTATGACAGGACGAATATGACTGGTGCGAAATGACTTCCCAGATCCCAGGATATGGATGGCCTCCAGCAGTGATGTCTTGCCGCTGCCATTGGCGCCATAGAGGACATTCAGGTGTCGTGCCGGATGGAGATCGAGCTGCTGGATATTACGTAATGAGGTAATGCGAAGCCGGGTGAGTGACATGGACTAAGACATCATGGATGAAGTCACAACGGGGGAACCCCTTCCCCCGACATTACAATCGCATCGGCATGACGACGTATTTAGACGTGTGATCGCCCTTGGGTGAAATCAAACAACTGCTGTTGGAATCCGCAAACTGAATGCTGATATCCGGTTGGTCGATCACGCTCAGGGCATCGAGGAAATAGGTGACATTGAAGCCAATCTCCAGCGCCGGTCCCGCGTAGTCGATGGGAAATTCTTCTTCCGCCTCTTCCAGCTCGGGATTATTGGCCTGCACCTGCATCATGCCAGACTGGAGGGTCATGCGGATACCACGGTATTTTTCATTGGAAAGGATCGAGGCGCGCACCAAGGCCTGGCGCATGATATCCCGATTCGCGTAGACCATCTTGTCGCCCGATTGCGGCATGACCCGCTGATAGTCAGGAAACCGGCCATCGATGAGTTTGGAGGTAAAGGTCACCCTCGGCAAGGAAACGCGAATGTGATTGGTGCTCATGCGCAGACTGACCTCGGTATCGCTGTCCTCGAGCAACCGCGCCAGCTCGGACACCCCCTTGCGTGGAATGATGATCTGCTGCGCCTGGGGCACATCAACCGCGGCTTCGGCCTGGCACCAGGCCAAACGGTGACCGTCGGTCGCCACTGCGCACACCCGGTTCTTGTCGATCTCCAGCATCAAACCGTTCAGGTAATAACGCACATCCTGCTGGGCCATGCAGAACTGAGTTTTGTCGATGAGATGCTTGAGTTTGTGCTGAGGCAGAACAAAGTGGGTGACCGCCTGGACGGACTCCATGTTGGGGAATTCCGTGGCCGGCAGCGTCGACAGGGTAAAGCGGCTCTTGCCGGAGCGCAGGGTCGCCCGGTCACCTTCGATCGAGAAATTGATTTCCGCATCGTCGGGAAGGGCGCGACAGATGTCCATCAGCTTGCGGGCAGGCAAGGTGATTTCACCGGACTCAGAGGAATCGATCGGGATCTCGATCTTGAGCTCCACTTCCAAGTCGGTGCCGCACAATACCAGTTTCGACTGCG
The DNA here is from genome assembly GCA_964557295.1 of uncultured Chromatiales bacterium. Classification (GTDB taxonomy): domain Bacteria; phylum Pseudomonadota; class Gammaproteobacteria; order RBG-16-57-12; family RBG-16-57-12; genus JBFMHP01. The sequence continues at coordinate 14,403 of CAZKZP010000009.1, read as the reverse complement.
AAACCGACATCAAGACATTGGAGAGAACGGGCAGGGTTTGCCGTCTTTCCACCACGCTGCAAATCGCCTGCAAGGGTTTCAGGATGTCTTCACGTTGGATTGAAAACTTCATTATCTGCCTGCCCTCTAAATATAAATAAGTTAATTTTATTCTTCTGTTACTGTTGTTATTAGCACTGTTGATATGTGGATAAGTAAATTTTTTATTTATATTTCAATAAGTTATAATACAATTCTGACTGTAGAAACTATCCCTGTAGCGTCTGTATTACCTGTGGATAGAATGTGAAGAACTCCGTTGCACCAGAAGCGGAGCGAGTTATCCACAGCTTGCCCACATCATGTGGTGAGTATTTTCAACAGGTTTGAAACATCCTCATCGATCCGCAGATCTGCCATCTTCAGCTCGTTCACCTTCTTGCAGGCATGGATCACGGTGGTGTGGTCCTTACCGCCAAAGGCATCGCCGATCTCCGGCAGGCTGTGATTGGTCAGTTCCTTGGCGAGAAACATGGCCACCTGACGCGGTCGAGCGATGGAGCGAGTGCGTTTCTTCGAGACCAGGTCGGAGACACGGATCTTGTAGTATTCTGCGACGGTTTTTTGAATGTTTTCAACCGTTATCATCTTGTCCTGGAGTGCGATGAGGTCGCGCAGCGCCTCCTTGGCGAACTCCAGGGTGATCGGCATGCCGGTGAACTGCGAATTCGCCACCACGCGGCGTAGGGCGCCTTCGAGTTCGCGCACGTTCGAACGGATGCGCTTGGCGACGAAAAACGCAACCTCCTGCGGGACGTTCACCCGCATGTGCTTGGCCTTGCTCATTAGGATGGCCACACGGGTCTCGAGCTCGGGTGGCTCGCAGGAGACGGTCAGGCCCCAGCCGAAGCGTGACTTCAGGCGTTCCTCCAGGCCGTTGACCTCCTTGGGGTACCGGTCGCAGGTCAGCACCACCTGGCGTTGGCCTTCAAGCAGCGAATTGAAGGTATGGAAGAACTCTTCCTGCGAACGCTCCTTGCCGGCGAAGAATTGGATGTCGTCGATCAGCAGACAATCCACCGAACGGTAAAAACGTTTGAAATCATCCAGCGTGTTGTGTTGCAGGCCCTTGACCATATCCTGCACGAAGCGCTCGGAGTGAAGATAGACGACCCGCGCATTGGGGGTCTTCTGCAGGATGTGGTTGCCCACCGCATGCATCAAGTGGGTCTTGCCCAGACCCACGCCGCCATAGATGAACAGCGGGTTGTAGGACTTGCCGGGATTGTCGGCCACTTGCAGCGAGGCGGCGTGCGCCAGCTGATTCGATTTACCCTTGATGAAGGTCTCGAAGGTGAAGTCCGGGTTGAGATTGGTGCGGTGCGCAATCTGCTCATCGTTCACACGGCGTGCGGCGGCGCGTGGTCGCTCCGCGGCCGGGGCGGGCGGTGGGGCGGTGATGATGCTGCCGATCTTCAGGTTGACGGTGGCAGTGGCGCCGTTTTGCTGGATGATCTCCGAGATGCGCCCGAGGTAACGCTCGCTGACCCAATCGAGCACAAACTGATTGGGCGCCAGCAATTGCAACCCGCGATCCTCTTCGATGACCTGGAGCGGACGTATCCAAGTATTGAATTGCTGCGCAGGCAATTCGGCCTCGAGACGATCAAGGCATTTTTTCCATAAGGGGTCGGACACGGCGTGTGATAACCTAAGCGTGTTAAGGCAAGTGCCTCAAATAACGATGTTGCAGTCTATACCCTCGCCTCGAAGTTATCCACACCCGCTCTCAAAGTTTTACGTGGTTTTTCCCTTGACAATACAGGGGGTGAGCCATTATCTTTATGCGCCTTTCTAACGGCAAGACACTGAGTAGGTAGCTGCAATGAAAAGAACATTCCAGCCTAGTAATCTGAAGCGTAAACGCACCCACGGGTTTCGTGCGCGTATGGCGACTAAAGGGGGCCGTCGGGTTCTCAAGTCCCGTCGTGCCAAGGGCCGTGCGCGCCTGACTGTATAGTCCGTATCACGATTAGGGCATATCCCTCCTATTGGAAATGGCAGTGAACGTCAAAACATTCACTGCCATTTCCTTTAATGACATGAGTTCAAACAACGTGGCGTTTACGAAGTCGTTGCGACTGCTGCACGCCGCGGATTACAAGCGTGTGTTTGATGCCCCGGGCGCGCGCTCCATCGATCCGAATTTCACTGTGCTGGCACGTTCCAATGGCTTGACGCACGCCCGGCTGGGTATGGCGATCACGCGAAAAAACCTCAAGACCGCCGTGGCGCGCAATCGCGTCAAACGCATCGTGCGCGAGAGCTTCCGCCAGCATCAGCCGGCCTTGGCCGGGCTGGACATCGTGGTGTTGAGCCGCAGCGGACTTGGCGAACGCGAGAATCAAGCGCTGTTCGCCGCGCTGGAACAGCATTGGACGAGGCTGGTGAGCCGATGCAAAAGATCCTGATGGCGCTGATCAAGGCCTATCAATTCCTAATCAGCCCGTGGTTAGGTAATAATTGCCGTTTTTATCCCTCGTGCTCCTGTTACACCCACGAGGCCATCTCCCGCCATGGCGCCGTCACGGGCGCGTGGCTGGGGGTGAAACGTATTTGCAGGTGTCATCCCTTCTGTCCCGGGGGGTATGATCCGGTGCCGGAACTGAACAAGAAAGACTGATCATGGAAAACCAACGACTTATATTATTCATCGCCTTGGCCCTCGTCGGTGTGCTGTTGTGGCAGGCCTGGGAAACGCGGCATGCGCCGACGACACCTCCGGTTGCCGGCCTTGAAAGCCCGGCGCCGGTCGCGGCCAAGGGCGAAGTCCCCGATATGCCCCCGGCGCTGGCCACGCCGGGGACGGTCGCCGAGGCGCAACTCTCCGCGGCGGGTCAGCGCATCCGCGTGGTCACCGATCTGCTGGAGGTGGAACTCGACAGCGTGGGCGGCGATGTGCGCCAGGCGCGGCTGCTGGCCTATCCAGTCAGCTTGAAGAATAAAGACGAGAAGGTCCTGCTGATGAGCGACCAGCCGGCGCGGCTGTTCATCGCGCAGAGCGGCCTGATCTCCCGCAATGCGACCATGCCCGATCATCACGCGACCTATCGGGCCGAGGCGGCGGAATACCGCCTGGCCGAGGGACAGAACGAGCTGAAGGTGGCGCTGCGCTGGGAGAATGACTCCGGCCTGCGCGTCATCAAGACGCTGACCTTCCATCGCGACAGCTACCTCATCGATGTGGATTATCAGATCGAAAACGGCACGGCCGAGGCCGTGGCGCTGGCCATGTACCGCCAGCTCCAGCGCGGCGGCTATGTCGATCCCGGCGAGAACAGCATGGTGTACACCTTCACCGGCGGCGTGGTGTCGAACTCGCTCAACAAATACGACAAGATCGAATTCGACGACATGGCCAGCTGGCGCTCGGAGCAGGACTTCGCCCAGGGCGGCTGGGTGGCGATGCTGCAACATTATTTCACCGCCGCCTGGCTGGCCGAGGGGACCGAGAGCAACCGCTTCTATGCCAAGGCGCTACCCAGCGGCACCTATGCCCTGGGCATGACCACCCCCGAGCAGCAGGTCGCGCCCCAGGCCGCGGCCACACTGCACTCCCGCCTGTATGTCGGGCCCAAGGACCAGGCGCGCATGGAGGCCGCCGAGCCGACGCTCAAGCTCACGGTGGACTACGGCGTATTCTCCATCCTGGCCGATCCGCTGTTCTGGCTGCTGACCAAGATCAACGATTTCCTGGGCAACTGGGGCTGGTCGATCATCATGCTGACCCTGTTGATCAAGATCGTGTTCTACAAGCTCACCGAAACGCAGTACAAATCCATGGCGAACCTGCGCCGCTTGCAGCCGAAGATGGAGGCGCTCAAGGAACGTTACGGCGACGACCGGCAGAAGATGGGTCAGGCCATGATGGACCTCTACCGCACCGAGAAGGTCAACCCGCTGGCCGGCTGCATACCGATCCTGATCCAGATCCCGGTGTTCATCGCCCTCTACTGGGTGCTGGTGGAGAGCGTGGAGATGCGCCAGGCGCCGTTCGTCCTCTGGCTCAACGACCTCACCGCGAAAGATCCCTATTTCGTGCTGCCGGTGCTGATGGGCATCAGCATGTACATCATGCAGAAGCTCAGCCCCACGCCGACCGACCCGGTGCAGGCCAAGGTGATGATGTCCCTGCCGTTTATCTTCACCATCTTCTTCGCCTTCTTCCCGTCGGGCCTGGTGCTGTACTGGTTCGCCAATAATCTGCTGTCGATCCTGCAACAGTGGTACATCACCCGCAAGATCGAGAAGGCGGCCGCATAACACCGGCCGACACCATCGCGGCGGTGGCCACGCCCCCCGGCCGGGGCGGCGTGGGCATCGTCCGTGTCAGCGGGCCGCATGTGGCGGCAATCACCCAGCGTATCCTCGGCAAGACCCTCCCCCCGCGCCAAGCGGAATACCTCCCGTTCCGCGACCGTCACGGCGCGGTCATCGACCACGGCATCGCCCTGAGCTTCGTCGCCCCGAACTCCTTTACTGGGGAAGACGTGCTGGAGTTGCAGGGCCACGGCGGCCCGGTGGTGATGGACATGCTGCTCGCCGAGACCCTGGCCCTGGGCGCGCGCCTGGCCCGGCCGGGGGAGTTCAGCGAGCGGGCCTTCTTGAACGGCAAGCTCGATCTGGCCCAGGCCGAGGCCATCGCCGACCTGATCGACAGCGCCTCGCAACAGGCCGCCCGCTCGGCCCTGCGTTCGCTCCAGGGGGAGTTCTCCCGGCGGGTGCACGCCCTGGTCGACCGGCTGGTCGAACTGCGCATGTATGTGGAGTCGGCCATCGATTTTCCGGAGGAGGAGATCGACTTCCTCTCCGAGGGCAATGTCCTCGCACGCCTCGAATCCATTGAGGTAGAGCTAAAGCAAGTACTCACATCGGCCCAGCAGGGCCAGCGGCTGCGCGAGGGTATGACCCTGGTGATCGCCGGCCAGCCCAACGCCGGAAAGTCCACCCTGCTCAACGCGCTCACCGGGCGCGAGTCGGCCATCGTCACCGACATCCCCGGCACCACCCGCGATGTGCTGCGCGAACAGATCCTCATCGACGGCCTGCCGATCCATGTCGTCGATACCGCCGGCCTGCGCGAGAGCACGGATGTGGTCGAGCAGATCGGCATCCGCCGCGCCTGGGACGAGATCGCGCGGGCCGACCGCCTCCTGCTGCTCATCGACGATGCCCACGGCGTGACCCCGGCGGACGAGGCCATCCTTGCCCGCCTGCCGGAGCCGCGCCCGCCGCTGACCCTGGTGCGCAACAAGATCGATGTCAGCCGGCACGCGCCCGGCCTCGGCACCGGAACGTGGGGACCGGAGATCCGGCTCTCGGCGCGCGAAGGGCAGGGCATCGACCTGCTGCGCGAGCATCTCAAGCAGTGCGCGGGCTATCAAAGCGGCGGCGAGGGCGGCTTCATGGCGCGCCGGCGCCACGTCGATGCGCTGGAGCGCGCGCAGCGCCACCTCGATCACGGCCACGAGCAACTGACGCGCTACCGCGCCGGCGAATTGCTGGCCGAGGACCTGCGGCTCGCCCAGGAGGCGCTGTCGGAAATCACCGGGGAGTTTACCAGCGAGGATTTGCTCGGCAGAATATTCACCAGTTTTTGCATCGGAAAATGATACGGATGCGCCTCCTAACGCTGCCCTTGCTCGGCACCCTCAGCCTCTTCTGTCTTGCCCCGAGCGCGCAGTCCGCGCCCGTGTGCGAGGCCCCCGGCGCCATCCCGACCGCGCCCTTCACCCCGCGCGCGGACGAGGCGATACAAATCGAGGCTGACCGCGTGGAATCGGTCGGACGCAAGAGTATCCGCGCCGAAGGCAATATCGAATTCCAGCATCAATCACGCTACCTGCGCGCCGAACGCCTGACCTTCGACAAGGACGGCGGCTTTCTCGAGGCGCAGGGCAATATCCTGCTGCAGGAGGACGGGCTCGCCGTCACCGGCGCGAGCGCCGAGTTCAACACCGACGCCAAGCGCATCAAGATCACCGGCGGCGAGTATCAACTCGGCGATACCAACGGCCATGGCGGGGCGGGCGAACTCGAAATCACACCCACGCAGATCCGGCTGAGTTCCGCGAGTTATTCCACCTGCCCGCCGGGCGAGGAAGACTGGCTGATCCGCGCCAGCAGCATCCGGCTCCAGCCGACGAAGAATCTCGGCGAGGCCACGAACATGCGGCTGGAATTCATGGACGTGCCCTTCCTGTACCTGCCGTATGTGCAGTTCCCGCTCGGTGCGCGCAAGACCGGCTTCCTGGTGCCGGTGTTCGGCACCTCCAACAGCACCGGCCAAGACCTCCAGCTGCCGTTTTACATCAACATCGCCCCGCCGGTCGACGCCACGCTCACCCCGCGCTGGATGAGCCGCCGCGGCGACATGCTGCTGGGGGAGTTTCGGTATCTCACCCCGCTCGGCGCCGGGCAACTGGAGGCCGAGCACCTTGGCGAGGACAAGGTCACGGACACCGAGCGCAATTACTTCGCCTTCCACCACCACGGCGTGCGCGGGCGGCTGCGCCACTACGCGGACTTCGCCTGGGTCTCCGACATCGACTATCTGCGCGACCTGGCCACGCAGCGCGATGAGGTCAGCGCCGCCGTGCTCCAGCGCGATGTCGGGGTGAACTACCTCAGCGAGACGTGGCGCTTCGACGCCCGCCTGCTCGGATTCCAGAGCCTCGACGAGCGGCTCGGCCCGACCGAGGAGCCCTACCAGAGCCTGCCGCAGCTGCGATTGCAAGGCCACCGGCCGCTTAATCGGTGGCTCACCGCCGAGCTGGACGCGGAGTTCGTCTACTTCGATCAAGACCGGCGCATGAGTGCCGCGCGGCTCGATCTGCAACCGGCGCTTACCATGAATCTCACGGGCGAGGCCGGCTACCTCAAACCGCGCGTGGCGCTGCGCGACACCCGTTACCGCCTCGCGGAACACGCCGCCGGCGCGAGCGGCCATCCCGCGCGCACCGTGCCGATCTTCAGCCTCGACGCCGGCCTGAACGCCGAGCGCCGCGTGACCTACAAGACAAGCGCCTACCGGCAAACGCTCGAACCGCGCCTGTTCTACCTGCACGTGCCGTATCGCAATCAAGAAGGATTCATCCGCGACGAGGCCGGCAACGACGTGGTCTTCGACACCCTCCAAGCCGAGCTCGACTTCGACCAGCTGTTTCGCACCAACCGCTACATCGGCGCCGATCGCCAATCCGACGCCGACCAGCTGACCGCCGTGCTCTCCAGCCGCCTGTTCGACGACACCGGGCAGCAGCGCCTGCGGCTGCGCGCCAGTCAAAGCTATTATTTCGCCGATCAACGCGTCGTCCTGCCCGGCGAGACCGCGGAATCGGCCTCGCGTTCCGACCTGCTCACCGGCTTCGACGTGCGGCTGCACAAATACTGGTATCTCGACGGGCTGGCGCAATTGTCGAGCGAAGACTTCGAACCCGAGCACGGAAAATTGCGTATCATTTACCAAGGCGAGCAGGAACGGTATCTCGACTGGAACCTCAACTACCGGCGCGGCCTGGTCAAGCAATCCGGCATCCTGGCGCGCTGGCCGCTCGGCCAAAGCTGGATCGGTGTCGCGCAATGGGACTATTCCTTCCTTTTGAACCAGACACTCAAGGCCACGCTCGCCCTGGGCTATGAAGACTGCTGTTGGAGCCTGCGCATGGCCGCGCGCCGTTATATCGACGAAAACGACGGCAGCAGCAACACCGCCATCGCCTTGCAATTCGAATTGAAAGGCTTCACCAGCATCGGCACAAAGATCGCCGGATTCGAGGATTGAGGATTAGGGAACCTCCGATGGATGCGGCATGCCCGCCTGCGCGGGAATGACCACAGGGGAATCATTCAGCGCTACCATAGATATATTCAAGCAGCAGGATAAACACGACACATGAACATGAAATTCAAACAACCGATGCTCGCCGCGCTGTGTCTCCTCCTCAGTGCCGGGGCCGCGGCGCAAGAGGTGACCTGGACCGACCGCATCGTGGCGGTGGTCAACGACGAGGTGATCACCGAAACCGAATTCCGCAAGCAATTCGCCTCGGTGTTAAAGCAGGTGCGCGCGCAGACCGAACGGCCGCCGCCGGAGGAACAGCTGCGCACCCAGGTGCTCGAACGCATGATACTGGCGCAGCTGCAATTCCAGCTGGCGGAGAAGTCCGGCATCAAGATCGACGATGCCTCGCTCGATCGCGCCGTCGAAGGCATCGCCCGGCAGAACAATCTCAGCATGGAGGAATTCCGCCGCGCCCTCGAGCGCGAAGGGTATGACTATGGCGATTTCCGCCAGGATCTGCGCCGCGACATGTCCATCACGCGCGTGCGCCAGCGCGAGGTGGAAAACCGCATCAACATCACCGAGCAGGAAGTCGATCACTTTCTCACCACCCAGGCCACGCAGGGCAACGCCGATGCCGAATACCGCCTCGCGCATATCCTGATCGCCGTGCCCGAAGGTTCCAGTCCGGCACAGGTCAGCGCGTATGAAAAGGACGCGCGCGATACCATCGCGCGGATCAAGGGCGGCGCAGAGTTCTCCGCCGTGGCGATGGAGAAATCCAGCGGACAAAAGGCGCTGGAAGGCGGCGATCTCGGCTGGCGCAAACTCGGCCAGCTGCCGACCTTGTTCGCCGAACAGGCCCTTGCCATGAAGATCGGCGACCTCAGCCCGCCGATCCGCAGCCCGAGTGGATTTCACATCGTCAAATTGATCGACAAGCGCAGCGTGAAGGAAGAACGCAGCGTGATCCAACAAGCCCTGGCGCGCCACATCCTGGTGCGACCGCGCTCCGCCACCGAGGACTACGAAGCCAAGCTGCGCATCGAACGGCTATATCAGCGGCTCGTCAACGGCGAAGACTTCGCGGCGCTGGCCACCGCCAATTCCGACGACAAGGCCAGCGCCATCAACGGCGGTGATCTCGGCTGGGTGAGCCCCAACTCGATGGTCCCCGAGTTCGAAGAGAAGATGAACGAGGTGGCCAAGGGCGCATTCAGCAAACCGTTCGAATCACGCTTCGGCTGGCACATCGTCCAGGTGCTCGACCGCCGCAGTCAAGACAACACCGAAGAGATGCGCCGCGACAAGGCGCGCGGCCTGCTGCGCGAGCGGCGCATCGAAGAAGAATATCAACAATGGCTGCGCCGCCTGCGCGATGAAGCCTTCGTCGAAATCCGCTCCGAAAAATCCCCGCTCCCACCGAAGGAAGGCTAGGGTGAAAGGGCGCGTTAACCTGGCAATGAAAGGCATCGGGCTTTTACCCCCTCTCCCGCCGGCGGGAGAGGGCCGGGGTGAGGGCGCCAACGTCCCATCGGGCCGCCGCGACAACCACCAGGCGAGAAAACATCTCTGCGGCGATTCCCCTCCCACAGGGATTTATGCTTTTTAGGGTGGAGAGTTAGGGTGCGGGGATATAATCGAGATTCTGCCTTCAATTTGAACAATGCACACACAACGTCCTGAATCCATCGCGCGCCTGCTGATCACCCCCGGCGAACCCGCCGGCATCGGCCCGGATCTGTGCGTGCTGCTCGCGCAACACGATCATCCGGCCGAACTCATCGTCATCGCCGACCCCACCCTGTTGCGCGCACGTGCGCAACAACTCGGCGTCACGCTGCAATTACACCTCGCCGATCTCGCCGCCGCACCGCGCACACAACCGGCCGGCGTGCTCAACTATCTGCCGTTGCCACTCGCCGCCCCCGTCACGGCCGGCGTGTTGAATGCGGACAACGCCGCGTATGTCTTGAGCACCTTGGATCTCGCCGTCGAGCTGTGCCTGGAAGGCAAGGCCGACGCCCTCGTCACCGGCCCCGTGCACAAAGGCGTGATCAACGACGCCGGCATCGCCTTCAGCGGCCACACCGAATATCTCGCCGCGATCGCGCACTCGCCAGAGCCGGTGATGATGCTCGCCACCGAAGGCCTGCGCGTCGCGCTGGTCACCACGCATCTGCCGCTGCGCGAGGTCGCCGCTGCGATCACCCCGCAGCGTGTCGAACACATCACGCGCGTGTTGCATCATGACTTGCGCGCGCGTTTCGGCATTGCGCATCCGCGCATCCTCGTCTGCGGCCTCAACCCGCACGCCGGCGAAGGCGGACATCTCGGGCGCGAAGAAATCGAGATCATCGAACCCGTGCTCGAAAAACTGCGCGCCGAAGGCATGACCCTCACCGGACCGCTGCCCGCCGACACCTTATTCATCCCAAAATATCTCGACGCGGCGGATGCGGTGCTGGCGATGTATCACGACCAAGGACTGCCCGTGCTCAAATACCGCGGCTTCGGCCACGCCGTGAACATCACCCTCGGCCTGCCGTTCGTGCGCACCTCGGTCGACCACGGCACCGCGCTCGAACTCGCCGGTACCGGTCGCGCCGACCTCGGCAGCCTGCGCTACGCGCTGAGCATCGCGTTGTTATTAACCAACAACAAAACAGATCCGATATCGTTCCCTCTCCCTCAGGGATTTATGCCCTTTAGGGTAGAGGGTTAGGGTGAGGGAAATCATATGTTGATATTGCTTCGTCATCATCGGCGCAACTCTGGGGCAAGTTTTGTAGGATGGGTGAAGCGCAGCGCAACCCATCGAGCTATGCTCCACCGGCCTAATGAACTTGTTCTGATGGGTTGCGCTGCGCTTCACCCATCCTACGAAGGTCTGTTTTAAAAAGTATCTGTGACGCATTTTCGGGACGTCTCTCCTCCCTTAGACTTATTGAATGACTGGAACGAAACATGGAACACAAAGCGCGCAAACGCTTCGGCCAAAACTTCTTGCAGGATGACCGCATCATCCGCGGCATCATCCACTGCATCCATCCCAAACCGGAGCAACATCTCGTCGAGATCGGCCCCGGCCTCGGCGCGCTCACACAGGAACTGCTCGCGGAAGCCGGCGCGCTCGATGTGATCGAACTCGACCGCGACATCATCCCGCTGCTGCAAAAGGCCTGTGCCGGCAAAGGCGAGTTGCGCATCCACAACGCCGACGCGCTCGAATTCGATCTGCATACCCTCGCCAACACCCAACACAAACTGCGCATCATCGGCAACCTGCCGTACAACATCTCCACGCCATTGCTGTTTCATTTCATCGATCAGATCGACGTCATCGAAGACATGCACTTCATGCTGCAAAAAGAAGTGGTCGACCGCCTCGCCGCCCCGCCCGGCGGCAAAGACTACGGACGCTTGAGCGTCATGGTGCAATATCACTGCGCCGTGGAAAAATTGCTGGACGTCCCGCCCGAATCCTTCACCCCCGCGCCGAAGGTCGACTCCGCCGTCGTGCGCCTCATCCCGCACCGCGCACCACCCGTGCGCATCACCAGCGTCGAAGCGCTTGCAAAGATCGTCACCAGCGCCTTCGCCCACCGGCGCAAGACCCTGCGCAACAACCTCAAAGGCATCTTGTCCGCGGAACAAATCCAAGCCCTCGGCATCGACCCCAGTGCCCGCGCCGAAACCTTGAGCCTGGAACAATTCGCCCAGCTCAGTAATGCGGCAGCAGGTAATTCACGGTGATGCCGGGCGCAACCCACCAGCCGACTGAAATACAAACGCACTGACTCTCCCGACCCAGGAACCTGCGGCCAGAGGCCGCGCTGATGCTCCCTCTCCCGCAGGCGGGAGAGGGCTGGGGTGAGGGGATAAAAGCAAGGCAGCCAGCCAGAATGGAATGAAAAGATGGTGAAACCCAGGATTGCGGGTGATCCGACCCCGCGCTGCTCTTGATGTCACCGCGCCCACCGAACCAGTGCAGTTTAGGCACGGCGCATGCCGTAGCCCACCCGCCGTGCCGACCGGCACGCAAACCAAATCATCAACGCATCACAACCCATCCAGCGGACTGACCACACCGTGCCCGCCGCGATTGAGCACATGCGTGTAGATCATCGTCGTCGAAACATCCGCATGGCCCAACAACTCCTGCACCGTGCGAATGTCGTAACCCGTCTCCAATAAATGCGTCGCAAAACTGTGGCGTAGCGAATGACAATTCACCTTCTTGGTGAGCCCCGCCGCGCCCGCCGCCAGCTTGATCGCCTTCTGCAAACCGTTTTCATGGATGTGATGCCGCCGCGTCTTACCGCTGCGCGGATCGACCGACAATCGGCTGCTCGGAAACACATACTGCCAAATCCATTCCTTCGCCGCAGCGGGATACTTCCGCGCCAGCGCATACGGTAAAAACACCTCCCCCAACCCCCGCCGCACATCCTCATCATGCAGCTGCTGAACCCTCGCCATATGATCCCGCAACGCCGGCACCAACCGCTTAGGCAACGGCACCACGCGATCCTTCCGCCCCTTGCCATCCCTGATCAAAATCTGATGGTATTCGAAATCGACATCCTGAATCCGCAACCGCACACAATCCATCAAACGCATCCCCGTGCCATACAACAGCGCCGCCATCAAATGGCTGGAGCCCTCCATCTTGTTCAGCAACCGCATAACTTCCGAACGCGTCAACACCACCGGCAAACGCCGCGGCCGCTTCGCACGCGCAAACTCGCCCAGCATCTCCAGCGGCTGCTGCAACACCCCGCCATACAAAAACACCAAGGCATTGAGCGCCTGATTCTGCGTGCTCGCGGCCACGTTACCGCGCACCGCAAGATCTTGAAGAAACGCAGCCACCTCGGGCGCGCCAACCTGCGTGGGATCGCGGTCATCGACAAAAAGAATGAACCGGCAAACCCATTGCGCATAAACCTGTTCGGTCCGGATCGAGTAATTGCGCCGGCGAACTTCCGTAATCAGCGCCGTCAAAAGATCCGCGTGCTGCTGCCGCACTCGGGCAAGGGCATTCGAGGGCCTTTTTTCAGGCGACGATGCTTGGGGAACAATGGATTCTCTCGCAAGAGTAGGGTGTTGAGGTGAAAGTGACTGAGAAAAATTCTTCCAGTAATTCCAATCGACTTGGTCAAGCCACCGCACATTCAGAAAGTCGAACAAATTCTGTATAGCATAGACAGCCTGGGAAAACTGCCAGTCCTTGATACGGGGATTTCGCCCCAAGTTCGTCAAGTACTCGGACACATCGTCCGGGGTATGCGTCGCGAGTTTTTTATCGGAAAAAGCGGCGATGTACCGCTCCACGTCTTTAACATACCAGCGAAGCCTTTTCGCCTTAACGCCCCGTTTTTGGATGAATTCCAAATACCGATCCCAAAACCGATCCTCCTTTGACTTATCCCCAGCCATTTGGTAGTTTCCTCCTTGATGCAGTAAATATTTTCGGAACCTCTGATCAGTTCGTCATCCCGGACGGAGCGAAGCGGAGATCCAGAGACACAGAGCACTGGATTGCTGGACAACACCCTCCGCCACGCGATCCGCGCCACCGCTCCGGCATGACCAAGAAACAATCAGAGCCTTCCTGCACGACTACTGTATATCAATACAGTACATCGAAAAAAGGGATGGATGCAATAGACGGATTATGTCTAGCACCATATTTAATATTTCTGTCTAATAGACCGTTAGAAGTCGCCGAAGGAGACCAATTGGATATTGCAAGTGTTTTTGATGTTGCTGCCAGAGACTATGATGCAACAAGACGAAAATATATTTCATGCTTCGATGATTTTTATGGAGTTGCAATTGAGCAAATTCCCTATCAAAAACATGAAAACTTTCGAATTCTTGATTTGGGGGCTGGAACTGGCCTATTTTCCGCGCTCATAAAAAATGTCTTCCCAAATTCCGATTTAACGCTTACTGACATTTCAGAGGAGATGCTTTCAAAGGCCAAGGAACGTTTTTCGTCTAGTGAAAATACTCGTTATGTTGCCCATGACTATATTGCCGATGAAATTCACGGAAATTTTGACGTTGTTGTGTCCGCACTTTCTCTTCATCACTCAACTGAACGTGAATTGGGTAACGTTTTTGGAAAAATCTTCAAATGCCTGAATGTCGGCGGTGTATTCATCAACGCAGACCAAATCCTTGGCAGAACACGAGACATCGAAACTCAATATGAGAAAGCGTGGTTAGAGCAGGCTATATCCAAAGGCTGCACCAACAATGAAATTTTAGTGGCACAGGAAAGAATGAAGTCAGATAAAACACTTCCTCTATCCACGCAGCTAAATTTGCTGGAGCACGCAGGATTCGAACGTGTTAATTGCTGGTATCAGTATTATAGGTACGCAGTTTATTCTGGCTTAAAGACTTCTAACTCTGCATTCGAGCGGGACGCGCCAAAAGCGGCGCGCCCCTCAATTTGAACGTGTGCGCCGGGCATGGCGCGTTACTTCGTCGGTGTAAGTCCGATGGCCAGGTTATAGCAGAGCCGAAGGCAAGGAGAAGGGCAAGGGCGTCGTCGCGAGGCGGGGTCT
>CAZKZP010000008.1:22896-86833 GCA_964557295.1 uncultured Chromatiales bacterium | reverse complement strand
GTCACTTTGTCTGCGCATGAACCGCAGACAAAGTGACATGGTGAGAGGCGATGAGTGATCAAGACGGCGGTCTAGACAACCGGCCGATCGAGGAACTGGCCGAGTACCAGAAAACGGTCGTCTTGCTGATCGATGATCAGAAGATGGTGGCCGAGGCCATTCGCCGCATGCTGGCCACGGAGTCGGACATCGAGTTTCATTATTGCGCCGATCCTGCCGTGGCGGTGCAGACGGCTAGCCGTATCCAGCCGACCGTCATCTTGCAGGATCTCATCATGCCGGATGTCGATGGTTATACGCTGCTGCGTTTCTACCGCAACAATCCCGCCACGGCCAATGTGCCGGTGATCGTCTTGTCCAGCCGCGAGGACCCGATGGACAAGAGCCAGGCCTTCACCAACGGTGCGAATGATTACCTCGTGAAGCTGCCGGATCGAATCGAGCTGATCGCGCGCATCCGCGCGCATTCCCGCAGCTATCTCTTGCAGAAGCAACGCGATGAGGCCTTCAAGGCGCTGCAGGAGTTGCGCCGCAAGCTCGAGGAAAGCAACGCGGTGCTGCAACGCTTGTCGGTGCTCGATGGGCTCACGGGCGTCGCCAACCGCCGGCATTTCGATGAGGTGTTGCAGCAGGAGTGGAAGCGCGCCTCGCGCGATCATTCCGCCATATCCGTCATCCTGTTGGACATCGACTATTTCAAAAGATACAACGACAGCTACGGACATCAGGGCGGGGATGACTGCCTGCGGCGGGTGGCGCGTGCGATCAGCAGGATCATCAAGCGTCCGGGCGATTTCTTCGCGCGTTACGGAGGCGAGGAATTCGTGGCGGTATTGCCGGATACGGAACTGGCGGGCGCGGCGATCATCGCCGAGGAGATGCGCCGGAGTGTCGAGCAGGAGAATATCCCCCACGCGCACTCAGCCGCCGCTGATCATGTCACCATCAGCATCGGGGTGGCCATGGTCAACGCCAGGGATGAGTTGGAGCCGTTGGATGTGGTTGAAATGGCCGACAAGGCCCTCTACCAGGCGAAGGAGCAGGGGCGCAATCGCTATGTGCTCTATGATCCTGAGCGAAACGGCCTGAGCGCGGACTGAGCATAGCGCGGTCCTGTGCGGTGGAATCCCTTTGTATCAAAATCTTTTCTGAGCCGCGAAATATTCCGCGACGTCTCTGATGTCCTGATCGGACAAGGATGCCGCCATGCTCGACATCACCGCATCGGAGCGTCGGCCCGCCTTGAAGTCCTTGAGCTGCTTGGCGATGTAGCCGGCGTGCTGTCCGGCGAGCCTCGGCGTGCTCGGATTGGTGCTGCGGCCTTGCGTGCCGTGGCATGCCTCGCATACGACTGCGATGTTCTTGCCGCGGCTGATCTGCTCCGCCTTTGACGCTGGTGTCTGACGCGCGCTGGCCGGGGGTTCTGATTCTGCGGTGGTGGCCTTAGGCGCCACCACCTCCACTGCGGTTTCCACTAGTGGCTCGGCGGGCAGCGTACTGATGCTGATCGCGGGTGCGCTTTCGATTTTCAGCGGCCGCGCCTCGGCCTTGGGTGGTTCAGTGGGTTTCGCGGGTTCCGTCTTAGGCGCTTCCGCTTTGGCGACGGGTTCCTGGGGCTTGGGTGTTGGCTTTGGCACCTCGGTCACGACCGGGGCGGCGGGTTTTGCCGTGGGCTTGGCCTCAGGCGTGGCTTGCGCGACCACCTTGGGCGTCTGAACGGGTTTTTCGACGACCGGCTTGGGTTCCGGTGTCTTCTTGGGAGGTTCCGGCCGCGGTGATTTGGCCGCCGGGGCCTTTTGGGGCGCGGCGATTTCCATCGGCTCGGGCATGCGCTCCGGGAGAAAGGCCAGATAGGTGGCGACTGCGAGGATGTCGTCATCCGACAATGTCTTGGCGATCCCGCGCATCATGGAGACCTGATCATTGGTGCGCTCATCCTTGCGGTATTTCTGGAGCTGGCTGATCAGATAGGTTTTGTCCTGATGTTTCAAGACGGGAAACAGACTGATGTTCTTCGAGCGGCCCATGCCTTTTTCGCCATGGCATTGCACGCACTGTTTGGCGCCGGTGGTTTCGTCGCCGCTGGTGTAGAGGCGTTCCCCCTTGCGCATCAGGGTGAGCAGCTCGGTGTTCAGCTCCGGGATCCGAGGCAGGTATAGTACGCGGCTCAGGCGCTGGCTGATATTATCCCAGGATTCATCGGAGATTCCCTTGGGAAACGGCGCCTGTTCGTGTCCGCGCCGCCGGTTGGTGTTGTAGTCGTCGATCTGTTTGATGATGTATTGGGGATATTGTCCGGCGAGATAGGGGATGCCGAAGACCTTGGCTTCTTGATCGGTGGAGTGACAGGCATCGCATTGTTCAACGATGGTCTTTTCTTCCATGCTCAGTTCGGCCCAAGCGGCCGCCGGAAGTTGCAGCAGGGCAAGCCCTATCAATGCTGCCGTCAGGATTTTTCTATTCGCCACAGAATTCATTATCGGAAAGTCGCACAGTCCAGACATTATCATATTAATTGTTATGGAGAAATTTACCTTAGAGTATTATGTTGCGTATAGTCAATAATTATCCCGAATTTCCCATAGGCGAGCTACTGGGAACGCACAACACGGTGCAATGGAAAATCCGGGATTATTACCCAATCATCTCTTACACACCGAAGTACAGGATCATCCGATGGCAGACAACAACACGCCGGCGCTTCCTTCCGCCGTATTCCTCAATGATTATCGACCGTCACCGTATTTGATTGAGACAGTCGATTTACGATTTAAGTTTCATCAAAATTATTGCGAAATCGAGTCGCGCCTAGAAGTGGCTCGCAATCCCGCGGCGGAAGGTCAGCCCGATCTGGTGCTGGATGGCGAAGAATTGGAGCTCTGTTCGATCACGCTCAACGATCAGCCGCTCCGCGAAGCTGATTACCTCGGGACCGCGACCACACTGACCGTCTTCAATGTGCCGGAACGCTTCAGGTTGCGCGTGGTCACGCGGGTCGAACCGGAGAAGAACACCGCCTTGTCTGGCTTGTACAAATCCGGCGGCATCTACTGCACGCAGTGCGAGCCGGAGGGCTTCCGCCGCATGACGTACTACATCGACCGGCCGGATGTGATGGCGCGTTTCACCACGACGATTGTGGCCGACCGGGCGCGGTTTCCGGTGCTGCTGGCCAACGGCAATCTGATCGAGACCGGGGTGGGGGACGGCGGCGCCCATTATGCGGTCTGGGAAGACCCCTTTCCCAAGCCCAGTTATCTGTTCGCGCTGGTCGCCGGAGATCTGGCGCAGATCCAGGGCGAGTTCGTCACGATGTCGGGGCGCAGGATCGAGCTCTACATTTATGTCGAGGAGCACAACCTCGATCAGTGCGCATTCGCCCTGGAATCCCTGCGCCGGGCGATGCGCTGGGACGAGGAGGTCTATGGGCGCGAATACGATCTGCAACGCTACATGGTCGTCGCGGTGGACGATTTCAACATGGGCGCGATGGAAAACAAGGGCCTCAATATCTTCAACTCCAAATACGTGCTGGCCAAGGCGGAGACCGCCACCGATCAGGATTATCAGAATATCGAGGGCGTGATCGGGCATGAGTACTTCCACAACTGGTCCGGCAACCGGGTGACCTGCCGGGACTGGTTCCAGCTCAGCCTGAAGGAGGGATTCACGGTCTTCCGCGATCAGGAGTTCAGCGCCGACATGCAGTCGCGCGGGGTCAAGCGCATCCAGGACGTGAACATGCTGCGCACCCATCAGTTCCGGGAAGACGCCGGTCCCATGGCTCATCCGATCCGACCGGATTCCTATGTCGAGATCAACAATTTCTACACCGCCACGGTGTATGAGAAGGGGGCCGAGGTCATTCGCATGATCCACAACCTGCTCGGGGCCGAGGGCTTCCGCAAGGGGTGCGATCTCTACTTTGCGCGCCACGATGGCGCAGCCGTGACCACCGAGGATTTCGTCCAGGCGATGGAGGACGCCACGGGATATGATCTGACCCAGTTTCGCCTGTGGTACAGCCAGGCGGGCACGCCGGTGTTGACCGCGCGCACGGAGTATCTCCCGGCGCAACAGGTGTTGCGTTTGACGATCAAGCAGTCGTGCCCGCCCACGCCGGGGCAGCCGGAAAAACAGCCGATGCAGATTCCGGTCGCGCTGGGACTGATGGGCCGCGATGGCAAGGAGTTGCCGCTGCGGCTTCAAGGTGAGGCGCAGGCCGTTCACGGCACGCGTGTGCTGGCGCTGACGCGCGCCGAAGAGGTGTTCGAATTCACCGGCATTCCGCAACGGCCGATTCCTTCGATGTTGCGCGGCTTTTCCGCCCCGGCCAAGCTCGACATCGATCTGGATGATGAGCAGCTCAGCTTCTTGATGGCTCGTGATACGGATGATTTCAATCGCTGGGATGCCGGTCAGCAACTCTCGGTGCGTATCCTCCTGCGGCTGGTGGACGACATTCGGGCCGGACGGGAGTTGCAACTCGATCGCGCCTATCTCCAGGCGTGGGCACAACTCGTCGGCACGGAATCGGGCGATAAGGCGATGCTGGCGCAGGCCTTGACCCTGCCGGGTGAGACCTATCTGAGCGAGTTCATGGCGGAGATCGATCCGCTGGCGATCCATCAGGCGCGGGTGTTTGTCCGCCGGCAGCTCGCGCAGCATCTCGAAGACGCTTGGCGCGTCATGTATCAGGCGAATGCCGACTCCGGGCCGTATCGGGTCACTCCCGAGGCCATCGGCCGCCGCGCCCTCAAGAACTGTGCGCTGGGCTATTTGATGGAACGGGAGGATGATCCGATGATCCGCCAATGTCAGGCGCAATTCCACCACGCGAATAACATGACCGATGTCCTGGCCGCGCTGACGGCGCTGGTCAACACCCGCGCCGATCTGGCCGAGCCGGCGCTGGCCGAGTTCTACCGGAAGTGGGAGAAGGAATCCCTGGTGGTCGACAAATGGTTCAGCATCCAGGCCGCCTCGAGGTTGCCGGGCGCGCTGGCGCGGGTGCGGAAACTGATTCAGCACCCAGCCTTCAAGATCACCAACCCGAACAAGGTGCGCTCGGTGATCGGCGTGTTCTGTTCGTCCAATCCGGCGCAATTCCACCAGCCGGACGGGGCGGGCTACGCGTTTTTGGCCGAGCAGGTGATCCAGCTCAATGAGATCAATCCGCAGATCGCCTCACGCCTGGTGAATCCCCTGATCATGTGGCGCAAGTACGATCAGGATCGCCAGCGGGGCATGAGGGCTCAACTCGAACGCATCCTCAATGCCCCGGGCATCTCGAAAGATGTTTATGAGGTAGTCTCCAAGGGGTTGGCGTGAAAAGTCATAAACTGCCAGAGGATTAAACATTTACCAGCGCCTTCCGATAATGCCTCTATCAATAGCCTGGGTTGAACGAAGCGAGATCCGGGTTGCGCAAAAGGCGCTCAATCCAGGCTACGTGTTCAGGCTCAACCTATGATAACCACAATGAGCAGAGACGTTTCGGAGATGGGAAGACAAACGAATATCAGGCGCGTAATCCGGCATCTGCCGGCGGTCCTGTTCCTGTGGATGCTCGCGGCGGTGGCGCTCGCCGCGGCGCCGCTCGATATCGTGCTGGTGATGGACAGCTCCGGCAGCATGAAAAAAAACGATCCGCAGGAACTGCGCAAGCCCGCAGCGCGGCTGCTGATCTCCTTGCTCGATGGGAATGACCGCGTAAGCGTGGTGAGCTTCAGCGATCAGGGCTATCCCATCGTGTATCTCACGCCAAACACGCCCGATCAAAGCCAGGCCAGACTGTTCGGCGCCGTTGAAAAGATTTCTTCCAAGGGCGCTTACACCAATATCACCGCCGCCTTGGAGGCCGCCGGCAAGGTGCTGGAAAGAGACGCCGATGAAAAGCGCAGGCGCATGATCGTGCTGATGTCCGACGGCCGGATGGATCTGGGGGATGCGCGGGAATCCAGGCAGGCCATCGAAGCGGCGCTCACCGGGGTGGTGCCGGGACTCAAGGAAAAGGGCGTGGCCATACACACCATCGCCTTCACCGATGAATCCGATACCCGCCTGCTGCAAAGCATCGCATCGTTGACCGGCGGCCAGTTCAATCTCGCGCAGACCGACAAGGAACTGCACCGCGTCTTCGCCGCCATCTTCGAACAAAGCAAAACCCCGGATGTCATCCCGTTCAAAGGCAAAACCTTCCAGATCGACGCCTCGGTGAAGGAGATCACCATCGTCGCCGGCAAAGACGGCCGCGGCGAGGTGGTAACCCTCACATCGCCCGCCAATGAAATCTTGACGGCGCAAGCCCATGGCGATTTCACGCGCTGGATGGAGTCTCCCGAATTCGATCTGATCACGATCAAGGAGCCGAAACCAGGGGCATGGCAGATCAGTCCCGTGGCCGAGGGCAATCGCGCCTACGTCATCACCGATCTGAAGTTGCACGTGGATTTCACGCCCGTCTCTCCGCAGCCAGGAGATAGCCTGCTCATCACTTCTTGGTTGGAAGACGGCGGCAGTATCATCACCAAGCCCGAGGTCTTGGGGAGTGTGGAACTTGGTTTGAATGCCTCATTGCCGGAAAAAACCTCGATCAACAAGCAAGTCGACCCGGTGCAGGACGCCACACAGGCGCCGAGCGGCAAGTATCAAGCCGATCTCGCGCTGGACAAACAGGGGCGTTACAGTATCGTCATCAATGCCATCGGTGCCACCTTCGACCGCCAGATGGTCAAGATCCTGGATCTGGTGCCGCCGATCACGCCCGAGGAGGCATTGCACGCGGTCACGCACAAGGACGACAAGGTCTTCATCGATCTGAGTGATAGCGCCCCCACCACCTTTCAGGTCGCTGAGACACCCGCGCCGCCGGCCCCGTTGGGGCATGCAGTCAAGGAGCATGCGGTGATCGAAAGCCCGGTACCGACACCCGCCGCAGTGAAGGAGACGGCTCATCCCCAGCCAAGCCCTGCTGCGGTGCCGCACGCCGGAGCGGAAGAAGAGTC
The DNA here is from genome assembly GCA_964557295.1 of uncultured Chromatiales bacterium. GTDB lineage: Bacteria > Pseudomonadota > Gammaproteobacteria > RBG-16-57-12 > RBG-16-57-12 > JBFMHP01. The sequence goes on along the minus strand of CAZKZP010000008.1, from coordinate 79,826 downwards.
CGGTATCATGTTCGGAATCGTCATCTTCGTCGTGGTGAATCTCGTCGTCGGCTTGGCGGCGGCGGCCGTATATTTCTTCGTGATCAAAAAGAAGGCTGCGCCAGCCGCGCCGGCGGACACCGATGCCACGGCAAAGAAACGAACGAGCGGTGAGAAACCATCTCCGGCAGGTGCGGAGCAATCCGCCAGCCAGGAGGGCAAGCGCGCGGCGCTGGCCGAGGAGGATGCCGCGCGCGAAGAGATTGTCTTTGAAGAGATGAAGGACAACGATTCCGATCGGATCGCCAAGGAGATGGACGGCATTTTCGATGATGGCGAGTTGGACAAGAAATAAGCGGTGACCACTTCGAGCGCATGAAAACGCGTTTTTTCGGCGCCTGGAACAAGGCGAGGAGACTATGAGTACCGGCATGACTTTGGCAGTTCTGTTCATGGGCGAGGCGATATTGCTCATGAGCGTGATTATCGCCCTGCTGTTCCGCAAGAATGCCAATGCCAACAAGAAGCTGCGGCAAATGATGAGCGAGCGCGCAGAAGAGCCCGGCATGAATGCCCACCAGTTGTTCGATTATCTCATGCATGAAACGCGCGAGTTTCTCGACATGGACGATGCAGGCAAGATCAACAATAAAGAGTTGTCCGCCGAGGAAATCAGGTTTCTGCAATTCAGAATGGCCTATCTGCAAAACGAGCAGACCAGCCTCAGCGGCAACGATCAGGTGCAGACCCAGTGGAGCAGGTTGTTTTCCGGGTTGACGGATTTGCTGCCGCAGCCGCCGCAGGAAGCCGCGCCGGTGGTCGAGGTGGCGAGTCAGGCATGGAAGAAGGCCAAGGAAAGTTTTTCCGGCATGCAGGATACCATGTACGGCTATATGGGCGTGGTGCAGGATCTGGTGCATGACATCTCCGAGCTGGCCAGTGGAAATGTCACTGCCGATAAGGTCAGTGCCAAGGTGGCGGCGCTGGAACAGTTCAAGGAGAAGCTGTTCGACAATCTCGATACGCTGGAAGGACTCACGGGCAAGGATCTGTTGGACGAGGTGCCGGGACTCGACCAGGAGGACTTGGCCGATTCACTGGATGGATTCAATGAGCTGAGAACGATGCTCGCGCAGAGCGGCGCCAATATCGACTCCATCAAAGGGTTGGCTTCGTCCGAGCAGCTCAGTCGCGCAGATCTAGCGCAGCTCGAGGCAGAGGTCAACAAAATGGATGGCGCCAGCACCGATCTCAAGTTGTGCGTGGAAACGTTGAAGATGGAACAGATGCGTCGTCTGGAAGAGAAGATCGTCGCGACCGAGAAAGAAAGCAGTTTGTTCCATGAGATCGGGAGCGCCGCGGAAGTCAAATCCAATGTCCCCGCGACGCCCGACGATGATGGTGACATCGTTATCGATCTCGATGTGGGAGGTCCGAAGAAGGCGAGCGCCCACGCGGAGGTGCAGCGACGCGATGATGAGCCGGCTGAAATCGATTTGGAAAAGATGCTGGATCGGGCCGATGTGGAGCTTTCCGGTAAGCCCCATTCCAAAGATGCCATGGTCGATGCGGATGCCCTGCTCAACGACGAGGAGCTGAACGCCTTATTGGACGGTCTGCCCAGCGGCGCTGCCAAGAAGCGTTGAGCGCGCTATAATGGCCGAATTGCATTGATCGGCCTCGCTCATGCCACGCGCGCTCACAGTCATCAGCATATTCATTCTTTTCATCTTGCCTTGGATGATCACACCGGTCGCGGCGCGGCCATCCACGCCAAACCCCGTGCAGTATTACACCTACCGGATACTCCAGAGTCATCCGCACGACATCGCGGCCTTCACGCAGGGCTTGAGCGTCGAACAGGATGATTTATATCTGAGCACGGGGCTTTATGGACAGTCGAGCATCCGAAAAATCGAACTTGCCACAGGCAAGATTTTGCTGCGGAACGATCTGGCGAGTCGGTATTTCGGCGAGGGCATTACGATCCTTGGCAAACGATTGTTTCAGTTGACTTGGCGATCCAGGATCGGATTCATCTACGACAAGAACACCCTGGAACGCATGGGCTCGTTTGAATATGCGACTGAGGGGTGGGGGCTGACCCACGATGGCCGGCGGCTGATTTTGAGCGACGGCAGCGATCAACTGTATTTCCATGATCCAGACTCGCTGCGTGTGCTGGGCAAAGTGCAGGTCACGCTGCGGGGCCAGCCGGTCAAGAATCTCAACGAGCTGGAGTTCATCAAAGGCCGGATCTTCGCCAATATCTGGCAGACCGATTATATCGTGATGATCGCGCCGGATTCCGGACAGGTGACAGGCGTCATCGATCTCACCGGCCTGCTGGCGCGCTCCGGCTACCGCGGAGAGTCGGGCGTCCTCAATGGCATTGCCTATGATCCGGCGCGCGACCGCATCTATGTGACCGGCAAGAATTGGCCGGCGATCTTTGCCATCGAGTTGATTCCAACACCGGCCACCATGCTGAAGTAGGGCGCTAACCGCTCAAACGCGCCTGCGCGGCGGCAATCGCGACCCCGCGCTCGATCGGCGCGTTGAGCTGCGTGAGCACGCCTTCCAGCGCGTGCAGACAGTAGAGCACGTTGCGCGCCGTGCACGACTGTCCCATGAGGCCGATGCGCCACACCTTCGCCGCCATTTCGCCGAGCCCGGCGCCGATCTCGAGCCCGTACTCCTGGAGCAAGCGGGCGCGTACCGCCGCGTCATCGACACCTTCAGGAATACGCACGGCGTTCAATTGCGGCAGGCGATACGCTTCGTCCACGACGAATGCCAGGCCCATCGCTTCCAGGCCGGCGCGCAAGGCGTGGTGGTGTTTCAGATGTCTGGCCCAGGCGTTCTCCAGTCCTTCTTCTTGCAACATGACCAGCGCCTCGTGCAGCGCATACAAGGCATTGATGGGGGCGGTGTGATGGTAGGCGCGCCGGTGGCTGGCGCCCCAGTACCCCATGATCAGGCTCAAATCCATGAACCAGCTGTGTATGGGCGCCGTGCGGCCCTTGATCATCGCGACCGCGCGATCGGAAAAGGTGACGGGCGCGAGGCCGGGCACACAGGAGAGGCATTTCTGTGTGCCGGCATAGACGGCATCGGCGCCCCAGTCATCCACCAACACGGGGGTTCCGCCGAGTGAGGTGACGGTGTCGACGATGGTGAGACAATCGTGCCGCCGCGCGATGTCGCAAATGGTCTTGGCGTCGGACTGCGCCCCGGTGGAGGTCTCCGCATGAACGAAGGCGACGAGCTTGGCCTTGGGATGGGCTTTAAGCGCCTCCGCCACCTTGTTTGGGTCAACGGGTTTGCCCCAGCCGTCCTGCACCATGACGGCGATGCCGCCGTGGCGTTGCACATTCTCCTTCATCCGGCCGCCGAACACGCCGTTCTGGCATACGATCACTTCGTCGCCGGGTTCGATCAGATTGACGAAGCAGGTTTCCATGCCGGCCGAGCCGGGGCCGGAGACCGGCAAGGTCATCGCGTTCTTGGTTTGAAACGCGTATTGCAGCATCGCCTTGACCTCATCCATCATCCCGATGAAAGCCGGATCGAGATGGCCGATCGTCGGACGGGCCATGGCGGCGAGAACGCGGGGGGCGATGTCCGATGGGCCCGGACCCATCAAGGTGCGCTGCGGCGGGTGAAAGGATGAGTAAGCCATGCGAAGCCTCGTTGAAGAATATCTCCAACACCTTACTGAGAATAGCGCGGATGCGCAATATCGAGAGGGCAGACCCGAGTGACGTGTGAGGCTCAGGCCCTCAGAGATTCGAATCGATGATTTTGCTCCAAGGTGCGCGCCGTGTTGCGTCCTGCGCGTTTGGCTTGATAGAGGGCCTGATCGGCGTTTTGAATCAGGATCTCCGCTGTGGCGCCGTCCTCGGGGAACGATGCCACGCCGATGCTGGCGGTGATTCTGCCGCCGGGATGTTTTTCCCGCTCGAAGAAAGGATAGTCAGCGATGCTTTGCACGAGTCTCTCAGCCACCATGACGGCGTTGCCCTTGTCGGTCGAAGGCAGGATCACGATGAATTCCTCGCCGCCGTAACGGAACACGCTGTCCGAGGTGCGGACCTCTTCCTGCAGCAGTTCAGCGAAGGCATGCAAGAGCCGATCCCCGGCGGGATGGCCATTGGCGTCGTTGTAGTGCTTGAAATAGTCGATGTCGAGAAACGCCAGCGAGAATATGTGTTTGTAGCGTTCAGAGCGCGCGATCTCCTGACGCAGGCTTTCGCGGAAACAGCGTAGATTGGCCAATCCCGTCAGGCTGTCGCGATAGGCCAGTCGCATGAGCATTTCGTTGGCTTGCGTCAACTCTTGATTCTTTTCGCTCAGTTGTTTGATGAGCAGCTGGTTTTCATTGTTGATGGCGGAGTATTTGCTGTTGCAGGATTTGAGCTGCTGGAGGAGGTTGCTGGTTTCCCGCAGGTGTTTGGCCCTCTCGAGCGCCCGCTCGATGACGGCGCCGAGCCCCGATGTCGACTCCTCGGCGTTGCAGAGCACATCGAAGGACTGTTCCCGGAATGCCCTGATGACGAATGCGGGGCTTGGATGCGCTGTCATCAGGATCACTTGGATATGCGTGTCAATGGCCTTGATGATGCGCAACAGCGTGAGCACCTCCATATCGAGGAGATCGCCGCCGATGATGACTACCGACACGGGATCTTTCTGCAACATCTCCAGACCGCGTTTGGCGCGGCTGGCGTAGAGCGGCTGGTATCCGCAATGCTCCAGATGGGAGAGGAGCTGTCGACTTCCGGTGCTCGCCTGGCAGATCAAGAGGGTTTTGTTCTTGTTCATGGGTTCGAGGTTTTAATCTTGGGGAAATGAAAATTTAAGACTTCTATAAGATTCGGCCGCGGTTATGAAATCTTGAAATAAAACTTATAGTATTTCCGGGCGCATGGCCGGGGGGCGGGCGGAATGCCAGGAGGTCTGGGCTGGGAATCAGATGCGGCTGCAAGCCGCGACTGCAAGCGAAACGCGAGCGGAGCGGTGATGGATGAAGCCCGGACTTTTCATTAGCGATCCACTGCCAACAAACAAGACGGTGCAGGTGAGTTGGGTATGTATGCGCGGGGGAAGTCGCTTCCCCCGTTTTTTTATGCGCGATCGCTATCCGTTGCCCGATTGCTTGATGACATCGATGAACAAGGTCAGCTGTTGTCCGGGCTGGAGGTGTTTTCGGTTGCTCAGTCCGTTCCAGCGGATCAGGTCTTTGATCGTGACCTGGAATTTGCCGGCGATCGCGGCGAGGGAATCCCCCCGGCGCACGACGTAGCGGATCTTTTGTGTGATGCCATTTGCCGCCTTGGCGGCAAGTGGTTGGGACTTGGTCCACACCACCAACTTTTGATTCGCCTTAAGCGTATCCCGCGGCGCCATCCCGTTCCAGCTCGCGAGTTGTTTCACCGCGACGTTGAATTGGCGCGCGATACTCCAAAATGTGTCGCCGGCCCGGACCACATAGGAGGTCTTGTGCCCATCGCGTTCTTGATTCTGCAACGACGCCAGTCGGCGGTCCGCGGTGAGGGAGTAATTGGCGAGTTCCTTTTTGGCGGCGGGAATCAACAGATAATTGCCCGCGCGTAGCGCGTGTGTACGCAGGTCGTTGACCTCGGCCACCAGTGCCGTGGAGGTGTGGTATTTTTTCGCAATGGTGTTGAGGTTTTCGCCCGCTTCGATCTTATGGCGTACCCACTTGACGCGTTGGTCTTCCGGCAATTGCTCCAGTGCTTCGGAAAAGCCCTGTGCATTTGCGAGCGGCACCAGCAGTTGATGCGGACCTTCGGGATCGGTCGCCCAGCGATTGAAACCGGGATTGAGCCGATACAGATCGTCAGTCTCGAGGCCGGCGAGTTCGGCGGCGACGGCCAGATCGATTTGTGTGGAGACGTCAACGACCGCGAAATACGGCTCGTTGGGGACGTCGAGCAGGCTGACGCCATAATCCTCGGCCTTGTCCACCACATCGGTGATCGCCAGCAGCCGGGGGACATAACCGCGTGTCTCCCGCGGCAGGTCCAGGGACCAGAAATCGGTCGGCTTGCCGAGCTGCTGGTTCTTTTTGATGGCGCGTGAGACGGTGCCGGCGCCGGAGTTGTAGGCGGCGAGGGCCAGCAGCCAGTCACCGCCGAACTGCTTATGGAGTGCTTGCAGCAGGTTCAGCGCGGCCTGGGTTGAGGCGTAGATATCGCGCCGGCCGTCATACCACCAGTTCTGCTTCAGGCCGTAGAGACGCCCGGTGCCTGGGATGAATTGCCAGATGCCCGCCGCGCGGCCATGCGAATAGGCGAAGGGTTGGAAGGCGCTTTCGATGATCGGGAGCAACGCGAGATCCGTGGGCATGCCGCGGATCTGAACCTCTTCGACGATATAAAAGAGATATGGCCGGGCGCGTTCCAGGGTGCGCTGGAGGTAGTCCTGATGGCCGAGGAACCACTGTCTGTCGGTCTCGACGCCCGGATTTTCACGATCCGGAAGGGCGAAGCCGGCGCGGATGCGTTGCCAGAGATCGGAGGATGCGTCGATTTCAGAGGTCGTTTCCGCCTCTGAGGCCGACAGAAGCCTTTCGGAGGAGTCCTCGCCTGATTCGGTCTCGCTCGCGACCTTCGCGGAACTGTGGGTTGGGGATTCGGTTGCCACCGGCGCGGCAGGTGCGAGCGCGGTTTTGATTTCGTCCTGCTCGGCCGCCGCCGGAGCCTCCGTGGCGGACGAAGCCGGGGACCGGGACAGGGGCTGCTCCGTGATTTGGAGTTCCTGCTTGGGCGCGTGCGAGGCGCACCCGGCGAGCACCCCGCTGACCAGCAATAAGGCGGAGAGACCGCTGCATGTGCTTCTTCTGAGATATTTCATGGCGTTATCTGCTCTTTCCTGTGCAATGTCAGGTTCAGTCCAGGGTATCTTTCCAGTATCGGATGGCGCCGAAGATTTCCGCAGGGGATTTTAAGCCCTTCCCCAGGAATTTTTCTGCGGCGGCGATCAAATTCTTGTCATCCCAGCGTAAAAAGGGATTGGTCTGCTTTTCCAGGCCCAGCAGGCTGGGCACCGTGCCCTGCCCGCGCCGGCGTGTGGCGGCGTCTTCCGTGTGGCGCGCTTGGAGCGCCTGATTGGCGGGATCGGCGATCAGGGCAAACCCGATGTTGGCCAGGGTATATTCGTGGGCGCAATAAACGCGCGTCTGGTCGGGCAAGGCGCGGATCTTGGCCAGGGACTGCTGCATCTGCTCCGCGCTGCCTTCGAATAGCCGCCCGCAGCCGCAGGTAAACAGTGTATCCCCGCAAAACAGCGAACCGGCCCCATAGTAACAGATATGGCCTGAGGTATGGCCGGGGGTGTCGATCACGCGGAAGGTCGCGTCGATTGCTTCGAGGATTACCGTGTCGCCTTCCTCGAGCGGGTGGCTGATGTGGGGGATGCGCTCGTGTTTCGGTCCGTAGACTGGGATGTCATACTCGCGCAGCAGGCCGGCGATGCCGCCGATGTGGTCGCCATGGTGATGGGTGATCAGAATGGCGCACGGTGTCAGCTGTTGTTCGCGCACGTAGGCGAGTACTGGCGTATGATCGCCGGGATCGACCAGTGCGACGTGAGGATTGTTCTCCCGGCCGATCAACCAGATATAATTGTCGGAAAATGCCGGTACCGCGGTGACCTTGATCATTGCGCCGCCCCAATGCCCCCATTGAAAACGATATGTTGAATAGATTCCGTCAATTCTACACCAAGGAGAAGGATTATGCCGATTTGCGGCACAATCTCGATGCTTGGTACGAGACCTCGCTCGGCCGGGAATTCCTGGCCGAGGCGCGGCATCGTCTGGATGAGGTGCTGCCCAATCTGTTCGGCTACCACCTGGTGCAGATCGGGCGGATCGGCGGATGCGATCTGCTGGGGGGCAGCCGGATCTGGCACCGCACCCTCATGGACAAGACCCTGCCGCCGGCGGAAGGGCAGACTTGCAGCCGGGTGTTCTGTGATCTGGATGCGCTGCCGATTGTGACGGATGGGGTCGACGTGGTTGCCTTGCCGCACAGCCTCGAACTGCACCCGCGCCCCCATCAGATCCTGCGCGAGATCGATCGGGTGCTCATCCCGGAGGGGCATGTGGTGATCCTGGGAATCAATCCCTGGAGTCTCTGGGGCGCACGGCGGCTGCTGTCGAAGTGCGGCAAGCCGGATGCGCCCTGGCAGGGGGAGTTCTTCGGCATGACGCGCATCATGGACTGGCTGGAGCTGCTGGGGTTCGACCTGGTGTATCATGACGTGTTTTTCTACCGCCCCCCATTACGCTACCCGGGGATGATGCGTCGCCTGGAGTTCATGGAGCGGGTGGGGAAGCGTTATTGGCCCGCGCTGGGCGGGGGCTATCTCTTGGTGGCGAAGAAACGGGTGATCACCTTCACGCCGGTAAAACCGCGTTGGACGCGGCCTGCGAGTCTTAATCCCAATCCAATCGGGGTGCCCAAAACGAGCGTGCGGAGTCATCGGAAATGAGCGATGTAGTCGAGATTTACACCGACGGCGCCTGTCGCGGCAACCCGGGCCCGGGCGGCTGGGGTGCGCTGCTGCGTTACAAGGGCAAGGAGAAGGAACTCTATGGGGCCGAGGCCCACACCACCAACAACCGCATGGAGCTGATGGCGGCCATCATGGCGCTGGAGAGTCTCAAACGCCCGTGCCAGGTGGCCTTGACCACGGATTCGCAGTACGTGAAAAACGGCATCACCACCTGGATCAAGGACTGGAGGCGCCGCGGCTGGAAGACCGCGAGCAAGGCCCCGGTCAAGAACGTCGATCTCTGGCAACGCCTCGATGCGGCGGTCGGCCGCCATCAAGTAGCCTGGCACTGGGTGCGCGGACACAACGAACACCCCGAGAACGAACAGGCCGACGCCCTGGCCAACAAGGCCATCGATGAAATGCTCGCCACACAAACACAAGAGGTCTAGACATGCGGCAGATCGTACTGGATACCGAAACCACCGGCCTGGAGCCCTCCGAAGGCCATCGCATCATCGAAATCGGGTGTGTCGAGCTGATCAACCGCCGCCTGACCGGAAACAACTTCCACCAATACCTCCAGCCCGATCGCGCGATCGACGCCGGCGCGATCGAGGTGCATGGGTTGACCAACGAGTTCCTGGCCGACAAACCGCGCTTCGATGACATCATGCACGATCTGCTCGATTATCTGCGCGGGGCCGAGCTGATCATTCACAATGCCCCCTTCGATATCGGATTCCTCAATCATGAATTGCAGCGCGCCGACGGCGCGCTGGGGAAGATCACCGACTTCTGCGGCGTGATCGACACGCTGCAAATGGCGCGCGCCCTGCACCCGGGGCAGAAGAACAATCTCGATGCCTTGTGCAAGCGCTACCACATCGACAACTCCCGGCGCGAGCTCCACGGCGCGTTGCTCGACTCGGAAATCCTTGCCGATGTCTATCTGGCGATGACCGGCGGCCAGGCCGCGCTCTCGCTCGACGGCCTCCAGGCCGAGACCGGCGCGGTGCGGGCCAAGGCGATCGAACGCATTGCCGCCGACCGGCCCACGCTGCGTGTGATCCACGCGGATGAGAAGGAACTGGAGGCGCATAGCGCGCGGCTCGCGGCGGTGGACAAGGCCAGCGGCGGGCAGCTTGTCTGGCCTAAGCCGTGATGCGTGCCTGGCCCATTACCCCCAGGGCTGGGGTGAGGGAGACAAACAGAAGTGGCTTCCATTTTATCCCCTCACCCCGGCCCTCTCCCGCCTGCGGGAGAGGGGGTTCCGACCCTATGGCCACCTAGTCAAACTTGAAAGGCGATGTGGCTTTTACGGGTTTAAAGCAACTGTCAGGTGAACACTGGGTCCCGCTATTTGCCGGGATGACGGTGTGAAATTACAGGCGATTCACATCGGATCTTTTTGGTTGTTGGGCTAATCTTGGCGGCAATCAAAGCCATCTGCCTTTTGCCCCCTCTCCCGCGGGCGGGAGAGGGCTGGGGTGAGGGTGTGCGAGATTATTCTTGGCCACTACCGCGCGATCAGCGCTCCAGGTATTGCAGCTTGTTTGGTTTGCCGTTCCATTCGGCGGCATCCGCCGGCGCCGGTTTGACTTCGCTGAGCACCGGCCACTCCTTGGCCAGTTCGGCATTGAGGGCGGTGAATTGTTGTTGGTCCTTGGGGACATCGTCCTCGGCGAAGATGGCATTGGCCGGGCATTCGGGCTCGCACAGGGCGCAGTCGATGCACTCATCAGGATCGATCACCAGAAAGTTCGGTCCCTCGTGAAAGCAGTCCACCGGGCAGACCTCGACACAATCGGTGTATTTGCACTTGATGCAGTTTTCCGTGACCACGTATGTCATTGACGACTCCTATGCTTGTTGTTTGTGGGGAAGCACCGATGACTCAGTGTCACTCAGAGTCTGTCTAAAATCTAGAACATGATCAAACCGGGCAACAAGCTAAAGATGGTTATTTGCGCATCAATTCTTTTAATCGGTAGATCTGATCCAGTGCCTGGCGCGGGGTGAGATGGTCGGGCAGGATCTCCTCCAGCAGCGTCAAGGCCGGATGTTCGGGCTCGGGCGGGAAGAGGGAGATCTGGTGAGAATCGCGGCGCTCCACTTCGCGCACGCTCTGGGTTTCCAGCAGGCGCAGGCGCTCCTTGGCCCGGCGGATCACCGCTTGCGGCACACCGGCCAGGGCGGCCACTTGCAGGCCGTAACTCTGATTGGCCGGACCCTCTTTGATGGCGTGCAGGAAGACGATCTGATCGCCGTGTTCCACGGCGTCCAGGTGCACATTGGCGGTGTGTTTGAGCGTCTCGGCCAGGGCGGTGAGTTCGAAATAATGCGTGGAGAACAAGGTGTAGGCCTGGATCTCCTCGGCCAGTTGTTCAGCGCAGGCCCAGGCCAGCGACAGGCCATCGAAGGTGCTGGTGCCGCGACCGATCTCGTCCATCAGCACCAGGCTGTTGGGCGTGGCGTTGTGCAGGATGTTGGCAGTTTCCGTCATCTCCACCATGAAGGTGGAGCGGCCGCTGGCCAAGTCATCGGAGGCGCCGATGCGGGTGAAGATGCGGTCGACCGGGCCGATGGTGGCCGCTTGCGCCGGCACGTAGCTGCCGATGCAGGCGAGCAGCGTGATCAGGGCGGTCTGGCGCATGAAGGTGGATTTGCCGCCCATGTTCGGGCCGGTGATGATCAGCATGCGCCGCTTATCGTTGAGCTCGATGTCGTTGGGGATGAACGGGCTGTCGAGCACCTGTTCGACCACCGGGTGGCGCCCGGCCTTGATGCTGATGCCGGGGCGCTCGGTCAGCGTCGGGCGGCACAGGTCCAGGGTCTGGGCGCGTTCGGCCAGATTGCCGAGGCAGTCGAGCCCGGCCAGCGCGCTTGCGCATTCCTGCAAGGCGGGCAGGTGCTGGAGCAGTTCATCCAAAAGCAGGTCATACAGCGCCTTTTCCCGCGCCAGCGCCCGTTCCCGGGCGCTCAGGATCTTGTCCTCGAAGCCCTTGAGTTCCGGCGTGATATAGCGCTCGGCGCCCTTCAAGGTCTGGCGGCGGATGTAGTCATCCGGGACCTTCACGCTCTGGGCCTTGCTGACCTCGATGTAAAAACCGTGCACCTTGTTGTAGTCCACCTTGAGGGTGGGGATGCCGGTGCGTGCCTTCTCGCGCGCCTCCAGTTCCACCAGGAACTCGCCCGCGTGGTCCTTCAGTGTACGCAGCTCGTCGAGCTCGGCGTCGTAACCCGGGGCGATCACGCCGCCGTCGCGGATCAGCATCGGCGGGCTCTCGACGATCGCCCGGCGCAAGAGCTCCGCCAATGCGGGGTGCTCGCCCATGCGTTGCCGGAGGGCGTGCAACAAGGTGTCGTCGAAGGGATGCAGCAGTTGCTGGAGCGCGGGCAGTTGCGCGAGGGCCAGGCCCAGTTGCCTGAGATCGCGCGGCCGGGCGCTTTTCAGCGCGACGCGGGCCAGGATGCGTTCGATGTCGCCGACCCGGCGCAGGAGGTCATGGGTCTCACTGAAGACGCCGCTTTCGAGCAGGGCGGCGATCGCGTCCAGCCGTTGATGGATGATCTCGTGCCGGCGCAAGGGGCGGTGCAGCCAGCGGCGCAATTGGCGGCTGCCCATGGCGGTGGCGGTGCGGTCGATCACCCAGGCCAGGGTGTGCTCGGTGCCGCCGTTGAGATTGTGTTCCAGCTCCAGGTTGCGCCGCGTGGCGCCGTCGAGCTGGATGGCCTCGTCGTGCTGCTCGAGGCGTAGCGCCCGGATGTGCGGTAGGGCGGTGCGCTGGGTTTCTTTCACGTAGTGCAGCAGACAGCCAGCGGCGGCGATGACCTCGGGCAGGTGGTCGCAGCCGAAGCCGGCGAGGTCGCGCGTCTGGAATTGTTGGGTGAGCAGCCGCCGCGCGGTGGCGAGTTCAAAATGCCACGGCGCTTGGCGGCGCAGTCCCGCGCGCTCCCCCAGGATCTCCTTGGGCAGATCCTCGCTGATGAGGAGCTCCGCCGGCGACAGGCGGCCCAGCTCGCTGTGCAGCAGGGTCGCGCCCTCCAGGCGCATGGCGGTAAACCGGCCGCTGGCGAGATCGAGCGTTGCCAAGCCGAAGTGATCCCCCGCCTGGGCGACCGCCGCCAGGAGGTTGTCGTGGCGGTCTTCGAGCAGGGCCTCGTCGGTCACCGTGCCCGGCGTGATGATGCGTACCACTTGGCGTTCGACCGGCCCTTTGGCGGTGGCGGGGTCACCGACCTGCTCGCAGATCACGACCGATTCGCCGCACTTGACCAGCTTGGCCAGGTAGCCTTCCGCCGAGTGGTAGGGCACGCCCGCCATCGGGATCGGCTCGCCGGCGGACTGCCCGCGCGCGGTGAGGGTGATGTCGAGCAGGCGTGCCGCCTTGCGCGCGTCATCGTAGAACAGCTCATAGAAATCACCCATGCGATAGAACACCAGGGTGTCCGGATGATCGGCCTTGATGCGCAGATATTGCTGCATCATCGGGGTGTGGCTGGAAAGGTCTTTCATGACGGCATTCATGCGGGGGTATCGCTGCGCGGCTTACTTTTCGATGGGGGTGGAGGCGTCGTTGCCCCAGTCCGACCAGGAGCCGGGGTAGCCGCGGACGCGCGGGTAACCCAGCGCCTTCAGGATGACATACCACAGCGCGGAGCGATGGTGCGAGTGGCAGTAGGTGATGATCTCTTTCTCCGGCGTGAGGCCGGCCGTGTGCAGCATCGCGCGCAATTGCGCGGCGGGTTTGAGGCGCAGGTGGTTGCCCTTGTCCAAGGCATCCGTCCATTCGAGATTTTTGGCGCCCGGGATGTGTCCGCCGCGGGCGGCGCGTTGATCGGCGCCGATAAATTCGCCGGGGGAGCGCGCATCGAGCAGGCCGAGATCCGCGCGCGGCAGCTGGGCGAGGATGTAGGCCTTGTCCGCGCGGGTGGCTGGATTGGGAGTGATCGAACAGGTGTTGCGAATGGGATCGGTTGCGCTGCTTTCCACCTTGTGGCCTTCCTCGATCCAGGCGACCAGTCCGCCATTCAACAATGAAAACCGCGTGTGGCCACTGGCATCCAGGGTCCAGAGCAGACGGCTGGCCTTGCCGCCGCCTTCGTTGTCATAGGCCACCACGTGGGTGTCGGAACGCACGCCGAGGGCGCCAAGGACTTCCGCCAGCCGCTCGGTATCGGGTAACAGCCCCATGATCGGTGGTCGATGCTCGACGATGCGCGCGTATTCCAGATGCACCGCGCCAGGGATGTGTGTCTTCTCGTAACTCTCGCGGCTGCACAGATCGACGATCAGCAGCCGGGGAATGCCCCCGGCTGCTTCGAGCTGATCCGGCTCAACGACGAGCGGGAGCATGGGGGGCGCCTCGGTCATCGTCTATTCGCTGATTTCATGCTTGGCGACGGCTAGCGCCGCGGGCTTTTGCTCCAGACGCATTTGCAGGCGCATATTGGCGATCGAGTTGGCGTGCTTCAAGGCCGTTTGCGGGCTGATCCGGCCGGCCTTGAATAGCTTGAACAGCGACTGATCCATGGTCTGGCTCATGCCCGAGGTGTCCTTGTGGATGAACTCCTCGATGGCGCCGATTTCATTGCGGCGGATCAGATCCTTGGTGTGCGCGGTGAAGGTGTGCATCTCGTAGGCCAGCGCGAGTTTGCCCCTGACATCGGGGATCAAGCGTTGGGCGACGACGGCGCGCAGATTCTGCGCCAAGGCGTTCAGGGCGCGGCCGCGCTCGTTTTCCGGGAACATCAGCAGCATGCGCTCGATGGTCTGCACCACGCTCTTGGCATGCATCGTCGCCATGCACAGGTGGCCGGTGTCGCTGAATTCGAGCATCAGTTCCAGCACATCGCGCTCACGGATCTCGCCCAGCATCAGCACATCGGGCGACTGCCGCAGCGCATTGATCAAGCCTTGGTGATAGGAGATGGTGTCAGTGCCGATCTCGCGCTGATTGATGACGCTGTGCTCATGCTTGAAGAGGTATTCGATCGGGTCTTCCAGCGTCATCACATGGCAGACTTCATTGCGCGCGCGTTGTTCGATCAGCGCGGCAAGCGTGGTGGACTTGCCGGTGCCGGCCGGCCCGACGATGATCACCAGGCCGCTCTGCAGCATGACCAGCTGGCTCAGGGTCTCCGGCAGGCCGAGTTCGGTGATGCTGCGCACCTTGTCGGGGATGGCGCGTACGACCATGGCCACGTGGTGGCGCTGGCGAAAGATGTTGACGCGAAAGCGCCCGATGTTCGGGAGCGTGATGCCGAGGTTGAGATCCGGATTCTGCTGAAACGCCTGGTGCTGTTCTTCCATCATCAGCAGTCGCGCCATCTGCTCGATCTTGTCCGGTGTCAGGTTGGGGCCGTCGGGCGGGAGTATCTTGCCGTTGACGCGAAACGCCGGCGGTCGGCCTGGGCTGAGAAACAGGTCGGACGCGCCGACTTGTGTCATGGTTTTCAAGAGTTTCGACAGCTGATCCATTTTCCATCCCCCTTGGATGCGTGCGACAAAGAGGGATTATAACGAATGGATCGCTTTGAGGAACAGTTCAATGTCGATTTGTGAAGCACAACTCACTAAGGAAGCTCTGAAATAATTCCCGCCTGGAATTTTCAGGGCACGGAAAGCAAAAACTGTGATTTTTGCTTTCCTTCATTTTCAATGACTTGTTGCCATCGAAAATGGCGGCATCTCTAATCAATCAGAGGTTCCCTAAGCCACGGCGCTGGGCGATGGTGGGGTTACCTTTGGCGGCGACGTCGTACCGTGGCCTTGATCGGGATGGGCTGATATTGATACGCCGGGCTGGGGCGGAGCGCCTCGCGCGCCATTTCGGCCAGCCCGGTCAGGGCCTTGCGCATGGAGCGCGCGGGATTTTTTCGTGCGGTGGATTTCATGGGTCGGACCTCCTCACAGGGTGTTCTTAACTGTGATCGGGCGGTCCGACGAGATCTTGAAGGCTATTTTGCCAACGCGGGCGTCAAATGCGGCTGGATCGTTTGCAGCAGGGCGTGGAAGACCTTCGGGGCGCCGGCGACGACATTGCCAGTGGCGAGAAAATCACTGCCCCCGGCGAAGTCGGTGACCAGACCGCCGGCTTCCTGGATCAGCAGCGTTCCGGCGGCCATATCCCAGGGTTGCAGTCCGATCTCCCAGAATCCGTCGAGGCGCCCGGCGGCGACATAGGCCAGATCCAGCGCGGCCGAACCGGGGCGGCGGATGCCGGCGGTTTTCGGCAGAAGCGCCTTGAAGGTGGCCAGGTAGCAGTCGAGATGGGTCATTTCCTTGAACGGAAAGCCGGTGCCGAGCAACGCGCCTTCCAGGCCCTTGCGGGCGCTCACGCGGATGCGGCGGTCGTTGAGCATGGCGCCGTTGCCGCGCGAGGCGCAGAACAGTTCCTGGCGCAGGGGATCATACACAACCCCAACCTCGATGCGCCCCTTGTGCAGCAGGCCGATGGAGACGGCGAATTGCGGGAACCCATGTAGAAAATTGGTGGTGCCGTCGAGCGGATCGATGATCCATTGATAGTCGTTGCCCGCTTGATTGCCGCTTTCCTCGGCCAGGATGGCGTGGTCAGGAAAAGCCTTGCGCAGGATCGAGATGATTTCCTGTTCGGCGCGCTGATCGACCTCGCTCACGAAGTCGTTGCGCGACTTGCTGACCACATCGAGGCGGTCGACCGTGTCGAGCGAGCGGGCGATGACATCACCGGCCTTGCGTGCGGCGCGGATGGCTATATTCAACATCGGATTCATCGAGGGACTTCCGTCTATGGTCTCGGTCGCTTGGGCCAGTGGTGACTGGCCCGAATGAACTGTGACTGAAAAAGGGGCGTCATTCTAACAGGCAAGTTACGCGTGAGACAAATCAAATCCGCCGCGCAGGTTTTGCCGCAAGCGCGGGCTGGAATTTTGTTATCATCCCGACAAGTTTGTGTCAGCGGCCTTGGTTGGGTATATGCAGAACATCAGAATCGTACTGGTCAACACCTCGCATCCGGGGAATATCGGTTCGGCGGCGCGGGCCATGAAAAACATGGGACTCGATCGGCTTTATCTGGTGGACCCGCAGGCATTTCCACACGAGGATGCCGTGGCGCGCGCCTCCGGCGCCGACGATGTCCTGGCGCGGGCGCAGGTCTGCGCGACGCTCGATGAGGCGCTCGCCGGATGCAGCCTGGTGTTCGGCAGCAGCGCCCGGCGCCGCTACATCGCCTGGCCGCAGGTCAATGCGCGCGAGTGCGCCGCCTTGGTCGCGCAGCAACCGACCGAGTCGGAGATCGCCATCGTGTTTGGCCGGGAGCAGACCGGCCTGCACAATGAGGAGCTGGATCGCTGCAACTATCTGGTGAATATTCCGTGCAATCCCGACTTCAGCTCGCTCAATGTCGGGGCGGCCGTGCAGGTGCTGTGTTACGAGTTGCGGATGCAGACACTGGAAGGCGTGGCTCCCGCCCAGGCGGAGCAGGCCCCGCTGGCCACATCGGATGAGATCGAGCGGCTGTTCGGGCATTTCGAGCAGGTGCTGGTCAAGATCGGTTTCATGGACCCGGAGAATCCCCGGTTGGTCATGCGCCGTCTCAGACGGCTGTTCAACCGCACTGGCCTGGAGAAGGTGGAGATCAACATCCTGCGCGGCATCCTGACCGAGATGGAGAACTCGATCAAAAACAAATAAGATCGATTAATCGACTTCAAAAATGCAAACAAGAATGGCAAGCCCATGTTTAAACGATTGAGAGAAGATATCCAGTGCGTATTCGAGCGCGATCCGGCTGCGCGCAATGTCTTTGAGGTCCTCACCACCTATCCAGGGCTGCACGCCCTGCAGATGCACCGCCTAGCGCACGGGCTGTGGAAGCGCGGCTTCAAGTGGCTGGCGCGGTTCATTTCCACGATCTCGCGCTGGCTGACGGGCATCGAGATCCATCCCGGCGCGAAGATCGGCCGGCGATTTTTCATCGACCACGGGATGGGGGTGGTGATCGGCGAGACGGCGGAGATCGGGGATGATTGCACCCTGTATCACGGCGTCACCCTGGGCGGCACCAGCTGGCAGAAGGGTAAACGTCACCCCACGCTGGGTAATGATGTCGTCGTCGGCGCCGGGGCCAAGGTGCTCGGGCCGATCGAGATCGGCGACGGCGCGCGCATCGGCTCGAACGCGGTGGTGGTCAAGCCCGTGCCCGGCGGGGCGACGGTGGTGGGCATCCCCGGCCGTATCGTGAGCAAAAAGTCCAAGGAACAGGACGAGACTCGGCAGAAAATCGCCCAGAAAATGGGCTTCGATGCCTACGGCACCTCAGCGGACATGCCGGACCCCGTGGCGCACGCCATCAACTGCTTGTTGGATCATATCCATGCCTTGGATCAAAAGATCGAGCTGATGAATCAGGCGATGGAGCGGGCGGGGGTCAAGGTGACGGATGTCAAGCTGCCCGCGTTGGATGGTTGCGAGATCAATGAAAACAAGCCGGAGAATTAGTGCGTTCTGGGTGAAGGTTTTTATTGATCTAAATCTTGACAGTTTTGCTAAGGTATGGATAATAGACTGACTATAAGCATAAGTGTATGGGATTAGCAGAGAATATTCAATTTCTGAATATTTTCCTGGATTAATTAGCAAGAGGACTATCGAGTATGAGACTGACAACCAAGGGTCGCTACGCAGTCACTGCAATGCTGGATCTGGCCATCCACGGCGAGCAGGGCCCCATTACTCTGGCCGATATTTCTCAGCGGCAGGGGATCTCCCTGTCGTATTTGGAACAACTCTTCGCCCGTTTGCGTAAGCAAGGCCTGGTGCTGAGCACGCGTGGACCTGGCGGCGGTTATCGCCTGAGTCGCAACTCCCATCAGATTGCCGTGGCCGATGTCATTACCGCCGTGGATGAATACGTGGACGTAATGAAGTGTGAAGGCAAGGAAAATTGCCGTGGCGATGGCCCCTGTCTCACGCATGAGCTGTGGGAAGAGCTCAGCCAGCAGATTCAGGGCTTCCTCGCCAGCATCTCGCTGGGCGACTTGGTGAGCCGTCAGCGTGTCCAGCAGGTCGCCATCCGGCAGAATGCGGCCGTTCACGGTGTGAAAGAGATTTCGATAGTCTGAGGCGCAGAGGCCGGTGGCTGGCCGGGTGGTGTACCTCGATCATAATGCCACGACGCCCTGCGATGAACGCGTCGCGGCGGCCATGATGCCGTATTACTCCCGGGAATACGGCAACGCCTCAAGCCAGCATGTCCTCGGGCGCCACGCGCGCGCTGCCCTCGATCAGGCCAGGGAACGGGTAGCCGAGTTGGTCAACGCACATCCTACGCAAGTGGTATTTACCAGCGGCGGTACTGAGGCCAACAATATGATTATGGCAGGGCTGAATCCTGCCTCGGGTGTCGGGCGGGTGGCGGTGTCGGCGATTGAACATGCTTCGCTGCTGGAACCGGCCAAGCAACTAACCAATCATGGATGGACGGTCGACCTGTTGTCGGTCGATCACATAGGGATGCTGAAGCAGGAAGAGTATCAGGCCGCGTTGCGCCGGCGACCGCGCTTGGTCTCGGTCATGCTGGCCAACAACGAGACCGGCGCGATACAGGATATCGCGTCACTGGCGCGGCAGGCGCGCGCAGCGGGTGTGATCTTCCACACCGATGCCGTGCAGGCCTTGGGCAAGCTGGAGGTGGACTTCCCGGCGCTGGGCGTGCACCTGATGACCCTGTCGAGCCACAAGATCTATGGTCCGAAAGGCTGCGGGGCGCTGATCATCGACAAGGCCGTCGACCTGAGTCCGATGCTGTGCGGCGGCGGCCAGGAAAAGGGCCGGCGCGCGGGCACCGAGAATGTGGCGGCCATCGTTGGCTTCGGCAAGGCCGCCGAGCTTGCCAAGCGGGAACTCGCCGAGCGGCGGGCGCAGCTGTTGCAGTTGCGGGAAGGCCTGGAGCAAGGATTGCAGCGGTTGCCGGGCGTGGTGTTGTTCTCGCATGCCGCGCAGCGTCTGCCAAATACGATTTTTTTCGCCGTGGAGAATATCGACGGCGAGACCCTGATGATGAATCTGGATGCGGCCGGATTCGCGCTTTCGAGCGGTTCGGCCTGTGAATCCGCCAGCGGCAAGCCCAGCCATGTGCTGCGCGCGATGGGGCTGTCCGATGCGGTCGCACAAGGCGCGATCCGGGTGAGCTTCGGGAAGGATAACACTGGGCAGGATGTCGATGATTTTCTGGCCGCGCTGGGCGCGCAAGTCGATATCTTCCGGCAAATGGGCAGTTGCCTGCCTGTTTGACCATAAATGATCAATGAAATGGCTTTGAGGTACTACTGTTTATGAATCGACCGATCTATCTCGACTACGCAGCGACCACTCCGGTTGATCCACGCGTGGCGAAAAAGATGATGGGCTACCTGACGATGGACGGCGAGTTCGGCAATCCCGCCTCGCGCTCGCATGTGTATGGCTGGCAGTCGGAAGAGGCGGTCGAATGGGCGCGTCAACAGGTGGCGGCGCTGATCAATGCCGACCCCAAGGAGATCGTCTGGACCTCCGGCGCGACCGAGTCCGACAACCTGGCGATCAAGGGCGCGGCGCACTTCTACAAGACCAAGGGCAAGCACATCATCACCTGCAAGACCGAGCACAAGGCAGTGTTGGACAGTTGCCGCCAGCTCGAGCGCGAAGGCTTCGAGGTGACGTATCTGAGTCCGCAGGCCAATGGCCTGATCGACCTCGACACGCTGGCGCATGCGATGCGCGATGACACGATTCTGGTGTCGATCATGCACGTTAATAATGAAATCGGCGTGATCCAGGACATCGCTGCGATCGGCGAACTCTGCCGCAGCCGCGGCATCATCTTTCACGTCGATGCCGCGCAGAGCGCCGGCAAGGTCACGATCGACATGGAGAAGATGAAGGTGGATCTGCTCTCGCTCTCGGCGCACAAGATCTACGGTCCCAAGGGCATCGGCGCCTTGTACGTGCGCCGCAAGCCGCGGGTGCGCATCGAGGCGCAGATGCACGGCGGCGGTCATGAGCGCGGCATGCGCTCGGGCACCTTGCCGGTGCACCAGATCGTCGGCATGGGCGAGGCCTACCGTATCGCGCGCGAGGAGATGGTCGAGGAGACCAAGCGCATCCGCGCCTTGCGCGACCGCTTCCTCGCCGGCATCCAGGATATCGAAGAGGTGTTCATCAACGGTGATCTGGAGCAGCGCGTGCCGCATAATCTGAATGTCAGTTTCAATTTCGTGGAAGGCGAGTCATTGCTGATGGCGCTGAAGAATCTGGCGGTGTCCTCTGGTTCTGCCTGCACCTCGGCCAGCCTGGAGCCGTCGTATGTGTTGCGCGCCATCGGGCGCAGCGACGAGCTGGCGCACAGCTCGATCCGCTTCTCTTTCGGCCGCTTCACCACTGCCGAGGACATCGAGAACGCCTTGCGCCTCATTCACGACAAGCTGAGCAAGTTGCGCGAACTGTCCCCGCTCTGGGAGATGCACAAAGACGGTATTGATTTGAACAGTGTTAAATGGGCGGCGCACTAAGCGGCCCGAGGTGATTGGATATGGCATACAGTGAAAAGGTTTTGGATCATTACGAGAATCCGCGCAACGTCGGCTCATTCGACAAGGATGATGCCAACGTCGGCACCGGCATGGTGGGGGCGCCCGCCTGCGGCGATGTGATGAAGCTGCAGATCAAGGTTAACGCGCAGGGCGTCATCGAGGATGCGTGCTTCAAGACCTACGGCTGCGGCTCGGCCATCGCGTCGAGCTCACTGGTGACCGAGTGGCTCAAGGGCAAGACCCTCGACGAGGCCACCACGATCAAGAACACCGCGATCGCCGAGGAGTTGGCGCTGCCGCCGGTGAAGATCCACTGCTCGGTGCTGGCCGAAGACGCGATTCGCGCGGCCATCGAGGATCTGAAAAAGAAACGCAATCCCTAGACGGAGGTAGTGTTCTATGGCGATTACACTCACTGAATCGGCTGCCAAGCACGTCAAGAAGTTCTTGGAGAACCGCGGCAAAGGCGCCGGGCTGCGCCTGGGCGTCAGGACCAGCGGCTGTTCCGGCATGGCCTATGTGCTCGAATTCACCGATGCGATCGATGCCTCGGATCAGGTCTTCGAGGACAAGGGCGTGAAGGTGGTCGTGGACGGGAAAAGCCTGCTGTATCTCGACGGCACCGAGCTCGACTTCGTGCGCGAAGGCCTGAACGAAGGCTTCAAATTCAATAACCCGAACGTCAAAGCGGCCTGCGGGTGCGGTGAAAGCTTCACCGTCTGAGACGGCCGCGCATCCCTCATGAAGCAGCCGCTCGATACGAATTTTTTTGCACTTTTTCAATTGCCTGTCCAATTCCCACTCGATGGGGTGGCGCTCAGCGCCCGCTACCGTGACTTGCAGCGGGTAATCCATCCGGACCGTTACGCCCACGCGAGCGACCAGGAACGGCGTCTCGCCCAGCAGCATGCGACGCTGATCAACGATGCCTATCACACCTTGCGTGATGACCTCAAACGGGCGCAGTATTTGTTGCGGCTCAACGGGGTCGATCCCGGGCAGCGCCAAGTGCGCGATCCCGCGTTTCTGATGGAACAGATGGAACTGCGCGAGGAGCTGGCGGCCATCGAGCGGGCGCGCAATCCCGCGCGGCTCGACGCGCTTTTCAAACATATCCGCCAGCTCGAAAAAAACTGCGCGCAAACGTTGCTGGACGCCTTCGCGGCGCCGGGCCAGCTTGAGCAGGCGAGTGAGGCGGTGGTGAAGTGGCAATTCATCCGCAAGCTGGCCGAAGAGGCCGAGTCGCTCGAAGCGCGATTGTGAGCACGATTTCTACATTGGATTAAACCATGGCGTTATTGCAAATCAGTGAGCCGGGACAATCAGCCGCGCCTCACCAACATCGTTTGGCCGTCGGCATCGACCTCGGCACCACCAATTCGCTGGTGGCCTCGGTCCGCAGCGGTCTGGCCGTCACCCTCCCCGATGACGCGGGCCAGCATCTCCTGCCCTCGGTGGTGCGCTATCTGCCCTCCGGCGAGGTGATCGTGGGTCAGCGCGCCTTGGCGGGCGCCGCGCGCGATCCCTTGAACACCATCGCCTCGGTCAAGCGCCTGATGGGTCGCGGGATCGAGGACGTGAAACAGCTGGGCGGCCGCAGCCCCTATCACTTCATCGCCGCGGATGCGGGCATGCCCAAGCTCGCGACCGCGGCCGGGGAGGTCAGTCCGGTGGAGGTCTCGGCGGAGATCCTCAAGGTGCTGAAGGTGCGCGCCGAGGACGCACTCGGCGGGGAATTGCAGGGCGCGGTGATCACCGTGCCGGCCTATTTCGACGATGCGCAGCGCCAAGCGACCAAGGACGCGGCCACGCTGGCCGGTCTGAAGGTGTTGCGCCTGCTCAATGAGCCGACCGCCGCCGCCTTGGCCTATGGCCTGGATCGCGGCGAGGAAGGGGTCGTGGTCGTCTACGATCTCGGCGGCGGCACCTTCGATGTCTCGATCCTGCGCATGCACCAGGGTGTGTTCGAGGTCCTGTCGACCGGCGGGGATTCCGCCCTGGGCGGCGATGATTTCGATCATCTGCTCGCCGAGTGGATCATGCAGCAGGCGGGCATCCGCGATGACGCCGCCCACACGCAATTGCGCCATGTGCTGGCCATTGCGCGCGCAGTCAAGGAATCGCTGACCGAGCATGAACACGCCGCCATCCGGCTCGATCAATCCTTTGGCGCCGACTGGCAGGGCCAGATCACCCGTGATCAGTTCAACGCCCTGATCGAACCCTTGCTCGCCAGGACGATCACCTCTTGCCGCCGTGCCCTGCGCGATGCCGGGATCGCCCCCGGGGACATCCAGCAGGTGGTGCTGGTCGGCGGCTCGACGCGCGTGCCGCGGGTGCGGGAGAAGGTGGCGGAATTTTTCGGACGGCCGCCGCTCTCCGACATCGATCCCGACAAGGTCGTCGCGCTCGGGGCCGCGCAGCAGGCCGACATCCTGATCGGAAACAAGTCCGGCGAACAGGCCCTGTTGCTCGATGTGATCCCGCTCTCGCTGGGTCTGGAAGTGATGGGCGGCCTGGTGGAGAAGATCATCCCGCGCAACACCACGATCCCAGTGGCGCGCGCCCAGGAGTTCACCACCTTCAAGGACGGGCAAACCGCTATGGGCATTCATGTCGTGCAGGGGGAGCGCGAACTGGTGAGCGATTGTCGCTCCCTGGCGCGCTTCAATCTCACCGGCATCCCGCCGATGGTCGCGGGCGCGGCGCGGATTTGCGTGACCTTCCAAGTGGATGCGGATGGGCTGCTGACGGTGTCCGCGCGCGAGGAGACCTCGGGCGTGGCGAGCCGCGTCGAGGTCAAGCCCTCCTACGGACTGGCGGAGAACGAGATCGAGCGGATGTTGCGCGATTCCATGCAGCATGCGCGCGAGGATATGGAGCAGCGGCGCCTGCGCGAGCAACAGGTCGAGGCCAAGCGCCTGATCGAGGGGGTGACCGCGGCGCTGGCGCAGGACAGTGCCTTGCTGGCCGAGGACGAACGCCGCCGGATCGAGCAGGCCATGGCCCGGCTGGAAGCGGCGCTGACCCAAAGCGATCCTGCGGCGCTCAAGGCCGCGACCACCGACCTGGAGCAACACACGGCCGGATTCGCCGCGCGGCGCATGGATCACGGCATCCGCCAGGCGTTGACCGGGCATCAAATCGATGAGTTGTAAGTTGGATTTTACATCATGACCAAGATCATTTTTTTACCGCACCACCAGCACTGCCCGGCAGGGGCCGTCATCGAGGCCGCGCCGGGGACCAGCATCCTGGATGCCGCCCTGGCCCACGAGATCGACATCGAGCACGCCTGCGAGAAGTCCT
Source organism: uncultured Chromatiales bacterium (assembly GCA_964557295.1). Classification (GTDB taxonomy): domain Bacteria; phylum Pseudomonadota; class Gammaproteobacteria; order RBG-16-57-12; family RBG-16-57-12; genus JBFMHP01. The sequence continues at coordinate 55,454 of CAZKZP010000008.1, read as the reverse complement.
GCGCCTGCACCACGTGTCACGTCATCGTGCGCGAGGGCTACGGCTCCCTCAATGCGCCCAGCGAAACCGAAGAAGACATGCTGGACAAGGCCTGGGGGCTGGAGCCGGAATCGCGCCTGAGCTGCCAGGCCATCGTCGGCGATACCGACCTGGTGGTGGAGATTCCCAAATACACGATCAACCTAGTCTCCGAGGGGTAAGCCATGAAGTGGGTAGATGTCTACGAGATCGTCATCGCGCTGGACGAGAACCATTCGGAGGTCGATCCGCAGTATGTGAAATTCACCGACCTCTACCAATGGGTTCTCGACCTCGACGGCTTCGACGACGACCCGGCGCATGCGGGCGAAAAGGTGCTGGAGGCGATCCAGATGGCGTGGATCGAAGAACGGTCCTGAGCGTTCCGTGACTCTTCCCTGCGGCGAACGCGCCCTCACGCAATAAGTTCCAGTCAAATCAACCCTTTTGATTGCCAGCCTGGCGCAAAGCGCGCTAGAATGTGCGCCATTTATCAGACGGGGCAAGGGGTGCGCCGTTATTATATTTACTTAAATCAAATCAATATATTAGGAGTTACTGGATGGCAATCGAACGCACTATTTCCATCATCAAGCCCGATGCGGTGGCAAAAAATGTCATCGGCGAGATCTACAGCCGCTTCGAGAAAAACGGCCTGAAGGTCGTCGCCGCCAAGATGGCCCAACTGAGCCGCGCCCAGGCGGAAGGCTTTTATGCCGTGCACAAAGCGCGTCCGTTTTTCAATGACTTGGTGAGCTTCATGATCTCCGGCCCGGTGATGATCCAGGTCCTGGAAGGTGAAAACGCCGTGGCCAAGAACCGCGAGCTGATGGGCGCCACCAATCCCAAGGACGCGGCCCCGGGCACGATCCGCGCGGACTTTGCCAAGTCGATCGATGAAAACGCCGTGCACGGTTCCGACAGCCTCGAAAACGCCAAGGTCGAAATCGACTTCTTCTTCCCGGAAGGGATTTGCAAGCGCACTCGCTAAGGTGAGGATGTGATGGCACTGGAGGATACTGGCAAGATCAATCTGCTGGATCTCGATCGCGCAGCGATGGAGGCCTTTTTCGTCGAGCTCGGCGAGAAGGCCTTTCGCGCTTCTCAGGTGCTGCAATGGATCCACCAGCGGGGTGTCGCGGACTTCAGCGCGATGAGCAATCTCAGCAAGTCCCTGCGCGAGCAGCTCGCCGACCGCTGTGAAATTCGTGTGCCAAAAGTGCTCATCGAACAGAAATCGAAGGACGGTACCCGCAAGTGGCTGCTCGAACTCGATCACGGCAATTCGGTCGAGATGGTGTTCATCCCGGAGGATGATCGCGGCACGCTGTGCGTTTCATCCCAGGTGGGATGCGCGCTGGAGTGCAGCTTCTGCTCGACCGCCAAGCAAGGCTTCAACCGCAATCTCTCCACCGCGGAGATCATCGGCCAGATCTGGATCGCCAAGCGCCAGCTGGAAACCGATCCTGTCAATCAGCGCGTGGTGACCAACGTGGTCCTCATGGGCATGGGCGAGCCCTTGCTGAATTTCGACAATGTGGTCCGAGCCATCCATCTGATGTTGGATGATTTCACCTATGGACTATCCAAACGCCGTGTCACGCTGAGTACCGCCGGCGTGGTGCCAGCGCTCGATCGCCTCAAGGCGGTGTGCGATGTCAGCCTGGCGGTGTCGCTGCACGCCACATCGGATGACTTGCGCAACGAACTGGTGCCCATCAACAAAAAATATCCGATCAAGGAACTGATGGCGGCGTGCCGTCGTTATTTAGATCGAGATGGGCGGCGCAAGATCACCTTCGAATATGTCATGCTCAAGGGCATCAATGATACACCGCAGCACGCCAAGGCCTTGGTCAAGCTATTGCAGGGGATTCCCGCGAAGGTGAATTTGATCCCGTTCAATCCGTTTCCCGACTCCGGCTACGAATGTTCCGATGCCGCCGCAATCGATCGTTTCCGTGACGTGCTCTACCACGCTGGCATGACCACCATCACGCGCAAGACCCGTGGTGATGATATCGACGCGGCGTGCGGACAACTGGCCGGCAAGGTGCAGGATAAGACCAAGCGTGCGCAACGGCGCATCATTCCAGTGGTGGAGGCCAGGACGTGAAAACAACCGGAATGATGTTGGTCGTCGTGCTGACACTGGCGCTCACCGCGTGCGCCGGCAATCCCAAAAAGGCCAAGGAAGAGCAGAATCTTGCGGACACCCATATCCAGCTGGGTATCGGATATATGCAGCAAGGCAAAAAGGATCTGGCGCTCACCAATCTAAACAAGGCCATTGCCGTGGCGCCACAGTACGCCAGTGCGCACCATGCGATTGCCATACTCTATGTTCAGCTGGGGGAAATCGAACAGGCTGATCAGCATTACAGCAAAGCGGTAGACCTCGATCCCAAGGACCCCAATGGGCGGAATAATTACGGCACGTTTTTGTGCGATCAGCGCCGCTACAAGGAGGCCTATGCGCAATTTGAGGCCGCGGTGAAGAACCCCATGTACAAGACGCCGGAGCTGGCGTATGAAAACGCCGGCTTGTGCGCGATGCGCGAGCAAAACCATGAGGATGCGGAGCGATCGTTCCGCAAGGCGTTGGATATCAATCCAAAGCTGCCGGTGTCCTTGCATGCGATGGCGGAACTGAGTTATCGCCAGCAGGAATATCTGAAGGGGCGCGCCTATGTTCAGCGGATGGAGGCGGTCACCAAACACGACCCTGCGACCTTGTGGCTGTCCATCAAAATCGAGGAAGGGCTACAGGCCAAGGAACGCGCCACTGAATATGCCCGTCAGCTGAAAGGCCTGTTTCCTGATTCGGAACAGGCAAAGAGTCTGATCGGTTATTGAATTTGACGATATGAACTATGAATTGTGCAGTAGAAGCCTGGAACAATATGTCTGAGTCAACGCGGTTCGGCCAACAATTGAAGGAAAAGCGTCTGGAAAAAGGATTGTCGATCGAAGAGGTCGGCGCAGCCTTGCGCCTGGATCCAAGCAGGATCAGCGCCATGGAGAATGAGGCCTATGATGAGTTGCCCGAGCCGATCTACACACGCGGCTATCTGCGCAATTACGCCCGCTTGCTGCAACTCAATGCCGAGCCCTTGCTCAAGCTCTATGAGGCGAGCGTCAGTGAATCGCACTCCGTTCCGAAGGTGGATTATCAAGTCGCGGTGAGAAAAACGGCGGCGGAGAGCGTGATCAATATGCGGCATATCGCCACCGTGTTGGCCGCTGGCGTGATCACGGCGGCCATCTGGTTCTGGTACGTGAGTGAACCGGCGGTAGATCGGCCCCCCGCCAGCGGAGAAGCGACGCAAACCGTCGCCGCTGAGACGACGCCCGCACCAGAGACTGCCGCGGCAGCGCCGATCGCTGCGGAGAGCGTCCCGGAACCTCAAGCGCCGGTTGAGGAAGGCAACATGCAGGAACTTGCCCTGCCGCTGCCCGCTGCAGAAACCGCGCAAGCGCCCGTGGTCGCGGCAGAGCCCGCCCCCGCGGTAGCTCAGGCAGTGCCGCCGGTATATACCGAAGTGACTGTGCGCGGCCTCGGCGATTCCTGGGTTGAGGTGACCGATGCGAACAAAACGCAGTTGCTATTTCAATTGATCCGCCACGGACAAGTGAAAAAGATCAAGGGTGTCGCGCCATTCAACGTCATGCTGGGCTACGCGCCTGGCGTCGAGATCCTGGTCGATGGCAAACCCTATGATCACAAGCCGTTTATTCGCAAGGATATCGCGCGCTTCACCATTGATTGACGATCGCTCGCAGCGCAGAGACTAAGCGGAGAACAGCGCATGCAATTCAGGCACAAAATCGCGCGTCGTAAGACACGCCAAATCATGGTCGGCAATGTCCCCGTCGGCGGCGATGCGCCGATCAGCGTGCAGTCGATGACCAATACGCTTACCGCCGATGTCGCGGCGACGGTCGCGCAGATCAAGGGGCTGGAGGCTGTTGGCGCCGATATCGTGCGCGTCTCCGTGCCGGACATGGAGGCGGCCGAGGCTTTTGGGAAGATCAAGAAACAAGTGGACGTCCCGCTGGTGGCGGATATTCATTTTGATTACCGCATCGCGTTGCGCGTGGCGGAATTGGGCGTGGACTGTTTGCGCATCAATCCCGGCAATATCGGACGAGAAGATCGCGTGCGTGCCGTCGTCAGCGCGGCGCAAGATCGCGGGATTCCGATCCGCATCGGCGTCAATGCCGGCTCGCTGGAGAAGGAGCTGCAACAGAAATACGGCGAGCCCACGCCGGCGGCCCTGGTGGAGTCCGCCATGCGTCACATCGAGATCCTGGACCGGCTCAATTTTCAGGAGTACAAGATCAGCCTGAAGGCCTCGGATGTGTTCATGACGGTGGCGGCCTATCGTGCGTTGGCCGCGCAGATCGAGCAGCCTTTTCACCTCGGCATTACCGAGGCGGGCGGCTTTCGCTCCGGCGCGGTCAAATCCGCCATCGGCCTCGGCATGCTGCTGGCCGAGGGGATCGGCGATACCATCCGGGTGTCGTTGGCGGCGGCGCCGGTCGAGGAGATCCGGGTTGGATTCGACATACTGAAAAGCTTGCATCTGCGTAGCAAGGGCGTGAATTTCATCGCCTGTCCCTCCTGTTCCCGGCAGAACTTCGATGTCATCAGCGTGGTCAATGCGCTGGAGCAGCGGCTCGACGACATCATCGAGCCATTGGATCTTGCCATCATCGGCTGCGTGGTCAACGGACCGGGCGAGGCCAAGGAGGTTCATGTCGGTTTGACCGGCGGCACCCCGAATCTGCTCTACATCAATGGCAAGCCGGATCATAAGGTCACCAATGAGGAATTGGTCGATGAAGTCGAGCGAGTGGTCCGGACGGAAATCGCAAAAAGAAAAACCGCCGACGCCGAGACGAACAAAGTCATTCCCATCGTGTCGGTCTAATCGCTTCTCGGAGTTTTACATTGCAGAATAGCATCCAGGCAATACGGGGCATGAACGACATTCTGCCCGCCCAGTCGGGATATTGGCAGCATGTCGAAGGCGTGATCCGCCGCTTGGTGGCCGCGTACGGTTACCAGGAAATGCGCATGCCCATCGTGGAAAAAACCGAGTTGTTCAAGCGCTCGATCGGCGAGGTCACCGACATCGTCGAGAAGGAGATGTACACCTTCGATGATCGCAACGGCGACAGCCTGACGCTGCGCCCGGAAGGCACCGCGGTGTGCGTGCGCGCCGGCATCGAAAATGGGCTGTTCTACAACCAGGTGCAGCGCCTCTGGTATATGGGCCCGATGTTTCGCCATGAGCGGCCGCAGCGCGGGCGCTATCGCCAATTCCATCAGATCGGCGTCGAGGCCTTCGGTTTGGACGGCCCGGATATCGACGCCGAAATGATCTTGCTGACGGCGCGGCTGCTCAAGGAGCTGGGGCTGTATCAGTACGTCGAGCTGCAAATCAATTCACTTGGCACCGCGGAGTCGCGTAATGCCTATCGCCAGCGCTTGTTTGAGTATTTGAGCGCGCATCACGAGCAGCTCGATGAAGACAGCAAGCGCCGCCTGCATACCAATCCGCTGCGCGTGCTCGACAGCAAGAATCCCGCGCTCAAGGACATCATCGCCGCGGCGCCGCGCCTGCTCGATCATCTAGACGACGATTCGCGTGCGCATTTCGAACAACTGCGCAAGTGTTTGGACGCCGCCGGCATTCGCTATGTCGTCAATTCATCGCTGGTGCGCGGCCTGGATTATTATTGCAAGACGGTGTTCGAGTGGGTGACGGATAAACTTGGCGCCCAGGGCACGGTCTGCGCCGGCGGCCGTTACGATGGCCTGGTCGAACAACTGGGCGGCAAGCCGACCGCTGCCGTGGGATTTGCCGCGGGCTTGGAACGCTTGGTGGAGATGCTCAAGGAAGTGCATGCGGTGGATTTCACCGTGCCGCCTCATGCCTACCTGGTGCTGATGGGTGAGCAGGCCGAGGCGCACGGCATGTTATTGGCCGAACAGTTGCGCGATCAGATTCCCGGTGCGCGTTTGCTGATGAATTGCGGCGGTGGCGGCTTCAAGGCGCAATTCAAGAAGGCGGACAAGAGCGGCGCCGGCCTGGCATTGATCATCGGCGACGATGAAGTCGCGCAGGGAGTGGTGGCGGTCAAGCATCTGCGGGAAGAGAAAGAACAGACCCTGTGTTCGCACGAGGCGTTGGTTGCTTTGCTGCGGGACTATGTAACGGGTAATCCTTAGATTCGAATCATTGTAGGAGAGCATTGAAGTGGCGTATGACAACACTGAGCTGGAACAGATCGATACCTTGCGCAATTTCTGGAAGGAGAACGGCAAGTCGATCCTCGCCGGCGTCTTGATCGGCTTGGGCGCGCTGTTTGCCTATCAACTCTGGCAAAAGGACCGCCATGCGGATCTCGAGGGCGCCTCCGCCGCGTATCTGGAGATGCTGGACAATGTCGTGCTCGGCAAATGGGATGCCGTCGAAGAGAACGGAGGCAAGATCGTCGGACAGTATGCAGACACTGTATACGCGCAACTCGCGGCGCTGAATCTGGCGAAGGCGAAGTTCGAGCAAGGTGACAAGGTCGCCGCGCGCGCGCATCTGCGCTGGGTGATCGAAAAGGCGGACATGCCCGAACTGAAAAACGTCGCCAAATTACGCCTGGCGAAGATCCTGATCAGCGAAGGACAACCTGAGGAAGCGATCAAGTGGTTAAATGAGATCACCACAGAGTCGTTCACCAGTCTGGTCAGCGAAGCCATGGGCGACGCCTATGTGCGCTTGAATGATCCGGCCAAGGCCAAGGATGCCTACAAGAAGGCGCTAGACACGATTGGTGAGGGCGGCAGCACACGTCTGTCGATACTCAATCTCAAGCTGGAAAACATTCAGTAATGCCATCGCTCGATGCCGTGAAGGCGGCTGTTGTTTCGATCTTGCTATTGCTTGCCGCGGTAACGCCAGCGCGTGCGGCGGCGACAGCGCCCGTGGCGCAGGATCATCCTGGCGCGGTGCCGATCCACACCTTGTGGACGGCCCGCAACGGCTCCGGCTTTGGCAAGCATTTCCTCAAGCTTCAGCTTGCCAGCGATCAAACTCAGATCTTTTCGGCAGACTGGCGCGGCAAGGTGGTTTCCTACGACATCAAGTCCGGCGAAGAACGCTGGCAGGCGGAAATCGACGAACACGTCACCGGCGGGCTGTATTACCGCGACCATATGGTTCTGCTCGGGACGGATGAGGCGAGCCTCATCGCGCTCAACTCAGCCGATGGCACCGTGCGCTGGCGACAAAGGCTTTCGAGCGAAATCCTGGGTAGCCCCGTTATCGATCGCGGGGTAGTGGCGGTGCAGACCAACGATGGGAAATTGTTCGGTCTCGACGCGACTTCCGGCAAGACGTTATGGACTGAGCAGCGCGGCGTGCCGGTGTTGACCTTGCGCGGCACGAACAGCCCGATGGCCGTCGGCAACGGCATGGTGGTGAGCGGCTTTGCCAGCGGCAAATTGGTTGCAATCGACATCAGTAACGGCAGCGTGTTGTGGGAGGTCGCGGTAGCGTTCCCGCAGGGCAGATCCGAGCTCAAGCGCATCGTCGATATCGATGCCGAGGCGCTCATCGATCAGCAGGTGGTCTATGCCATTGCCTATCATGGCCGGCTGGTGGCGGTGGATCAGGCGCAAGGTCGCGTGCTCTGGTACAAGGATCTATCGTCGTATGCCGGCATGACGCTCGATGACAAGTACATCTACATTGCGGACTCCGAAGGCGCGGTACATGCCATCGATCGGCAGAGCGGCGTGGCGGTGTGGAAGCAGGATCAGCTCGGCGCCAAGCTGATTACGAAGCCAACACTCTATCAACGATACCTGGTCCTGGGCGATCAGCAGGGCAACCTGTATTGGCTGGACCGGCAGACCGGGGAGAAAGCCGCGCAGATGACGCTGCAATATGTTATCGATCGTTACTTCGGTCTCGAACTGGACGTATGGGATGATTACAATCGCGGCGGCTTGCCCGACCATTACACGGTCGCCACCGGCCTGACTGTGCCGCCGATGTTGATCGATGACACGCTGGTCGCCGCCGACAACAAGGGGCGCGTGGTGGCCTTCACTCTGAAGCGAGATCATTAATCATCATGTTGCCTGTCATCGCCCTCGTCGGGCGCCCCAATGTGGGCAAATCTACGCTGTTCAACTGCCTGACCAAAACGCGCGACGCCATCGTCGCCGACCAACCTGGCGTGACGCGCGATCGTATCTACGGCACCGGCCGGCTGGGCGAGCGCCATTACATCGTCGTCGACACCGGAGGCTTAAGCGGTGATGAGCGCGGCATCGATGGCGAAATGGCGCACCAGACCCTCCAGGCCATCGAGGAAGCCGATAGCGTGCTGTTCATGGTCGATGCCAGAGACGGGCTGACTCCGGGTGATCATGCCATCGCCAAGCGTCTGCGCCAGACGGGCAAGCCGGTGTTCCTGGTCGTCAACAAGACCGACGGCCTTGATGCGGAAATGGCCAAATCCGATTTCTACGCACTGGGCTTGGGCGAGTGTTATCCCATCGCCGCCGCGCATGGGCGCGGGGTGAGCGCACTGATCGAGCAGGTGATTCCGGCGGATCAAATTACCGGGGAAGCGCAGGCCATCGAAGAGGATGCCGGCATCAAAATCGCCGTAGTCGGGCGGCCCAATGTCGGCAAGTCCACGCTGGTCAACCGCTTGCTCGGGGAAGAGCGCGTGGTGGTGTTTGATCTGCCCGGCACCACGCGTGACAGCATCAGCATCCCATTCGAACATCACGGCAAACGCTACACCTTGATCGATACGGCCGGCATGCGCCGCAAGCGGAGTGTCGACGAGGGCGTTGAAAGATTCAGCGTGATCAAAACGCTGCAAGCGATCGAGTCCGCCCATGTCGTGATCCTGGTGATCGATGCCCGCGAGAGCGTGACGGATCAGGATGCGAGTCTGCTCGGTCTGGTGTTGCACGCGGGACGCGCGGTCATCATCGCTGTCAATAAATGGGACGGGATGACGCCGGAGGAGAAGGACAAACTCAGAAGTGATCTCGAGCTGCGCTTGGACTTCATCGATTTCGCCAAATTCCATTTCATCTCCGCGCTGCATGGCAGCGGAGTGGGCAATCTGTATGAATCCATCGATCGCGCCTTCGCTTCCGCGAACATCGACATGCCCACGCCGGCGCTGACCAGGATTCTGGAAGACGCCTTGCAAGCGCATCAGCCGCCGCTGGTCAAAGGCCGGCGCATCAAGTTGCGTTATGCGCATCAAGGCGGAAAGAATCCGCCGCTCATCGTTATCCACGGCAATCAGGCCGAGGCCGTGCCGGATGCCTACAAGCGCTACTTGAGCAACGTCTACCGCAAGGCGCTGCGCATCGAAGGCACACCGATCAAGCTTGAATTCCGCTCGGGAAAAAACCCCTTTGCAGGGCGGCGCAATATCTTGACGGAGCGACAGGTGCGCAAGAAGCGCCGGCTGATGAAGCACACCGGCAAGTAAGCGGGCTCCGCAGTTTCGGCGTTGTTAAAGTGTATTTTTTAGGTTGCCGATAACCTACCGATCTCAATGTCGGGGAGGAGTGCAGGGTGGAGCATGTCGAATTCAATCCATTGCCGGAGATTCCGCCGTGTGTTTCCACGGCCGGAACCTTGCGCCACTCCCGACTTGTGACGGCCCACTTGGTTGCCGGTGGCGAGCAGGCGGGTGAGTTGCTTGGCCTGAGTGATCAGGAACAGTGCGCCCTTGTGATGGGCCGTGATGACATTGCAGTGCGCATTCCATTTCAGAATCTGCGCATCCTTGAATTCAAACAGAAGCTCAAGTTAGCGGAGCCGGTGGCGAGCGGCGGTGTTGCGCTCCAGAATTTTCAGGCCGATTACACCGATGGCAAATCCCTCGCCGGGCGGCTGTGCGCGCATGAAAAAGATGTGTGCGGGCTGCACTTGTTCGTTTTGCATGTAGACCGCCTGATCAAGCGCGTATTCATACCGAGCCTCCAGTTGAGCGGCTTCAAACTCGATGCGTCCCCAGCGGGCAAACTCGCGCCGATTCAGGCCTCGACGGACAAGCTCGCCGATCATGCATTCCAAGTCCATACGGCGAAGGAATTGATCGATTTTCTCGAAAAGCAAACGCAATACGCGGCAAACCATCTTCAATATTATGACAATCACCGGATTGGTGAATTGCTGGTCGAAAGCGGCTTGATCACCTCGGACACGCTGACGCGTGCCTTGGAACAGCAAAAAATCGAAAAGTGGAAGAAACTCGGGGCGATACTCGAGGGCATGGGCGCGGTCAACTCCAGGGACGTGCATCTGAAACTGGCGCGCAAATTCGGCATCCCGTATGTGATGCTGAAGGATTTCGAAATCGATCACTATCTGCTGAACGCGGTGCCGGGAGAAATGGCGTTCAAGTACATGATGCTGCCGCTCTCCCAGTATCGTGACCGGATCGTTGTTGCGATCGAGGATCCCACCAATGTGGAAGCCATCGGCATGCTGCGTTTCATCACCGGCAAGCAGATCGAGCTTGCGGTATCCTCCCGTGAGGAGATCGAACTCGCCCTCGACAAGCACTACGGCAGCGATACGCGCCTGGTCGATGAGCTGAATGTGGCGGAAGAGCAGCGCGCCAAATTCTCCGATGACGAAATCGTTGATATCCAGGAAGCGATGCGTTTGGCCTCGGAAATGCCAATCGTGCGCCTGGTCAATGGCATCATCATCGACGCCATCCGCAAGAAGGCATCGGACATTCATATCCGGCCGCTCGAGCACGAAGTCCATATGCTCTATCGCATCGACGGCACCTTGATCAAGATCCGCTCCTTTTCCCGCAGCCTGCTCCCGGCCGTCGTCAGCCGCATTAAGATCCTCGGGCGCATGGATATCACCGAACGGCGCCTGCCGCAGGATGGCCGAACGCGCATCAGCGACCGGGACGGCTTGGTGGATCTGCGCATCTCGGTCATCCCGACGATCAACGGCGAGAGCGTGGTGCTGCGCCTGCTCAACACCAAGGTGGGCTTGCGGCAGATCTCCGAATTGGGATTTTCGAGCAGCGACGAGGAAATCTTTCGCGACCTGCTCCATATGAATTACGGCATGTTGCTGGTCACCGGCCCGACGGGCTCCGGCAAGACCACGACCTTGTACGCCGCGTTGCAGGAAGTCATCACCCAGAACGTCAATATCATCACGGTCGAAGATCCGGTGGAATACCAGATCGATGGGGTCGAACAGATCCATGTGCGTGCGAATCTGGGTTACACCTTCGCCGAATCATTGCGCCATATATTGCGCCATGATCCGGATGTCATCATGGTCGGAGAGATCCGCGATGCCGAAACGGCCAAGATCGCCGTTGAAAGCGCGCTCACCGGGCACTTGGTGCTCACCACACTGCACACCAACAGCGCGGCGGGAACCATCACTCGATTGCTCGAAATGGGGGTTGAGCCGTATTTGGTCAGCTCGACTGTCATCGGTGTGCTGGCGCAACGCCTGGTGCGCAAGAACTGCGCACATTGCCTTGAGGTGGAGCCGGTCAATCGAACTATGCGCCATTCACTGAATGTGCCTGAAGACACGGTATTCTATCGCGGCCGCGGCTGTGATCAATGTCACCACATCGGATACAGCGGGCGCATGGCGGTGTATGAGCTGCTCACGATGAGTTCCGAACTGCGCACATTGATCGAACAACGTGCCAGCACTGAAACCATCTATAAAAAGGCGATTGAAAATGGCATGGTCTCGCTCACGCGAAATGCCTTGAGCCGTGCCTATGCCAAGGAAACCTCGCTGGAAGAGGCGTATCGAGTTCGGCTGGGGTAGGTAAGCGCATTTCGCATGGCTCACTCGGTCGGGGAGTTCGCACGCTCAGGAAATACCGGATCGAATAATTCCCCGTAAAGACTGTGCAACACGAGCTGTTGTTCCTCGCGTCGTTCCTCATTCAGATCGCGCCAAGGCACGATGTAGAGAATTTGCGGAAGCTCCTTATTTCCTTTGATAATGGTGGTTTCCATCTGCACCGTTTCTTCGGCGTGCAGAGAGTTTAGTCCGGGAAGGAGCAGGAGTGTGCATGTGATGAGCATGGTCCGTTTCATTGTTCATCTCGCTTCAGAGAGGATGTGAGCTCATTGACCCAGTCGGCGGTGCGTTTGTCCTCGCGACCGGCCAATGCAAGATAGCGCGTGTAGTGTTCAATGGCCTTGGGTATATCGCGCAGATAGATGTCATACAGCAGCGCTAGATTGTAGTGCGCGACGGCGTAGTCGGGTTTAGCGGCGAGCGCTTCGAGATATAAATCACGTGCCTTGAGGTAATGCCCGCGTTTGTTCTCGATGTATCCCAGCAACTGCTTCGCTTGCGCCAGATCCGGTTGGTTTTCCAGGGCGCGCATGAGCATATCCGCGGCTCGATCGAGTTGATCCTGCTTGATATAGATCAAGCCGAGGTTGGCCCAGGGGCCGGCGAGTTTGGGATGCTGCTCGGCGAGCCGCGTGAAGGCGGCCTCTGCGGGTGCGAACCGATTCGCCTGCAGATCTGCGAGCGCTTGCGCGTATAGCGCGCGCTCAGCGTCAGCGAGCGCGGCATCAGTATTTTCCGCCGTTGACGTTAGCGATGATTTATCCTTGTCGGGTGCCGTGCCCATGGAGGAACATGCCGTTAACCACAGCAGTAACGACAGACTGATCAGGTGGCGATTAATGCGGGACATCAACATACTCATCCAGCAAAGCCTCACGGTTGTAGCGGGTTGGGAACAGTGTCTTTAGTTGCGCGTAACTCTTTGCGACCCATTGATCTTGATGACCATTCTTGATGTGCCCAAGATTCGCCTCATAGAATTCAATAGCCTTCTCTTCGAATGGAAAGGCCTGGTCCTCCAGAAGAATTTTATATTGTTCTTCCTCGGTGATGCTGAGGTTGCCAGGCCGCTCGGACTCCAGCAACGATTTGCTGAACTCAAGGTAGATTTCGGCAATGGCGTAGGTCGCCGCCGTGACGGTATCGGCGATGCCATACGATGCAGCCTTACTATAAAGCGTGATCGCTGCCTGCATGACCTGTTTCTTGTGCTTGAGTGTCTGCTCCAAGGGTAGCGCCAGACGGATAGATTTGAAGCCAGCCTGTTCCTGCTCCGCAAGTGCAATCGCAGCAAGTGAAGCAATGTACTTTGTGCGATCATTCTTGCTGGCGCTGTTGGCTCGACCATCTTCGTCGATAATCCTACGGTGCCAGCTCATCGCCTTCAGATTTTCGCCTTGCTGACTATAAAGCTGCACCAGCTTGTGCATTGCCTCTAGATACTGCGGGTAGGGTGATCTGAAACGCTCGACGTATTCCTCATATTTACTTAGCGCGGCCGTATGGTTTTTTTCCGCCTCATATAATTCAGCAGCCTTCCACAATGCAGCCATCTGGTATTCGCTATCCTCGTCGCTTTTCGAAAGGGTGTCGAGGACAGTGGCCGCATCGGTGTATTGCTTGGATTCCAATAGCGCAATGCTGAGCTGTTTGGTCACATCGTGGCTTTGCGGATGTTCTGGGTAAAGCGTCTGGAAGCGTCGACAATAAGCGACAGCGTTTTCCCATCGGCCATTAGTGATGGCCAGCGCAATGGCCTCATAGAGGCCGGTTGCGGCCACCGCCGACGTCGTCGCCGTGGTGGAGATGCGTGAATAATGATGCAGCGCCTGCTCGATATCCTTGGCCACCGCCGCGGCTTCCGCTTGCTTGTAAATCGAGAGTGCAAGATTGTCCTGTACTTGCCGCATGTTCCGATACGCGGGGGATACGTCGCTGATGGAGCGATAACTTTCCTCGGCACTCTGGTATTGCTGTAACCGGTAATATGAATGCGCTTTGATCAGATTCAAGTTCGTGGCACCAGCGCCACTGGCTGATGCCGAGCCGGCGATCTCGATGGCCTCGGCATATTTCTCTGTTTCGAAAGCGGTTTCGGCGGCATAGGTCAATATGCTCACGGCGCGGCTGTCGGTCGGGTAAAGCTGGGTGTACAGTTGCGAGTATTTGATCAGTTTGTCGAGATGGGCCTTCGCGGAATCGGCGCCGCGCGCATTCTTGTAGATTTGTGCGGAAACGATGATTGATTCATAAGCGGCATCCTTGTTGAGTATGATGTCCGAGTCATAGGCGGCCTGTTCATAGTGGTGCAAAGCCTGCGGAAGATCCGTGTGGCGATTGAGCAGATCCGCGTACAGGAAATGCACGTTATCCTTGCGCGCTTCGGTTTCATAGTGTTCCAGATATCGCTCATACCATTTTTTTGCTTGTTCGAAGGATTGCTCTTTGCGGCTCTGGTTGTATTCATGGTGCTGGTGGGCTGCCGCGGTCATGATGTGTTCCTTCAGCGCGGCCCGTGCTTGCTTGTAGGCATCAGAGTCTGCGGACTTGTCGGACCAGAAAACGCTTTTGGAATGGTATGCGCCATAGGCGGATTCGATCGAATGGATCACTCGCTGAGTGAATCCTGCGGTTTTCCAGATGTCGATGATTTTCAGCTGCGCCGCGGGCGCGTGCTGTGATTTTGGCGCGACTTTGATGAAGCGTTCCAGGATGTCGGCTGCATCGGTGTACTGTTCCTGCTTCAAATAAAGGTCGCTCACACTGGAATAGATGGGGTAGACGTGCTTGTAATCCGGGTGATCCTTCATGAAGGAGGACAGCGGGGCAGCGCCACCTTGATAGATGAATGTGAGTGCGATGGCGCGAAAATACTCATCCATCTGTTCTTTCTGCGCGGCGGCCAGCTCGCGGTAATCATCGAATGGATTGAGGCCGATGGCCTTGGCGAAATCATCGGCGGCATCGCTGTAATAATCCTGCTTGAATCGGGACCAGCCGCGTTTGTAGAGTGCCTTCTCATAAAACGGATTGTTCTTTTTGGCGATGATGATCTCGGTGTAAAGATCCTCGGCCTTGCTGTACTGCTTGCGGCTGAAATTGTCTTCCGCGATGCGAAACAGCGACTCCAGATAAAGTGGCGAGGATTTGTGCTTGGTCGTCAGCTGCTGCAAGGCTTCAAGTGATTTTGCGAATTCGCCGAGCTGATCATAGGCCCTGGCGAGTTGATAATACGCCTTGTCGTTGTCTTTTGAGTCCGGATAGTCGCGCAGCGATGTCAGCAGCAATTCGATCGTGTGTTTCAAGGAAGCCGCGAGAAACTCGTCCTCGGAGGCATTAGCGAGCTCTTGGTCCATGTCTCTCGCCATTTTTTCGGAAAGGTTGAATTCCATCTGGGCCATGCGCAGCAAGGCATCTTGGCGCGAAAGCTCATTTTTTGCCGCGAACCGGAGGTATTCCGCGTAGGCGCGTTTGATCTCCTCCGCGCTGCGCGGTGCAATCACCGCGCTGTTTTGATTCTGGTGCGGGCCGTCCACGTCGGCATCGCGCAAGGTGGGACGAACCGCCGGCGCCGAACAGGCGGCGAGGCAAAAAACGCATGCGGTCAAGACAAAAATGCGTATCACGGCTTGATGGCCTCGTGGGTGTCAAACAGGCGCGCAATGCTGTACCGCGATTGATTTAGATAATGCGACAGCTGGGAGATGCGCTCATTGAGCGCCTCATGTGTCAGCGTATAAAGCGCGGCGGCGTAGGCATCCTCAAGCTGGGTGAATTGCCGGGAGAGTTGCGGGTCCGCCAATGCCGCCAGTGGAGCGCGGTATTGATCGAGCTGTTGGTAATGGTGCAGAAAGGCGCGCGGCATGCGCTTGGGGAGTGCGATCGACTGGTTTTGGAAATGCAGCCGCTGGTCGCGCTCGACCTGATGCTGTTGGCGAAAGCCGGACAAATCGATCTGCAGCACGGCATTTATCGCGGCGATGTGATTGGTGAAATACTGCACCGCTTCGTCATACGCGGCGGAGGCGGTGGCGGGCTGCTGGAGCTTTTCATAAAAATAGGGCAGCAAGAGATAGGCCTCATCGACTGGCAAGACCGGTTTGTGGCTGTCCTTGAGCAGTCGCGCCGCATTGAGTGCGCCGATGTGGTCGTCCTGATGGCCTGCGGCCAGTGCGATACCCAGCAGGGCCTGATGCGCGTAAATGCTGTCTTGTCCAACATTGCGAAAGGATTCGCGGGCGTTGCGATAGAAACGTTGTTGCAGAAAGGAGTAACCCAGCATGGTGTACAGCCGGTCTTGGGTTTGCACATCACCGGCTACGGCCGGATCTTTCAGCAGGTCATTGATGATGATGTGCGCATCGGTCCACCAATCCTGGCGGATATTGGCGACCGCCATGTTCATGCGCGCCTGAACGTAATACGGTGAGGTCGATGAAATCTTGGCATAGAACTTGAGGGCGTCACGGTGTTGCTTCAGTTTCTGCAAGGCGATGCCTTGCATCAGCAGCGCATGCTGGGCGCGCGCTTGCGGCAAGTCGGCGGTGATGCCGTCCAGCAGTTCGATGCAGCGCTGCCAGTCGTTGCGTTCAAAGTGGTGGCGGGCAACCAGATAGGAGACATTGGAGATCAGGGCCTTGCTGCCTTCCTCTTGCGCGAGGGCATGGAGCGCGCTGGCGGCTTGCCACGCATTCTGATCGAGTAGCAGCGCAATATAGTCGATCGCCGCGGGATGGTTGATATGCGCCTGGACGAGCGCTAGATTGGTGTGCACGGCCGCAGCGGCCAGCAGCGGCTCTTTGTTGGCGAGATGCTGCGCCACCGCTGTCTTGAGTTGTTCCGGGGTTTCGAAGATGGTTGGTGCCAGCGAAGGCGCGTGCTTCGAATACAAACCAGCGGTGAATTGCTGGAATTGCTGATCGAGCCGCTCGAACTCGGTCGATTGCGGTGCGGCGGTCGGCGCGGCGAGGCTTGCCGTGGACAACAGCAGGCAAGCCAGCAGCGCGATAATGAAATAGCGTGAGCAGATGGTCATGGTTGGTCGATACAGGGTTTCCGGTGGAATCGCGCTGGCCTTGAGCAAGTCCTCAGCTGATTTGACAAAGGAACTGGCCGTCCTCCGACACCCCAACATGGATGCTGCTGATGGCTTCATCGCGCGCCATCCGGGCAAGACAATGCGCCGACAGTTCGGGAAGCAGCGAGCGGTTGATGATGTTCTCGATGTTTCTGGCGCCCGTATCGACTTCCTGGCAGCGCGCGACGATATGCAACAACACATCCTCGTCGTAGCTGAAGCCGGCGTTGTAGCACTGTTTGATGCGTTTTTCGATGCGCTTCATGTTGAGCGCGGTGATCTTCAACAAGTTTTCATCATTCAGCGGATAATAGGGAATGATGGTGGTGCGGCCGAGAAATGCCGGCTTGAAATACCTGAGCAAGTGCGGTCGGAAGTTGTCCAGCAGCACATCCGGTTCCGGCAGGGTTGCGCTTTGCGCGCACATGGCGCGAATGTGTTCTTCCGCGGCGTTAGACGTCATGATGATGACGGTGTTTCTGAAATCGATGTCGCGGCCTTCGCCGTCCTTGATCGTACCCTTGTCGAACAGGTTGTAAAAGACATCCTGCACACCGGGATGCGCTTTTTCCATCTCATCCAGCAGCACGACGCTATATGGCTTGCGGCGGACGGCTTCGGTCAGCACGCCGCCCTCGCCATAGCCGACGTAGCCGGGTGGTGAACCCAGCAGCATGGAGACTTTGTGTTCTTCCTTGAATTCGGACATGTTGATGGTGGTGAGATTCTGTTCGCCGCCGTAGAGCAGATCGGCGAGCGCCAGGGCGGTTTCGGTCTTGCCCACGCCGCTGGGGCCGACCATGAAAAATACGCCGATCGGTTTGCGCGGATCGGTCAGCCCGGCGCGGGCAGTGCGAATGCTTTCGGCGATGGCGTTCAGCGCGTGTGACTGGCCAATGACGCGCGCGGCCAGGACGTCCTTGAGATTGATCACGGTCTGGATTTCATCGGCCATCATCTTGCCGACGGGGATGCCGGTCCAGTTGGCCACCACCTCGGCAATGGCCTGACTGTCGACGTTGACTTGAATCATTGGGGTCGCGCCCTGGATTTTATCCAGCTCACTCATCGCGGAGTGCAGCTGCTGGGTGAGCACGGCGCGCGCGGCATCTGTCATCGGTTCGGACAATTTTTGCTGGCTGCGCACCTCCTTGCTCATGGCGCGCAGGTGAAAATCTTCCTCGATCTGCTTTTGCAGTTGATGAATCTGCGCCACGCAGTCTTTTTCCTGCTTCCATTGAGTCTCCTGGATTTCGAGCTGCGTCTCCAGGTCGAGCTGGTGCTGCTTGAGTTCGGTGATGCGCTCGCTGTTGGTGCCGAGCGCAGCATGCTCCTTTGCCAGCGAAGCGATATTGGTCTTGCACTGTAAAATGTTGCGGCGGGTGTCCTCGATGGCCGCCGGCGTCGCGCTCTGGCTGAGCGCCACGCGGGCGCAAGCGGTATCCAGCAGGCTGACAGACTTGTCCGGCAATTGACGCGCGGTGATGTAGCGGCTGGAGAGGCGCACTGAGTCGACGATGGCCTCGTCCAGTATGCGCACGCCATGATGATTCTGTAGCGGTTGCGAAATGGCGCGCATCATGTTGATGGCCTTGTCTTCACTGGGTTCCTCGATCTTGACGACTTGGAAGCGGCGCGTCAGCGCAGGGTCGCGCTCGAAATATTTTTTGTATTCCGCCCAGGTGGTGGCGGCAATCGTGCGCAACTCGCCGCGCGCCAGCGCCGGTTTGAGTAGATTGGCGGCGTCCCCTTGTCCTTCTTTGCCGCCCGCGCCGATCAGTGTATGCGCCTCGTCGATGAACAGGATGATGGGTTGCGGCGATGCGCGCACCTCGCTGATGACCGACTTGAGTCGATTTTCGAATTCTCCTTTGACGCTGGCGCCGGCCTGCAGCAAACCAAGATCCAGCACCCGTACGCTGACATTCTTCAACTGATCTGGCACGTCTCCGGTGGCTATGCGCAGGGCGAATCCTTCGACCACGGCTGTTTTCCCTACGCCAGCCTCACCGGTGAGGATCGGGTTGTTCTGCCGGCGGCGGATCAGGATGTCGATGATCTGGCGGATCTCCTCATCGCGTCCCAGCACAGGATCGATCTTGCCGTTCTTGGCATCATCTGTGAGGTTGATAGTGTATTTGTCGAGTGCCGGTGAATTGCTGGGAACTGCCGAATTGCCCATGCTGCTGGCATCGACTTCAGACAGATTGTTCTTGGCGGAGGCCGAGCGGGATTCAGAGGTGGTGCCGACGATGGCGCGCACCATGTCACGTAGCGATTCAGGCTGTATGGTCTTCAACACGCCGCTGCTGACGTCAGTCGAGCGACGCAGATTGTCATCCAACATCAGCGCCGCCAGGATGTGGGCGGAGGTGACTTGTGGATGGCCAAACTCGATCGAAGCGAGCATCCAGGCATTCTTGGCGATATCCACCAACGTCGGCGACAGCGCGGGCGCGCGCGCGTTACCTGATTTGATGTGGTCCAGTTCCTGATTGATTTCCAGCGCCAGTCGGCCGATATCGATTTGATATTTTTGCAACAGGGCGCGCAAATCGGTGTTGGGGACTTCGAGCAGCTTGAGTAGCCAGTGCTCGATTTCGATGTTGTAATGCATGCGGGCAAGACACAAACCGGCGGCAGCTTCCAGCGCGGTGCGCGATGGCTCGCTCAGTTTACCTACCAGGGATTTCAAATCGATCGTTATCATCGGCGTCCTCGTTGTCATTGCCCCTTCCGTAAAGTCGGGTTACATCGTCATAATGGTGTCTTGCCACTCAGCAAATGCTGGGTAACTTATTGCAACATGTCTTGCCGCATATTTTAATAAAGCGGTCATTCTCGTTATAAAATTCGCCGACGCCACCGGCGCGAATCACCCAATGATAGGGTTCGGCGTTGATCGTGGCGGTGCCGCTGGAATAGCAGGGCAGAATCGTATAACGCGCTCTGGACTCGTCGTCTCGCAGGTAGCTGGAATGATCGAAAAATTCGCGCACTTGATTTTCCGATAGCAAAAAACCCTTGCAAATACCCATCATGGATGGGCGATTATCCTCGTACTTGCCGCGCTGCTCGACTTTGATGTTTGCGATGGCCAACCCTTGGGCGTTGGGCACCGGGGCCGGGCTCACGCAACCGGAAATCACAAGGATTGAGAGAAGTATGTTGATCCATCTCGTCATGACGCCTGCCTATTCTATCCATTGTGCGCATATGCTACCAGACTGCATTAATTCTAAGGAAGCTCTGAATAATTCCGTCCGCGAATTTTCAGAGCAGGGGAAGCAAAAACGGTGATTTTTGCCTTCCTTCATTTTCAATGGCTTATTGCCCATCGAAGATGGCGGCAGCTCCTGCTGCCGCACGGAACCTCTAAAAAATCAGAGGCCCCCTAATCAATCAGAGCTACTTAAATGTTGCAGGCGATATCTTGATCCGCCGGGGAGAGACCGGGATATCAACGGTCTGCTCAGGATCCGCGGATCGGAGGGCAGAGCTCGCCAGCCAGGTATTCCAGCCCATCACCGGAGGTTGCGCTTTACTCAATGCGATACGCCCTGGAATGTCGGCGCGGCGTATCCGCATTATGAATTCATAGCTATGTTCAAAATTGACGTACAGCCGGACGATTTCATCGAGCGCCTTGAGTGTGGCGGTGCCTGGAGCAAATTGGTGTAACTGTGTTGGTGACAACGGCCCGAGAATGACATGGAATTTCGCTTGGGCAAACCAGCCTTTGCGACCCAGCATGACCGATTTGCCGAGAGAATTGTTCTGGCCACGACGGTTTTCCACGCTAGGCATGCGGGTGCGAACATCATCGATGAGATCCTGCCATTCACCGATGAATTCCTTGATCTCAACTGGAATCCGGAAATGGTGTTGCAGAATTTGACTAAGCCCGTGTGCGGTGCGAATCTTGCTGCTGAATAACCCCGCGTAATACAGCAAGGACTCATCGCGCGTATACAGCCGCTGAGTCAGTTTTTTGGTTCCCAGACCAACAAGCGACAGTAACACTTGGGTATGGCTGTCGGTAGCCGAACCGGGGAGCGGATTGAGCTTGTTTCGCTCATATTCGAGTGGCAGCCGGTATTTCACCGAGGCTTGGTAAAACAGCGAAATGGTGCGGTGATTGAACAGATCAAAAAACGCCGCCAGGGTCTTGTCTTTCAGTTTCAACCGTTGCAGCAGAAGTTCGGTATAATGATAGGGCAGCACGCCGGCGGCGCCGGTCAGGCTTATGAAGTTGACTGTCAATTGAGGCTGACGATGAGTGTCAGCCGCGGAGTTGTCCAGGGAGATCGAATCAATCTCTGACGGCGCAAACGACAGTGAAGAATTGGCATGGAAGCGAACTGATTCCGACGTAGGTGGCAGAAAGCGTGCTACAGGTTTGCTGGCCAATGATGACCCATCCTGGCAGGATAAGGCGGCAAAACGCTCCAGCAGCCGCACTGCCTGAACAAAGCGGAATGCAGCGGCATCATCGTACAGTTTTCGAATTACAGGAATACTTTGTTGCCGGCGCGTGGTGGACATTTCTTTAAATAACCTTCTTTGCTTTTTACTTTGACCAACACCTTCGTGAAGCTGTTTATCGAACAGTAGAGCGCGAAAAAATATTCCAGGACGGTCGCAAACAGATAGGCGCTGCAACCTGATAGCAGCAGATCATCGAGTTCTATTTCGATCTCCATGCCGCGGCACATGGTGGCATGGTCATCAATGGTCAAGGGCGCGCTGATCGGGTGTGCGCGCACCGCGGTGATGGAGTCGACCAGGGCACGAGTAACGGATGATTCCTTGAAGTCGTACAGGCGTAAAATCTCTTTCAGCGCCTGGGTGGCGTCGTCATTTCCCGTCAGTGATAAAAAATTGAGATTGAGGTGCGAGATCAAGCGCCAGCGGGCATGATTGCGCAATGGCGGGCGTACCACATTGGTCGGCTTGTACAGCATTCGAATACGAGAGCAGGGTGGGGAGCCATTGGCGCACTGTAGTTTCGGTTGATCCATCGTAAATGGCAGGCGTGATGGCATGTCACGATTGCTGCACGTGGCCGTGATGCTCAGGGTGCGGTCATCGGGCAGGTTGGGATTGAAATCCAAATCAACGAGATTCAAGAAAACATCCGTGCCTTCGTCACGCTCATAAATTCCAAGCTTGGCGCTGCGGCGAACGGCATGCCAGTAGGCATGCCGCTGTGTGTCGCGGTTGCCGTGGTCGAGCCCATACATGGGGAAAAATTCCTCTTCTTCACCCGATGCAGTCGATGCCATTACCTTGTCGATGGAATAGACTTCATATCCGACCGGGCGGCGCGCGTCTGGCACGACATGATACTCATGATGGGTATGATCGACCTTTATCGGATCGGTTTTCTGCGTAAATAGATTGACGACCGGGGTGCATCCCATCACGAAGGTTTGCTGATTGATATTGTGCTCCAGCTCGATGTTCGAGCTGCGCAGATAAATATAAATGTGCATCTGGTTGGTGGCATTGGCGGGAATGCACTTCTCCAGATTCGTGATGTCGAAAAACAGAAACTTTTCGGGAAACACGAACAATTCTGTGATCAGCCGGTATCCTGGGAAGGAGGCGGCAGGATACGGCAGCAAGCCTTCGTCCAAACCAAAGCCAACCGGCTGTATGGCATTCTGCCCAAGAAAAACCGGTGCAACATCCGTCTCGGATGCGGTAGCCACGACGGTGACGCAATCCTTCATCAGCATCTGGTAAAGTGGGTTGACATACTGCGGCTGACCTTTCAGAAAGAACCGTAGCTTGTCTGGACGAATGTCAGCGATTTTTATCTGCTCGGAAAGTGTGCTGAAGGAGAGCTTGAGCACGCTCATCGCGCCGCGTGCGCGCGCGGCGCCTGGCGTGGTGAGCGGCAATCCCATTAGACTGGCAGCGGTCAACTCGAGAGGGAGCAGCTCAGTGGGATAGACAGTCGAGAATCGGCAGAACACACCTTGAAACTGTTCCGTGTCGAGCTGAGTTTCGCGCGGAATAACATATTTGGATTCAAGCTGTTCCCGGTCCGGCTCGAAGTGAACAATTGACATGGACGGGATCGGACGCTGGTAGTGCGGGAAAAGCACGTTGAGCAGCGCATCCGATAATTCCGGAAAATCATCGTCGAGCTTGTGCTGGATGCGCGCGTTCAGATAGGCAAACGCCTCGATCAGGCGGGAGACATGCGGATCTTCGATAACGTCGTCATTGATGCCCAGCCGGCCGGCAATTTTCGGGTGTTCCTTGGCGAACTCTGCACCCATTTGACGGATGAACGCCAGTTCCTTCTCGTAATAGACTAGTAATTCATCAGCCATGGTGTTTGCATCTCATATGAACGGATCGGTTATCCGTTGTTTATTTCATTGATCGTAATGGTGCGGGTCACCGATTCCATGACGGAGTCGAAGGTGACGGCTTCTGGCGCCGGATCGGCATACATGACAGCATCAATCCGGAAGCGCAGGGTACGCTCGGTGCTGTCATTGTTTTCGTTGAAGCTTACCTTGACGCTTTTGAAGCGGGGTTCAAATGCGCGCAGCGTTTCTTCCAGGCGGAAGGTAAATTCATTGCGCTTGGCAATGTCGTTGATATTGAGCGTTGCCAGGTCCGGCATGCCGTAATTTAACAACGATTGTTGCAGCTCATTGAGTTCGTCCGGCGGTTGTTGCACGTGATACCGGGTATTCAGCAGGTTTTCGAGATCACGCTTGACGCTCTCGCGCAATTCCCGGACGTATTGGTTACGTCCCAGATCCACCTCCACTTGGTTGTGTGGCTCATTATCGATCAACCGAT
This sequence comes from uncultured Chromatiales bacterium, assembly GCA_964557295.1. Lineage (GTDB taxonomy): Bacteria > Pseudomonadota > Gammaproteobacteria > RBG-16-57-12 > RBG-16-57-12 > JBFMHP01. The sequence goes on along the minus strand of CAZKZP010000008.1, from coordinate 31,622 downwards.
CCAAGATGGAGGGACGCAGCTTTCTTTTTTTGTCTACCCGTCTCATTTGCTGGTCCAATTTGCCAGTTCGGTGACGAGTTCCAGCTCCGTCACCATATTGTCAAGCTGATAGTGCGGTTTCAAGTGGATAACGCACATAAACTGCCCTTGTTTCACCGGGTGTTCTTTGACTTGAACGGATGCTTCACGCAAAGGGTATTGTGCTTGGTCTGGCCATGCCATGTCTTCGCGGCTGGTCGTGTATTTGAATAACCAGTCACGAAGATAATCCTCGCAGTCTTGGGCTGTCAGTAAAGATCCAATTTTGTCGCGAATGATGATTTTAATGTAGTGCGCTATACGCGAGGCGCACAGTACATGTTGCAGCATGGAGGCGAGCTTGGCATTGATTCTGCCCTCATCGCTGCCAAATAATTTTGGTTGATGCGCGGACTGGTTGTTGAAAAAGGCTGCGTAAGTGGTCTGATAGCAGTGGCACAGTGGAATGAAGCCAAGTTCGCTCATCTCTTTTTCAACAGCATCCGTGATAATCACATCGGTCACAGGCTTTGGCGCAAGATGACCAGCATCAGTTTCGAAATAATCAACGGGGATGGTGGTGACCAATCCGCCAGCGAGATAATCGCGCGGCACGCCGCGGATGTGACCAAACCAGCCAATACTGGCAAATTCACGGATCAGAATGGCGCCGAATGCATAGGCAGCATTGCCCCAGAGGTATTGGCTCTGATCTGTTGCGGCACACTGTTCATGGAAGTACACGCCTTTATAACTGCCGGGCGTAGTTGGGTAAGGGCGCCGCATCAAGATCCGCGGAGCGACAATGCCGACAAAGCGTGTATCGGCTTTCTCACGGAAGGAGTTCCACCGAATATATTCGGATTGTTTGAAGATGTTCTCCAGCTTGATTGGTACGCCCAATCCTGAAAAGCTAGTCATGCCAAACAACTCACAGGAGGCGGCAGTGATGAAAGGCGCGAACGAAGCGGCGGCAATTTGCGCCAATCCCTCCAAGGTGGCGATGTCATCGTAGGGGTGCTTTTCCGAGGTGCGGTGACTGATTTCATAGTCACCTATCAGCACTCCATAGGGTTCCCCGCCCGCTGTGCCGAATTCTTCACTGTATATTTTTTGGAACAGATTGCTCTGATCGAATTCCAGTGCGCGGGCAATGTCCTTTGAGATCTCTGCCCAGTTGATATCCAGCATCTTGATTTTGATATTCTGTGTGCCGTCAGCCTGTTCGATCAGATACCACAGTCCACGCCAGGACGCTTCCAGTTTCTGAAATCTTGGATGGTGCAAAATTGCATTGACCTGCTCACTGATGAGTTGATCAATCTCGGCGATTGCGCGATCGATGGCGTAGGTGATGTCAGCCGATTTTTTGATAACGCCAGTGGGCACGAATTCGCGCATCCAGTACGACAAGGCGCGCGCATTATCATGTTCCGCTAGAAATTGATCGAGATTGGTGACGTAGGATTTCTGGTCAAGAATGAAGTCCAGCATACCGCGATGACCAGCCACACTCATATGTGTGCCAAGAGTTTGAGAGTTAGATATCTGCATTGCACGGGTTACGGACCCGTCCCTGGGTCCGAGATACTGCCGTTAACCGCCCCCTGCTTTGGGTATGTTGGCCACCAGGCGCAGCGAGGCTGTCAGTTCTTCCATTTGCAGCCAAGGGCGCAGCCAGGCAATTGCGCTGTATACGCCGGGCTGGCCGGGAATTTCTTTGACTTCAACCCGAGCCTCGGCCAGCGGGAACCGCGCTTTCATCTCGGGACTTGCTGATGGATTGGCATTCACATACGTGGATATCCAATTATTCAGCCAGTGTTCCGCATCGGCGGCTTCCATGAATGAGCCGACCTTGTCGCGCGCCATCACTTTGAGGAAGTGGGCGATGCGGGCCGTCGCCATGATGTAGGGCAGGCGTGCTGAAATCTCGGCATTCGCGGACGAATCGGGATCATCGAACTTTTTGGGCTTCTGCGCCGTCTGCGCGCCGAAAAACACCGCGTAATCGGTGTTTTTGTAATGGCACAATGGCAAGAAACCTAGCTTGCTCAGCTCCGCTTCGCGCCGATCGGTAATGCCGATTTCGGTCGGGCATTTTTGGTCCACGTCGCCATCGTCACTCGTAAATACATGGCTGGGCAGACCTTGTACTTTGCCGCCACCCTCCGCGCCGCGAATCGTGGTGCACCAGCCGGTTTCGGCAAATGCGCGCGTCAGGGTTACACCCATGGCATAGGAGGCGTTCATCCAGCAGTAATCGTCATGTTCGCGCTGGAGCTGGCGGCCTGAGGCATCGACACGGCCTTCCTCGAAATTGAACTCCTCGACCGGTTTGCTGTGCTGGCCGTAAGGAAGTCGCGCCAGCACGCGGGGCATGGTCAGGACGACAAAGCGCGAGTCCTCGCTGTCGCGGAAGCTGCGCCACTTGACGTACTCCGCCGATTGGAAGATTTTTTCCAGGTCGCGCGGTTTGGACAGTTCGGTAAAATCCTCGAAGCCAAACATCTTGGGTGACGAAGCGGTAATGAAGGGACAGAATCCTGCTGCGGCGATGTTGGAGATGTTCGTCAGCAGATTGACATCATCCGGGTGCGAGGAGAACTCATAGTCTCCGATGATGGCGCTATAGGGTTCGCCGCCGGCGATACCAAATTCGCTTTCATAAATTTTCTTGAACAGTTGGCTTTGATCGAACTCCACAGCCTTTTCCAGATCCTTTGCCACCTCTTTCTTGCTGATGTTGAGCATGCGGATCTTCAGCTGTGAGCTGGTTTCGGAATTGTTGGTCAGGTAGTGCAGTCCGCGCCACGAGCCTTCCAGTTTCTGGAATTTCTCATGCTTCATGATGACCGAGAGCTGCTTGGACATGGCCCGATCGATCGCGGCAATGGCGTTTGTGATGGTGACGGTGAGATTTTTGTCCCATTGCACCGTGCCTTTGAGCGCTTCCTGGGTAAGCGCCTTTAACAGCTCTTCGGTTTCATCCCGGGGAGTCTGTTTGGTGGCCGAGATGGCCTGCTCGAGGAAGCTGACTTCCTCGACTTTCGCTTCTTTGGATTCAAACTGTTCTTTTGAGCTCATTATTTATCACCTTTGTCCTTGCTGTCGCCGCTGACGCCAAGCTCACTTGACAGGGCCTGCATCGCCTTGGTGTTGCTGAGAATTTCTTCGAGCACCGCTTCGAGTTTGTCGGAACGATCGGCCTTGGTGAGCAGATCGCGCAGCTTGTTGCGCGTCTCCAGCAATTTTTGCAACGGCTCCACCTGTTCCACGACCTTGTGCGGCTCGAAGTCTTCCATGCTGTTGAAATTGAGGTTCACCGCCATCTGGCTGCCGTCGCCGGCCAACGTGTTATCCACTTTCATGTTGAGCTGTGGTGCGACGGTTGTCATGACGTCATTGAAGTTGTCCCGGTCGATTTGCGAGAACTTGCGATCCTTGAGGGACTTTTTATTGTCGACGTTATCACCCGAGTAATCCCCCATCACTCCCATGACGAAGGGGATTTCCTTCTTGGTGGCGACGCCGTTGGTTTCAACGTCATAGGTAATGTGAACGCGTGGTTTCCTTACACGCTTCAGTTTGTCATGGATGCTGTCCGTCATACTTGTTTTCTCCTACGCTTATCTGAATTAAATAACGTGCGGTATGATAACCTGGTCATGTCCCGCGCTCATTCTCCGTGTTGCGGTGTGTTGCTTTCTGTCACTACCCCTGTTAACGAACTGTACACTTCACGTGCTTGGGGATCGGGGATAAGTTCCCGGATCAATTCACCCAACGGCAAGTTGCCCCATTTGACGGCCTTGTCGAGCAAGTAGGAGACCGGCGAATGCGGCTCGGTATCGCGGAAAAATATCGCGATATGCTGGAGCTGGCGGAACGCCTCCTCGCGGGACTTTACCGGGCCGGATGTCGCGGCGGGGGAGGGGGTGATAGGGGACTCCGCCACGGCTTGTGCAACGACGGCCGCCGGCAGCTTATGCTTTGCCACATGGTTGACGATGCCGAGTGTTTCTTCCAGCTGACTGATAATGTTGCTGGCCGGGGGCGCATGCCGCGCGCCACAGTATTCACTGAGCATTTGGCTGATCAGGCGATACAATTCCAGGCACTGACTGAGGTCATCACGCAGATCAACAAAAAACTGTTGGCTGGATTCGTCGATCGCCTTCTGGATGTCCGCGAGTGAAAAACCGAGTTTAGCCGTCTGTTCCGAACGGGCGATCTCATCGGTGATGCGCTGGACGTCCAGCGCCTGTTTGTATTGCCAAAATGAGTATTGGCCATGTTGGGTGTTTTCGGTCAGGAAGGTGCTGCGTATGGGCGCCAGCAGTACACCCTCGGCGCCTTCGCCATTCAGACCGGCAATCGGGGCAACCCGCGTTTCGATGCCATCATCATCGGGAAGCGGATAGAGATCGCTCCAATAGTTATCGATGAGTGCGCGGATGACTTCAAATCCATCGCGCAACCCCTGGAAGCCGGCCTTGCGTATCAAGGCTTCGGTATACCAGCAGGCCACTTCGAGGTCTTTCGCCTGGGTTTTGAGAATCTTGGGGGCGATATCAAGGACCTTGCGCCAATGCTCATCCGCCTGGGAAGTCTTGTTATCGAATAGACTGGTACGTTCAACTGCTCGGGCCGATTGGCGGGCCTCCCGCGCAATCGAATAAGCAGATGTATGTGAAAGATCCTTCCGGGGATCCGCACCTGCCGCATTTTCCAACGACACCGGCTCTAGCAAGCTGCTGATGTCGACTAGCGAGGGTGATGGCATTGTGTAGTCTTGTCCTTAATTATTACGTTTAGTCTTGGGTTCAGCATCAGTAGTAAAACGTTTTTCCATCTATCAGCCGATCGCCTAATACACTCGACAGCAGTTGGCCTGGCCCCCGGCCATTACCTTGTTGGTCGTCATGCCGAGAATATTGCGAAGCGCACATAAGTACTGAATTTGTAATACTTTATATGTCATTCGCGTTGCGCTGTAAAGTATCTTGGTGGCGCCAAGTACTCCTGAGTTCGACCGCTGACCCCATCTCATGTAGCGCATTGCGCGAATGACCGTCCTTCCTTTTCAATGGCTTACTGCGATCGAAATCGGTGGCATCGCTCGGTGCGGCTGGCGATTGCTCATTTTTCTATAATAATACAGAGACTTTCTATATACTCACATTTTTTATTATATTTGACTATGCGGTTGTTTCAGCTCGGCGAGACTGTCATAGTCGCCGCCGGCCCTGCTATACTGTTGCGCGCCGCAGCACCATCCAAGCAAAAGATGATGTTTTACAGGGATATATCGATCGACTTTAAGTGAGGGACTGAATCTTGTATGCCGATTGAGATAACGATTTCCAAGGCACCACGCAGTGCCAATTATAATAAACCATCCCATGTTTTTACCGAGCTCGGTGGCACCATAGGACGTGGTGCAGACAATACCTGGGTCCTGGATGATCCCAACCGTTACATGTCGTCACGGCACGCCGAGATTCGTTATGACAGCGGTCAGTATTACTTGGTCGACATCAGCACGAATGGCACATTTCATAATGGCTCGAATGAGCCCTTGGGCAGCGGCAATCGAATCGCGCTCAAGGACGGCGATCGCTTCGCCCTGAGCGATTATGAATTTCTGGTCACGATCCGCGAGGGGGCGGCGACCTTCGCCAATTTGCATGATCCCTATGGCGCGAGTCCCTTTGATAGCGCATCAGCCTTGCCGTTTCCTCAAGGCGCAGGTAGTCCTCTGAGTCATGATGATCCGTTTGCAGCCCCGTTGGACAGGCCAGTGCATGTTGCCGCGACTCCCTTTGGTCCGATCCATGAAGAGACCGATCCGCTCGCGGCGCTGGACAGGGCCAACTGCTACGGCAGTTCCGCCAGTCCGAGCAGTTTCGAATTTCGCAGCACGCAGGGTGATTCTGCCGATCCTCTGAGTCAGGCGGTCAGCTGGCCCAGCGCGATCCCTGAGGATTGGGACAGAGATGATTATGCACCCGCCGAGGCGTCCGCCTCGTTGTCGAGGCCAATACCGATCCAACCCAAGCCAGCGGAAGCCATGGGCGGGAGTGCTGAACTCCTGGACCGGCTGATTCATTCCGAGCAAGCCCGTAAGGTACTCGAAGAGGAAAACAAACGCTTGCTCGCAGAACTTGCCAGCCTCCGGCAGCAATCGAAGACCCCGCAAGGACCGCAGGCCCAATCCGCGGCGGTGCGCGCGCTGTCTTCCCTCGACAAGGAGTTGATCGCGGCCATGGGGCTGGATGTGAACAGCATGAGTGAGCAGAAAATGCTGGAAATCACCCGGATGTCGGGGGAGTTGATCCGCGAGGCGGTCGCCGGCCTGATGCAGGTATTGAGTTTTCGCAAGCGCATCAAGGAGGAATTCCGCATCAATGTCACGACCATACAGCCAGTGGAAAACAATCCTCTGAAATTTTCCGCCAACCTCGAGGATGCGCTCGAAAACATGTTTCTCAAGGATAACCGGGCCTACCAAAAACCAATTGAGGCGGTGCGGGAGAGTTTTCAGGGGATCGCGGAACATCAGGTGGCCGTTCTGGCCGGCATACAAGCGGCGTTCCGCGGCATGATTGATCGCCTGGATCCGGAGGCGCTCGAAAAGCGTTTTGAAAAATACCGCGGCGGCGTCCTCAAGGTAGGTCAGAAGGGCAAGAACTGGGATGCCTACAAGGAGTTTCATCAGGATCTGGTGAACAATATGGACAACTCATTCCAGCATTTGTTTGGTTACGATTTTGTGCAGGCCTACGAGAATCAGATGCAGAAGTTGATGATCTCGCGCAAGGCGGCGCGCAAGGACAAAGGCAACTCACTTTAAGTGATCAGGGCGCATTCATGTATTCCACGCAGATAAAGTTATGCAAATGGGCGGCAGTCGCGCTGTTGGTGCTGTTACTGCCGTCATGTTCCACCGTCAACAGCAAGGTAGGGAAGACGCTCAATCTGGATACGGATCTCAAGCTGTCTTTCGACGTGGCGCCCGATATCAACCCGGATGACCAAAAGACGCCTGCGCCGTTGTTTATTCGATTCTATGAACTCAAGTCTGCCAAGGTGTTTGAACGCGCCTCGTTCCTGGAATTGTTTGAGCGCGACAAGGAAGTATTGGGTGGCGACATGCTCGCCAAACAGCAGCTGAAGCGCATCAGGCCCGGAGAAGATGTTGAGCTGAGTTTCGTGCTGGATAAGAGTACCCAGGCAGTTGGCTTGTTCGCAGAATTTCTGCGCTACGATAATTCAAATTACAAAGTGATCATTCCCGTGGTGACCAACAATGTGGTGACGACCTCAGCTAAAATCAAAATATCTGGCAACTCAATCAGTATCGTAAGTGAATAATAAATCTATCGCAGGCGGCGACTATGTCATTGGACAGCAAGGTAGTATGGTCAGAGGGGATGTTTCTAAATCCACAGCATTTCCAGCAGCAAGAGCGCTATATCGAGCGTTATATTGACGGCAAGTGCTCGGCCTATGGCGCCTTTGCTTGGGGTGTGCATGAATTCCAGATCGATGAACAACTGCTGAAGCTCGGCAAGATATCGCTTTTGAGCGCCAGAGGTGTTTTTCCGGATGGCACGCCATTCAGTATTCCTGACCGGGATGATCCACCGCCGGTATTCGAGGTGCCCGCCAATACTCATAACACCATCGTGTGCTTGGCCTTGCCGGTGCGTCGTCCCGGTGCCGTAGAGATCCTGTCTGATGATGATATTCAAGGGGCGGCGCGCTATTCCTGCACCAAAATCGAGGTCCGCGACACGTCCGTTGACGGCGGCGACTCGGTGACGCTCGACATCGGCAAACCGCGGGTGCGACTGCTGCTGGAATCCGATGACCAAAGCGGTTACACCAGTATCGGGTTGGTGCGCGTCAGCGAGGCGCGTGAAGACCGGAATGTCGTGCTGGACAACCAATATATCGCGACGTGCCTCGATTGCGCGGCTTCGCCACGCCTGTCCGGTTTTCTCTCAGAGCTGGTCGGGCTGTTGCATCATCGGGGCGAGTCCATCGCCGGGCGGTTGGCGGATACCCAACGGGGCGGCACGGCGGAAATCGCCGATTACATGTTGTTGCAAGTCGTGAACCGGCTCGAACCGCTGGCCACCCACATGTCGCAACTCAAGGGATTGCATCCCTTGCAGTTGTATCATGAGTTGTTGCAGATGGTGGGTGAGCTCTCGACCTTTGTGATGAAAAACAAGCGGCCGCCGCTGTTTCAACCGTATCTGCACGACAAACTGCAACTGACGTTCACACCGATAATCGCGACATTGCGTCAGTGCTTGAGCATGGTGTATGAACAGACCGCGGTATCGCTCATGCTGGTAGAGAAAAAATTCGGCATCCGCGTGGCGCAGATCGACGATCGCAGTTTGTTGACCAGCGCGTCGTTTGTCCTGGCAGTGCGGGCCGATGTACCCGAAAACACCATTCGCACACTTCTGCCTGCGCAGATCAAGATTGGCCCGGTCGAACGCATCCGTCAGCTCGTCAATGCGGCCATGCCGGGAATCATCATCCGGCCATTGGCAGTGGCTCCCCGACAGATTCCGTATCACTCTGGATTTTCATATTTCGAACTCGAACGCAACAGTCCATTCTGGAAGGAGTTGGCGAATTCCGGCGGCTTTGCCCGCGCTTTCGCGTTCCCAGCCGAGAATGCCGGT
>CAZKZP010000008.1:0-22886 GCA_964557295.1 uncultured Chromatiales bacterium | reverse complement strand
CGTTGGCGGCGACTTCCCAGGGCTGGAGATGGAATTCTGGGCCGTCAGGCAATAATTTCACCACGGAAAAAGCACTATGAGTTCTGATAATTCCGACAAGACAGTATTTCGGCAGGCGCCGGGTGGCAAGAGTGACAGCACGATCATTCGGCCAACACCCGGCGGTCGAGGAGTTGCGGGCCAACCGGCAACTCAAGCGCCGCGGTCTTCAATGGCGCCCCCGCAGCGGCCGGCCGCGGCGCCCTATGTCCCCGCCGATCCTTATGATGGTCAATTCAATGCCACCGATGGAATGAATCCGTTGGTCAACGCGGCCGCCATGTTGATTGCGGTATTCAGCAAGGTGCAACAATCGATGAGCCACCCCAATGTGGGCGGCTTGCACCAGCAACTCGTCAACGAGATTCGCAATTTCGACAGCCATGCGAAAGAAATCGGTGTCAAACCTGAAATCGCTCTGGCCGCGCGCTATGTCTTGTGCGTGGCGTTGGATGAAGCCGTTCTCAATACCCCTTGGGGCGCGGAGAGCCCATGGACGCAGCGGACATTGTTGAGCGTCTTCCATAATGAGACGCACGGTGGTGAGAAGTTTTATCAGATACTGGATCGTATGCGCGAGCGTCCCGCCGAGAACATGGAAATCCTTGAGCTGATGTATGTGCTGCTCAACTTGGGATATGAAGGAAAATACCGTGTGGTAGAGCGCGGCCGTGAAAAAATCGAACAACTGCGCGATGAATTGTTCAGGGTGATTCGCGCTCAGCGCGGCGGTTACGAACGCACGCTTTCCCCTAATGGCGCGGGGTTGGGCAAGGTGCGCAACTCCTTGGCGTATTACGTACCGATGTGGGTGATTGTCAGCATGGTCTGCGGCATGTTGGTGCTTGGCTACAGCGGTTTCCGCTACTGGCTGCATCAATCTTCCATCGCGGAGGTGGAGAATCTGAACGCACTGAGCCGGACCGGCAGCGACGCCGATACTAAGCAATGACGCGGAAGTCCGGCAAAAATAATTCTTATCAGGTGTGTCCATGCGGAAGTTAATCGACTTTTTCAAGAATCGCGTTGTTATTACGCTGATTGGCATCATTGTCATTTCACTATTGATCTGGTTCGTCGGGCCGCAAATCAAATTTGGCGCCGACAACAAGGCGCCTCTGGAAGGCCAAGTCACACGCTTGATCATCATTATGGTGATTCTGCTTCTTTGGGGGTTGAACAACCTGCGGGTGCAGTTGCAGATCAGGAAAAACAATGAGTCGCTCGTCCAAGATTTGCAAGTCAATCAGAGTGGCGGGCTGGTGCAGGAGCAGACCTCGGAAGAGGTGCATCAAATCACCGAGCGTTTTTTCCAGGCGCTGGCGGTGCTAAAAAAATATAAGTTCAAGGGATTCGGTTTCAATCGCGGGCTCTATGAATTGCCGTGGTACATCATTATCGGACCGCCAGGCTCCGGTAAGACCACTGCCTTGACGAACTCCACGCTGGATTTTCCTCTGGCCGAGCAGTTCGGCAAGGGTTCGCTGCGGGGTGTCGGCGGGACACGGAACTGCGACTGGTGGTTTACCAATGATGCGGTGTTGATCGATACGGCGGGACGCTACACCACGCAGGATAGCCACAAGATCGTCGACAGTTCGGCGTGGGAAGGATTTCTGGATTTATTGCGCAAGCATCGCCGCCGCCGGCCAATCAACGGCGTGATCGTCGCAATCAGCGTGCAAGACCTGCTCACGCAGACCGAAGAGGAGCGCAGCCTGCACGCCCGCACCATTCGCACGCGTATTGACGAGTTGATGGATAAACTCGAGATCCGTTTTCCGATCTATATGGTGTTCACCAAGAGCGACTTGGTCGCTGGGTTCACTGACTTTTTCGATGACCTGAGTAAAGATGAGCGTGAGCAAATCTGGGGCATTTCCCTGCCCAACGCGCCCCAGCCATTGCAGTCGCCGGATTTCGATTTTCTCGAACAGCAGTATCACCACCTCATCAAGCGGCTGCATGAACGTGTGCTCTGGCGTTTGCACGAGGAGCGCGACATCAAACGGCGCGCGGCCATTCAAGGGTTCCCACTGCAAATGGAAAACCTCGGCAAGACCATCCAGGGTTTTGTGCAACAGACCTTCATCAAGAATCGCTATCGCTATCAGCCTTACTTGCGCGGCGTATATTTCACCAGCGGCACGCAAGATGGCACGCCGGTCGACCGGCTGATGTCGGCCGTCGCTGCCAATTTCGGATTCGACCGGCAGTCGGTGCAAACCGGGCTATCCCAGGGCAAGAGTTATTTCCTGGGGCAGCTCTTCAAGAATGTCATCTTTCCTGAATCGGAATTGGTCGGGTCAAACCGGCGCTATGAATTGTTCATCCGTTGGTCGCAGCGCGCGGCCTATGTTGGCTTGGCGTCCCTGGTCGTGATCATGTTCGTTGTTTGGGCGGGCAGCCTGTCGCGGCATGAGCAGTACACCGATGAGATCAAGTCATATGTGGCTGACTTCAATGCCGAGAAAAAGCGCCTGGGCGGCGGTGTGCAGGATATCCGTGCAATCCTGCCGGCGCTCAATTCCCTGGCGAAGGCGGGCGAGGTTTACGACCGGGAGGATCATCCGTGGCTGAGCAGCCTGGGTATGTATGATGGCAGTGTCGACGCTGCCGCCGACAATCTCTATCAGCAACAACTCAAGGCAGTGTTTTTGCCGAAGTTGATCAAATATATCGAGGGTCAGTTGCGTCAGGCGGACCAAGGCTATGAGCTGTACAATCTGTTTCGCGTGTATCTGATGTTCAACAAGATCGAGCACCGGGATGCGCAGTTGATCGCCGATTGGTTCGACACTGCCTGGGGCAGAGACATGCCAGGCGCTGCGGATGCGCGTGCGCAACTCATGGCGCATTTGCAGGCGCTGTTGGCACAGAAACCCGAGCCGGTGGCACTGAATCAGGATCTGATTCGCTCGGTGCGCGCCGACCTGATTCGGGTGCCGATATCCTTGCGCATATACAGCCGCATTCGCGCCGATGCCAAATTGTCGTTGAAGGTGAATCTGCTCGACGAACTGGGTGGTTCGGTAAAATCCGCCTTTGTCGTGAATGAGGAGGTGGCGAGGAAACTGACGATCCCATTGTTATTCACCAAGGATGGCTATGAAAGTGTGGATCTATCGCCGGACTCGGAGCTGATCGCCAATGTAACCAAGGAACAGTGGGTGCTGACCGATGATAACAGTGACATGGGTGAGACCCAATACGATTCCAAGGAAATCAGTGAAAAGGTCAAGGAGTATTACTACGCCGATTATCGCGCCCATTGGCAGGGCGTCTATGAGGCATTGAATATCAAACCGTTTAGCAGTGTCCGTGAAGCGAATGAAACGCTGTCGCTGCTGACCGATCCAATCAACTCACCGCTCCTGGCGATTCTTCGGTTGGGCACGGCCAACACGCAATTGACCAACCAAATCCTTACCAACACGGTGGAAGATAATAAGGTCGCCAAGGATAAAACCGCGACCAGCCAGCTGAAGAGTTATCTCGCCTCCCAGGTGGAGTTCACGCCGGTCGACAATTATTTTCGTGATCTGCATGTGTTGCTGCGCGAATCCACCGGCCGGCCGGCCGCCATCGGCACCACCCTTCAGGCATTGAAGCAGTTGCAAGAGTTCGTCAATGAAATCGCCATCGCACCCGAGCCGGACAAGAAATCTTTCGAAGTTGCGCGCTCGCGTTATGCGGGTGGCGGCGGCAATGCGATTACATCACTGAGCAATCACGCTAAGAATCTGCCGGAACCGTTGAACCGCTGGTTGAACACCATCAGCAATGAGCTCTGGCGCTCGGTCCTTGGTGCCGGACACGGCTTTTTGGCCTCTGAATGGCGCAGCCAGGTGTATGAGCCCTATCTGCGCAGGCTCAAGGGACGTTACCCGTTCGACCCCGCCGCGCAGGATGAAGTGGCGATCAACGATTTCACCGAATTTTTCAAGCCCAACGGGGTGATCGACAAGTTTTCCTTGGAATATGTCCAACCCTTCATCGATACACGGAGTTGGTCGAGCCGCGGGGTGGATAATCAGAGTATCGGTCTGTCCGCCAACGTCATTCAACAGCTCAAGCGGGCGCAGGAAATCAAGACGGTATTTTTCAGTGAAAATCCGGCGATGCCGATGGTGACCTTCCAGCTGCGGCCATACGACATGAAGAAAAGCGATGTGCGATTCATGATGGAAATGGGTGAGAAGCGCATCTCCTACAGCCATGGCCCGAAGTTCTGGGACTCGCTCGGCTGGTCGGCCAGCGAATCGTCCACGCGCATTCGCTTGTTGTTCGAAGATATCAATGATCAGCAATATTCCACCAATTATGAAGGACCGTGGGCCTGGTTCCGGCTGGTGGATCGTTCGAAATTGACGCCGACTTCGAGCGCGAATGTTTACTTGGTGACATTAAGCCACACGGATGCTGGCCGCAGCGACAAGGGAGCCGTGGAGAAGGGGCAGCATTCGATCGCCTATGAAATCAAGGCGAAGAGTGTGGTGAATCCATTTAACAAGGACCTGCTGGGATCATTCAGGATTCCGGAAGGGATATAACGCTTCCCATGACTGTCATCGGATTTTATGGCAAGTTGCCGGACTATGGTGATTTTATCCAGCGCAATCTGCCTGCAAGTTTTATCAGCGGCTGGGATGAGTGGTTACAGCATTTTATCGCCGGATCGCGCGAACAAATGGGTGAGCAGTGGTTGGAGTTCTATTTGACCAGCCCGATCTGGCGCTTTGTCTTGGCGCCAGGTGCCATTGATAAGTTCGCTTGGGCGGGCGTGATGCTGCCGAGTGTTGATCAAGTCGGGCGTTATTTTCCATTTTCCATCGTGGCGCGATTGCCCGACACGCTCAATCCGCTGGAATTTGTGTCGAAACAAGATACGTGGTTTTCAGGTATCGAGGCGCTGTCGTTGCAGGCGTTGGATGCGCAGCTTGATCTGGATGAGTTGACGCGGCGCCTGGCGGGACTGGCTCCGGATATGTCTCACGAGTACGCCAAGACCGGCAAAACAATTGAGGCTAACGCCATTCAGGTCGAAATGTCTGTTGACGAATCATCACCGTTGACAGTGTATCCGTATGTCCTGGATGCACTATTGACGCGGACCTTGAGCAGTTACAGCGTCTGGATTACGCGCGGTTCTGATCACGTGACGCCCTGCCTGTTCAGTGTGCAGGGTTTGCCAGGTATCAACAAACTTGCCGCCATGCTGGATGGCCAATGGGAAACCTGGGGTTGGCAGCGGCCCTTCGCGTTGCGCGCCCAGGTGATGTGAAGATGAACTACCACACGCTGAATTGAACATGACAGACATCACCATCAGACGTCCGATTCTGTGGTCGAGCGCGGCGCTGACCAACGTGGGCGCTGTGCGCGCGATAAATGAGGATGCCATTCTTGCCAGACCGGAGGCGGGGATATGGATTGTTGCCGATGGTATGGGTGGCCACGCGGCAGGCGATGTCGCGAGTAAGTTCGTCGCCGAGGCGCTTGCCGAGGTCAGCCCGAAGCGCAACCTGAATGAATTCGTGGCGGACATTGAAAATCGACTGCTGGATACCAATCAGCGCCTCCTGGAGTATTCCGAGATCATGCTCGATGGCCGTATTGTCGGGAGTACTTGTGTGTGTCTTCTGGTGCACGGCCAGGTGGGTGTCTGCCTGTGGGTCGGCGACTCGCGGCTCTATGTGTACCGGAATAATGAGTTGCAGCAGATTTCCGCAGATCACAGCCATGTGGCGGATCTGCTGCGTCAAGGCGTTATCACCGAGGCAGATGCGGCAAAACACCCGGATGCCAATGTCATTACCCGAGCGATCGGCACCAGTCCGGATCTGTTTGTGGATATCGAGGTGTTCGCGGTGCAAACCGGTGATACATATTTGTTATGCACGGACGGCCTGTACAATGCGATCGATGATGAATTGATGATCGCGGCGCTTGCTGACAGCGATCTGAAGGCATCGGTCAATCGTCTGGTTCAGCATGCGCTCGATCACGGCGCAACAGACAATGTGTCTGCGATAGTGGTCAAAGGGCGTTGCGGTGATGCAACAGTGTAATACAAGCAAGCAGCATGACTATGAGTAGCTCCAACGAACACGATGGCGATAAGCCGCCAATCGACAAAGGCGCAGCAGATAGGACCGTCTTTCGCGCTGCTGCTGGCGCACGTGAGGGCGCCGCGCCTGACATGACGCGCATCCGTCCGCAGTCGCTGTCGGATAAGATCGATCCGACGCGCCTGCTGGACCCGCAGCGCACGCGCATCAAAGAGCAGGAAATCCACGAACCGCTTGTGCCGAAGCCGGGCGCCGGGTTCGGTCATCAGTCTGCCGAGGAGCTGCGGGTTCTGAAAGGCCGTTTCATCCTGGAAAAGGTGCTGGGCGTCGGCGGCATGGGGGTGGTCTACAAGGCCAAGGATCGACTCAAAGTCGAGGCGCAGGATCGTGACCCGTATGTGGCCATCAAGGTATTGAGCGACGAATTCAAGTCGCATCCCGAATCATTCATCGCATTGCAGCGCGAATCCCGCAAGGGCCAAAAAATCGCGCATCCGAATGTGGTGAAGGTCTATGATTTCGACCGCGATGGCGACATCGTTTTCATGACGATGGAATTCCTGGAAGGTCGTCCGCTGGATCAGTTCATCCGACAATACAGTTCCACTGGCTTGCCGCGCGATGATGTATGGACGATACTCGATGGCATCTGTTCGGCACTCATACAAGCCCACAGCGAAAAAATCGTACACTCCGATTTCAAACCCGGAAATATCTTTGTGACCAACAGCGGTGTGGCCAAGATCTTCGATTTTGGCATCGCCCGCGCTGTAGCTAGCGTCGATCGCCAGGCCAGCGGTGGTCAGGACAAAACCGTATTTGATGCGGGCACGCTCGGTGCCTTGACGCCGGCCTATGCCAGTTTGGAGATGCTAGCCGGCAAGGCACCTGATCTACGCGACGATATCTACGCGCTTGGATGCATCACCTACGAGATGCTCACTGGCATGCACCCATACAATCGTTTGCCAGCGGATGAGGCCTATAAACGCAAACTCAAGCCGCGTCGCATCTCGGGCATCAAGAATATTCAATGGAAGGCCATCGAAAAGGCATTAGCGCTTAAAAGCGAAGACCGCATCGCCTCAGTCGAGGAGTTTTACAAACAGGTTTTAGGCAAGCGTAAGTCCTCGATTGTCCGTATCAGCTCAATTCTGATCATTTTGTCGCTGCTGGTGACCGTGGTCATGCTGCTAAATAATGAAGAGCCTGCACCGCCACTACCGCCGCCACCCGTTGCAAGTGTTAATACCGATGAGCTGGAATTCAAGATTCGTTACGACATATTCAAACAGAAGATTGAGACTCTGCTCGCCGAGCCGTCGTTTACCTCGTCGTGGGAGAAAAACCTGGCGGATGAGTTCAAGAATCTGTCCGCCCTGCTGGGTGATAAAATGGATGCGTGGCTTGAGTCGACCACACGTGCCGTCTATGAGATGTATCTGAGCAAAATCTCCGCATTGATCGAGCGCAAGGAATATGGCCGGGCTAAGGAACTGATCATCAATGCGTATCAATATCATGCGGATCGCGCACAGTTGGATGCGGAATTGGCCAGGATCGAGGAACTCGTCCGCATCGCAGCGCAAGACGAAGCCAGGATGCGGAAAACCCAGGAAGTTAAGCTCAGGACTGAGGAGGTTAAGCTCAGGACTGAGCAAGTGAAGGCGGCCGATGTCCAACACCGGCAAACGCTGTACGACCAAGCCATGGCGAATGTCAATAAGCAGCTGGAATGTCGTTCGAGTTTGAGCATGAGCGATTTCCGGGTGGCGATTGAAAAACTGCGCGAAGTGGATATGCCCGGTTATCAGAAGGCTGAGGGCGTGATTGTCGCGGCATTGGCGCAGTGTATAAGCCAAATCGGCAAGTCGAGCCCGGAAAGCGCACAAGAATACAAGCAGTACGCGCTGCGTATCTTCGGTGATAAGAGCATTATCAATGAGATCAAGATCAGCGCGCGTGACGCATGTGACCAGTCGCTCGCTGGCATGGGTGGTCGTGGTGATCACTCCATTTGCCGCGATCGGTTGCAGGGCGCGGGCAGCGGACCGGCACTGGTTGTGATTCCAGGAAACACCGTTATTCCTGCATTTGCCATCGGCAAGTATGAAATATCCAATGCGGAATGGAATCAGTTCTGCGCCGCGACCGGCGAGTGTCGTTCCGTCAAAGAAGACAACTTGCCGGTTACCAATGTCAGACTGATTACAGTCATGGCCTATGTGAAATGGTTGAGCCGCAGCACTGGCCAGAAATATCGGTTGCCAACCCGCGCTGAGTGGACCTATGCCGCCAACTCAACCAACCGATCCCATGATCCGAATCGCAATTGCGCGGTGAATAGCCGCGGAATCGAAAAAGGCAACGAACTTATCAAAATCAATACCGGAATCGCCAATAGCTGGGGAGTGGTGAACTATTTGGGGAATGCCCGGGAAATGGTGCATGACGAGGGCCTGAACCTGCTCGCCATCGGCGGTTCGTTCGATGATAATATGCAGGAATGCAGTGTCGACAACGCCAAAAGTTATTCCGGCGCTGGTGATGAAATTACTGGTTTTCGCGTGGTACGTGAGTTGGCGCATAAATGAAAGTCGAGATCCCCAGATATTCAGAACAACTGCGGCAATTGACTGATGAATATTATTATCAACAAGTTTCGTCAGAGGAGTATCGGCGTCAACGCAAACAGATTCTGGATGCCATCGATCGGGATATCAATCACATCGATCCCGCGCCGGTATCGCCGGGTAGCGGCTCCTTATTTGATTTCAGCAAGAAATAATTCATTTACAGAGTAAACGAGGTTGATTATGGATTTTATGGATTTGGTGAAGTTTTATAAAGACGGGGGGGAATTCATGCATCCTATTCTTGCCGTCTTTGCTATAGGTGTGGCGATCTCAGTGGAACGTTACTTCTATTTGATACGGGTGCATCGCGCGACCGTCAACATCTGGTCGCAACTTGTACCGATGTTAAAGGCCGATGATCTGCCGCGGGCGACAAAATTGACCGAGAGCATCACGACACCGCTTGCCGTGGTACTGAGTTATGGGTTCGCCAAGCACGGCGCCAACAAAAAACGCGAATCAATCGAAGCCGCCATGGAAGAGGGCATGATGGATGTGATGCCGGATCTGGTCAAGCGCACGCATTATTTGTCGACGTTTGCCAATATCGCGACCTTGCTGGGATTGCTGGGCACGATCATCGGATTGATCAGCGCCTTTGCGGCCGTGGCCACCGCCGAGCCATCCGAAAAGGCGCGCATCCTGTCGACCAGTATTTCGGTTGCCATGAATACCACTGCGATGGGGTTGGTGACAGCCATACCGTTGCTGTTGATTCATTCATATCTGGTGACCAAGACTTCCCGCATCGTTGACAACATCGAAAAGGCGGCTGTCAAAGCGCTGAATTTGATGGTAAAGGATTGAAACCTTGTTGAAGACCAGTAAACGCAGTCTGCAACTGCTGAAAAAGGCTGACGAGCTGAATATTGTCGCCTTTATGAATCTGATGGTGATTCTGGTGCCGTTTTTGTTGATTACGGCGGTGTTCACCGAGGTCACGATTCAGGAGCTGAATCTGCCCGCGGCCGAGGCCGCGCCAGCGGGTGATGCCAAATTGCATCTCGAGCTGGTATTGCGTAAGCAGAGTTTCGATGTGCAGGACAACAAAACCGGTTTGATCGAACGGTTCGAACGCTCGGATGGTGACACCAACTGGAGCGAGTTCAGCAACCTGTTGCTCATGATCAAGAGCCGTTTTCCCGTGGAAGACAGCATCACCCTGTTGGTCGAGCCCGGCATCGACTACAAGACGTTGATTACCGTCATGGATCATGTGCGTAGCGCCGATACCGTGGAAGGATTCAGCGTGGTGAGCAAGGAATTGTTTCCGGCCATTTCGATCGGCGATGCCGAGCCCGTGCCGGTGCCGCCCTCAACACCTTAGCTGAGGCCAGAATATGAATAAAACAAAATTAACTGGTCGCGGCAGCAGACGGCAGCGCTTCATGGAGCTCAATACAGAAAGCGAATTGAACCTGGTGTCGATGATGGATATCTTCACGATCCTGGTCTTTTTCTTGCTGGTGAGTTCCAGCACTCAGCAGCTCCAGACGAGTAAGGATGTCAAGTTGCCCACGTCGGTCTCGCAAAAGGTGCCGAAGGAGACATTGATCATCGTCGTTACCAAGGACGCTATCCTGGTGCAAGATCAGCAAGTAGCGAAGGTTGTGAATGTATTGGCTACCCGCGACGATAGAATCGAGGCGCTGGAAAAGGAGCTTAAATTCCAGTCATCCAAGCTGATTCTGACAGAGACGCCAGAACAGATGCAGCTTGGCGTGACCATCATGGGGGATGAGACCATTCCGTACGAATTGCTGCGGAAGATCCTGACAAGCTGCCGCAACGCGAATTATACTCAGATCGCCTTTGCGGCAATGCAAAAGTCCCGGAGCAAGACCTGATGGTTGATATTACCTATCAAGCGCTGGCGCTGCGCTGGTCGCCACAGGACAAATCCGACCACACCTTCAACATTACGGCTGCCGTCACGCTGTCTCTGTTCTTGGTGCTGGCGTTAATCCTGTCATCCATCGATGTGCCAGTGGAAGAGCGTAAGGCCGTTGTGCCCATCCGCGATGAGGTCATAGTCAACATCAAGGAAAGGGCCAAGCCAATTCCCAAGGTGGTGGAACCTCCCAAGGTTGCCGAACCTCTCAAGCCCGCAGAACAACCTCAAGAGGAAGTCGAGATCACGCGTCCACGTGATGAGGTTAAGCCGCTTACGAGGGAGCAGGAGGTCGCGCGGAAAAAGGTCGAGAAGATCGGGATTTTCAGATTGAAAGACCAATTGGCCGAGATGGTGGATACCGCCAGTGCCAGCAATGTCGTCAACCAGACTATTTCGCACGCTGGCGCGGGCACGCAAGTGGCCGCCGCCAACACCAGCATCCTCACCGCCGGTGTTGGCAGGAGCAGTGGCGGTGTGAGTGTTCCGCTTCACACCGCTAGCGTTGACGCAATCAGACTGGAAAACACTGGGCAAGCCGCGGCCGGACAGGTTGCTCAGGCTGCGATCAAGGAAAGCCCTAAACCCTCGCGTGCCCCCGATACTGTCTCATCCGGCGAAGGTGTCCGCGCCGAAGAAGATGTGGTGTCGGTGCTGGATCAGAATAAAAGTACGCTTAACACGTTATATCGCAAGGCACGGCGCAGTAACCCGGGGTTGAAGGGGCGGTTGGTGCTGGAGATCACGGTATTGGCCAGCGGCAGTGTCGCCAACGTGATTGTCAAATCTAGCGAATTGAACGACTCCGCGCTAGAGGAAAGCATCATCTCGCGCGTCAAACTGCTCGATTTCGGAGCGCGCGAGGGTGGCGCGCGTACGGTGGTGTATCCAATTGAATTTCTGCCGGGCTGAACCAGCGCACTGTATCTTGTCTTCAGTCATCATGAGGCCGATTCTGAGCAAGAATTCCAATATTTCTGCGCTGTTACATCGTGCAGCATGTGGTCAGCCGCTGTTTATATGCGTGTAGAGGCTGTTTTGAGTATATGCCGTTGATCTGATATGCGTGATGGTATACGATTGACTTCGCCTATAGCAGGCTATTAACCAACCAATAAGGAACATGTCATGGCTCTATTTCTTAAATTCGGGAATATCAAAGGGAATGCCACTGCGAAGGGGTTTGAAAAGCAGATCGGTTTGCTATCTGTAAACTTTGCGGTATCCCGCGACGTTAACATGGAGAGTGGCCGGATGGCCAACCGTGAATCGACCAAACCAACTCTAAGCGAAGTGACAGTCACCAAACAGGCCGACAACTCTGTCGCGGCCATTCTGAAAGAAGCTCTCACAGGATCTGATGCCCAGGAAGCCCTCATTACCTTTGTTCGTACCGGCAAGACCGGTGCGCAAAGCTACATGACCTACAAGCTATCGAATTGTATCGTGAGCAGCTACTCTATCAGTGCTTCTGGTGACGATGAGCCAATGGAAACCATCAGCCTTAGCTACTCCAAACTGGATGTGAGCTATACGGATTACGATGAAACCAACAAGGCAGGCAGCCCAGTACGTGTCAGTTACGATCTCAAGACGATGATAACAGGCTAAGCCGCCACATGATGTACTGCTCCGGCATTGCCGGAGCAGTTTTCGTTTCTGGCACCTACCAATCAGACAGGACGATATGGGACAATTTACTCAGGACAAGCGGTTAATCGCTGTTGAAACCCCGCTCGGTAAGGATGAGTTGCTGCTGACGTTATTTGATGGCAGTGAGCACATTTCAGAAGTATTTTCCTTTCAGTTAGAGGCTTTGTCTACCAATCTGGCTATCAAGCCCGAAGACATCGTCGGCAAACCCATTAGCGTTACCATTCAAAACAAAACCAAACGCACCTTTAGCGGCTTTGTCAGTCGCTTCGCGTTTGGTGAAGTGAAAGCTTTCGGCCTCAGAGAATATCATCTCACCATGGTGCCCTGGTTGTGGTTTTTGAGCCGCACCGAAAATCGCCGTATCTTTCAGAACAAAAATACCAAGGACATCGTCAGCCAAGTCTTCGCCGCGCATGGTTTCACCGATTTTGAATTTCGCGCCGAGGGTGGCAAGGTCCGGGAATATTGTGTGCAGTATGGCGAAACTGATCTGAACTTCGTATCACGCCTGCTGGAAGAAGACGGCATCGCCTGGTATTTCAAGCACGAAGCCAAGAAGCACACCCTGGTGATCGTCGACAAAAAGAATGCCTATGAGGATGTCGATGAGACCGATCTGACGTATACCCACGGCACTCAACCCGATGCCCAGATCAGCAAATGGGAGCACCTGTACGAATTTACCAAGGGCGTCTGGAGTCTCAACGACTACAATTTCAAAGAGCCCGGCAAGAGCCTGTGGGTGGAATGCGCCACCCAGGGCAAGTTTGCGAATGCCAAAAAATATCAGCATTACGAATATCCCGGTCTGTATGATTTCGACTCGGGCAAGACCTTGTCCACCATTCGGATGGAAGCGGAAGAAGTGCAAATCAGCACCATCCATGCTGACAGCACTTGCAGCAGTTTTTACGCCGGCGGTAAATTCGCCGTAAAAGAACACGAAGCCAAGAGTGAAAAGGGGAGTTATATCCTCACCAGAGTGCACCATCAGGCGCGTGATACGACTTATTTTGCCGGTGGCGAGGCTGAATCGCACTACAGCAACAGCTTCACCTGCATCCCGGCCGACGTGCATTTCCGCCCTGCGCGAGCGCATTCCAAACCGATGATGAATGGGCCGCAATCGGCCATTGTGACCGGGCCGGCGGGCGAAGAGATCTATATCGATGAGTATGGCTGCATCAAGGTGCAGTTCATCTGGGATCGTGAAGGAAAAAAGGATGAAAATAGTTCCTGCTTCCTACGCGTGATGCAGTCGTGGGCCGGCAACCAATGGGGCGCGTCATTCATTCCGCGCATCGGTCACGAAGTCATCGTTACCTTCCTCGACGGTGATCCGGATCGGCCGATCGTCACCGGGTCCGTGTATAACGGCGCCAACAAGCCGGTGTACAGCTCCAAGACCCAAAGCGGCATCAAGTCACGCTCCACCAAGGGCGGTACCCCAGATAACTTCAATGAAATCCGCTTTGAGGATCAGAAAGGCGTGGAGCAGATCTTCATCCACGCCGAGAAGAATCTGGACACCGAGGTCGAGAACGATGAAACCCACACCGTCGATCACGACCGGACCAAAACCGTCAAACACGATGAAAATTCATTCATCAATCATGATCGCAACAAGACGGTCGACAACAACCAGACGGAAACCATCGGCAAGAACAAGACCATTCAGGTCGGTGAAAATCACTCCGAAGATATCGGCAAAAACATGACGATCCACATCGGCCAGGATCTGAAAGAAAGCGTCGATGGAAAGTACCTGGAAAACGTCACCAAGGAATATGCCTTGCGCGCAAAAACGATTACGTTGACGGCAGAGGACAAGATTACCCTGCAAACTGGTTCGGCTCAGATTGTCATGAAGAGTAATGGTGATATTACGATCAGCGGTTCCACCATCAACGTAAAAGGCTCTGGCAATGTGATCATCAAGGGCAGCAAGGTCATTGGCAATTAGGTGTCAGTGCGTGAAACCTACCGACACCGACACAACCGTATTCGAGATCGCCGCTGCGCACACTGCCCCTGCCATCGCGCCCGGCGAAATCATCATTGGCACGCTGGCGGGCATCAATGCCCAAGGGCAGCCGCTGGTGGTATATCCCGAAAATCCTGCCGCACAACCGCTGGTGGCCATTTCCACGCTGGGCATCACCCAGCAACAAGCGGGGCGCCAAGTGGCCTTGCTGTTTGCCAATGGCGATCCACAAAAGCCCGTGATCATGGGATTGATTCACAGCCCCTTGCACGACATCATCGACGCCCATGAAGTCGTCGTCACTGCGCCAAGCGCAGATTCGCCGGCAGAACCGGCGCGCAACTCCGAAAAAGATCTCACCATCGATGGCAAGCGCATTGTCATTGAAGGCAGTGAAGAGATTGTTCTGAGGTGTGGCGATGCCAGCATCACACTCACCAAGTCCGGAAAAATCCTGATTCGTGGCAAATATCTATTAAGCCGCTCTGAAGGCGTCAACCGAATCATGGGTGGTTCGGTTCAGGTGAACTGACGCGATGAAATCCTTTCTAACAGCACTTTATTTCGCGCTGCTGACCACTGGGTGCGCGCATGTCAGCCAGGCCGGCGGTGAATTCCAGCGTTTGTCGGAAACCTCATGTGTTCCCTATGACGAATCCACCTTCAAACCAGCTTTGCCGGCGGAATGGCAGCCGTATCTGGCCTCGACGCGGGTGTGTCCGTTGGTGAAAAAGACGAGTGATAAACCGGCTGTCATCCTAATTACAATTTCACTCGCAGAGGCTACGGAGAAAAAGATAGCGAGTGATCCTTGGGATCAGTTGCCAAAGCCGGTATTCGTTGATGACAGGGGGGAATGCATAGCAAGACTTCCGTACCTGTTTCCTGACGATCCACCCTTCGAGGTGGTGCTGAGGTATGGACGCTGGCAGAAAAATGTGCCGGGAGAAATCCGCATGCATGTCCTGAATCAGGCCGTCGATGGTGATTTTGATCTCCCCAGTTTGATTTGGGATGCAAGCAAGCAGCAATACGAACCAGAAAGAACCACTACCGATTCTGAAAAAACGCAGCGATCAATGAGGTGCCAAATCAATGAGCGCCGTTGAAAAACTTAAAGAAGCAGCGGATGAGGCATACGGTCTCTATCCAAGGTCATGTAGTCATGCTGTATGGCATGTCATCAAGAGATACATACCTGAGCAAACGTATCATGTGGCCAACGGCCTATTGATGCAGATTGAATGCGATTCCCGGTGGCGGCGGGTTCGACTCGACGAGCTAGAGAAACTTGCTAGTGAAGGTGTTTTGATAGTGGGTGGTTTGGCAGAGGCGAAAAATGGTCACGTTATTGTCGTATATCCAGGCGCTTCAAAGCCCGCCGGAGGCTTTGCTATCAAGAAAGATGGCAAAACCCTGCTGACACAGAAAAAAGGCCACTATGCATTGGCGATGTCAACATCATTGGGTGATTGGCCTGGGGCGATGAGCAAAGGCGACAAAACGGTACGTGATCCCTGGGGTAGGGAAGAGGCCTTTGAAAAGGTCAAATTCTGGCGCTTCGATCCCAATGCAAAGCAAAAAACGGCAGGTCGTGAATGTATTTGATCGCCGGCTTGTCAACAGCGCTCTGCTTTTCTCTGCTTGTATCTGGATGCACTAACAGAAGCCAGGCGAGCAGTGAATACCAGCAGCTGTCGGAAGACTCATGTGTCCCCTATGGCGAATCCGCCTTCAAGCCTGCCCTGCCCGCGGAATGGCAGCCGTATCTGGTGTCGACGCGAGTGTGCCCCTTGGTAAATAAGCCAGGCAATAAGCCAGCGATTGTGCTCGTCGCAATTTTTATTGATCACTATTACCGAGACAGATCCATAGATGAAGCCTGGGAAAAGTTTCCGAAGCCAGTTTTTTTCAATGCTGATGGTAGATGTGTAGCGCGCCCGCCGGATCTATACCCCACGGAGCCGCCGCGTGATATGGAAATAATGTTTGGAAAATGGCAGGGGGAGATACCAGGTGAAATTCGCACTCACGTACTGAACCCGGCGGTTGGAGGGGACTTCGATCTGCCCAATTTGGTATGGGACACTAGTAAACGTATTTATATACCTGTCGGAACATCGTTCGGTAATAAAAAGACACCGATGGAGTGCCTATGGTCATGAAAGCTGTAGAGATACTTAAAAGAGTCGCAACTAACTTGCTCACATCAGATTCTGACAATCTGATTTCAATGAGAAGCGGCGGAAAGTTGGCTGTGAGAAATGGTTAAAGATGCTGCAAGTCAATAACACCACCCGTTTTGCCGCCAGCATGGCGCTGTTTCCCAATGAGGAGGCGGTGGATACCTTGTATGTTATCGTCAAGGCGACATTCAATATGGGCAAGGAGATTACGCTGGCGGATGAGCAGGCGTCGGTGGTGCACGCCGATATCTACTGGACAGAGCCAGGCAAGTCCAGCGTGAAATACGCATCAGACATGCACATCGGCAAACCGGCGACGGATATCGTCATGCTGGGGCACGCCTGCGCGCTCGATCAAAAGGAAGTGCATGAATTGGATGTTAGCCTGTCGGTAGGGAAGGTTGGCAAGTCTATCAAGGTGTTTGGCGATCGCCAGTGGAAAGACGGCATGATCACACGATCCGCGGCATTCACGACCATGCCCATGGTGTATGAAAAGGCCTATGGCGGAGTGCACATCGTCAATGGACAAATCGATTCCACTGAGACGCGCAATCCGGTCGGTCGCGGATTTTCCGGCAAACGTAATGCCGAGGAAATGAATGGCGTGCCATTGCCTAATCTGGAAGACCCACGGCAATTGATACGACACTATTCCGATCAACCAGCGCCGGCCTGTTTTGGATTCATCGCCCCGAACTGGCAGCCGCGCGCATCGTGCGCGGGTACCTACGATGAACAGTGGAAGAGAAACCGTGCGCCATATTTGCCGACGGATTTCGATAAGCGTTTTCTCAATATGGCACATCCGGAATTGGTCTATCCAGGATTTCTGGAAGGCGGAGAACCGGTGCAGATAACAGGAATGCATCCACGGGGAACGATACTTTTCAACGTGCCGCAGGTGCCGTTGAGTACGCGCATACACATAGACGGCAAGGAAGTGCGACCTGAATTCACACTGGAAACATTGATCCTGGAGCCCAATCAGATGAAATTCAACATGGTGTGGCGCGCGGCGCTGTCGTGTGACAAGAAGGCGCTGAAGGTCAGTGAAATGAAAATTGGACTAGTGCGTTAACCGGGAAAGTTCGATAGCGAGGTAATAGTATGGCGTGCACAACATTCTCAAATGGGCGAGGAATAGCGCACAAAGACAGTGGCAGCACCAGCCTTGTCTTTCCTGACGTCTGTCTGACGCCAATAGGCAAAGCAGATGTGCCGATTCCATATCCAAATCTGGGACAAGCTACCGACACCATAAAGGGCCCTAAATCTGTTAAAACAGACGGAGCCATGCCGATGGTGAAAGAGGCGTTGTATTCCAAAAGTTCTGGCGATGAAGCCGGCGTGCGTAAGGGGGTAGCCAGTGGTACCCAGAAAGATGTCTGTGAATTCATGATGTATTCCTTTGACGTTAAATTTGAAGGCCGTAATGTTTGCCGGTTGGCTGATCCACTGTTTCACAACAAAAAAAACATCCTGGGATAAGCGTCCTTGTACGAAGCCATGGACATTACGCAGTCAAAACCTCTCGGCAGTGCACACGCATATCGTGGCATGTATGAACAGTTTGCCACCGAGGCGTCATTCCTGTGGCTCCTGCGCTCTATCTCACTCAATCAGCCACATTATTATCCGAGTGATATCGCCGAGTTGGAAGGTCGCATCGACGCCCAACTCGATGGCCTAATGACATCGGTGGACATTGGCTGGGAATGCTGCGAAGCAGCCCTCGAGTTTAGCGAACCGGGTGAACAGTTTACCGCGAGCGTGATCGCGCTGCGCAGTCACGAAATGCGTCACATCCAGACGGCGGTGGAAGCAGGCCTTGCCAACCCCCGTGCGACCCCGGGACTCATCTCCGCCCTGGGTTGGCTGGACTCGGGGATCGCGCAGCCGTGGATCAGCCGGTTCCTCAGCGGCAATGATTTGAATCATAAATTCCTGGGCGTGGCGGCGTGCAGCGTGCGCCGCGATTACCCCGGCGAGCTGTTAACGAATATTCTCAACCGCGAAGATTGCCTCAAACATACCCTCCTGTATGCACGATCATTGCGCCTGATCGGTGAGCTGCGCCGACTGGATTTGATGAGCGCGCTGCAACACGCGGCGGCCTCGACCGATCCCACCATCGCCTTCTGGGCCCACTGGTCGCTCATCCTGCTGGGGCAGCATGCCGCCGTGAAGAACTTGCAACCGCTGGTATTGCATCGCGGTCTCTACCAGAACCGGGCCATCCAAATCGCCTTCCGGGTGCTGCCCATCGAACAAGCGCATGAATGGATATCCACCTTGGCCAAAGACCCAGCAAATATCCGCGCCGTCATCAAAGCCACAGGCGTGCTCGGCGACCCC
Source organism: uncultured Chromatiales bacterium (assembly GCA_964557295.1). Classification (GTDB taxonomy): domain Bacteria; phylum Pseudomonadota; class Gammaproteobacteria; order RBG-16-57-12; family RBG-16-57-12; genus JBFMHP01. The sequence goes on along the minus strand of CAZKZP010000008.1, from coordinate 4,065 downwards.
CATGCGGTGAACTGGTTGATAGGCAAAATGGCCGACCCCGTGCTGGCGCGCCTGGCCGCCGAGGCGTTGACCAACATCACGGGCGTGGATTTGGAAAAACACCAATTACACACACGCCGAAGCCATGGCGAGGTGATGATGCCAAACGATGATACGAATGATGCGAACGTGGAGATGGATGAAGACGAAAACCTACCTTGGCCTGATGTGGAGAAAGTCACCGCCCTGTGGCGCCATCACGGTGCGAACTTCATGGTCGGGCGGCGGTACATCCTCGGCAAACCCATCACCCCGGAATTCCTCAAGCGCATCATCGCCGAAGGCAATATGCGCCAGCGTCATGCGGCCGCCTTGGAATTGGCCTTGGTCGATCCGCCGTCTCGATTCATCAACACCTACGCCAAGGTGATACCATGAGCGACACGCCGAAACTCTACATCGCTGGGATCGGCATGATCACCCCGGTGGGAGCGAATACCGCGATGACGGCGGCGGCGGTGAAGGCCGGGATTAGCAGTTACACGATATCGAACTATTATGGGAAAAATGATGCACTCATTACAATGGCATCGGTGCCCTTTAGTGCACTTGATAAACTTGATGCCGCCATTGGAAAAGGTAGCCGATATAACGAGCGTCACGATCGCGTCATCCGTATGGCAATCATCGCTATCCGTGAGGCCTGCGTACAAGTAAATACAGAACAGCCGATACCATTAGTTTTGGCTATGCCACAAGAGCAGGGCGATATAGAAGGGCTCACCCCAGTAATCGAGAATCTGGAACATAACTGTCAGCCATGGATACGCGCTAATAAGTGCCGTAGCATGCATAGTGGTCGTGCCGCAGGAATGGAAGCATTAGGCTACGTGTTTCGGCATTTAGATAGTCTACCGAGTGATTTCGTGTTGATCGGTGGCAGTGACTCCTATAAGGATTATTCGCGTATTGGACCGCTCAGCAAGGAGGATCGGTTGTTGTGTGCGGGAAATAGCGATGGCTTTGCACCAGGTGAAGGTGCGGCCTTCTTGTTGCTGTCGCGTCGACCGGAACAGGCTATGATGCGAAATGGCTACATCATAGCCGTCAATGCGCCTGGTATCGCTGAAGAAACCGGGCACATGCAAAGTGACGAACCTTACCGAGGCGATGGACTGGACCAAGCCTTCAAGAAAGCTCTCGTGAATCACGCGCAAGCCAATATTCATAGCATTTATAGCAGTATGAATGGCGAGAACCATTGGGCTAAAGAATATGGTGTAGCCTATATCCGTAATCAAGATGCATTTGCCGACCCGGTGAAAATCGAACATCCAGCGGATTGTTTTGGTGACTTGGGATCGGCCACGGCAACAGCACTGATCGCGCTTGCGGCTGAGAACTTGTTCAGTCAGTCAAAGGCAAAGGCGCATCTGGTCTATAGCTCATCCGACACCGCCATGCGTGGTGCAGTAGTAATAGAGAAAATTCATTTTCAGGCAAGTTAGGAGACAAGGCGATGCCAGCTGGAAATTTACCCATAGCCGATGCGGAAGAAGTATTTCCGCAAAAAAATGGCAAAGACCCGCTCAAAATACGGGTGGCACTATTTTTTGACGGAACGCTGAATAATCGCATGAATATTGAAGAGCGAGAGAAGGACGAGCTTGAAATGGAATCGAAAGCCAAAAAAAAATTCAGAAAAGACCCCTCCAATAGCTACGACAATGGACGTACCAATATTGCCATTATGGAGCCTCATGTAGAAGAAACAGCAGATGGATATGACTTATTCTATAAACACTATATTGAGGGGCAAGGTACGTTTACATATCAGAGGGATTCATTAAGGGGTTACGCCTTGGCCATCGGTGAATCTGGTGTCCCCTGGAGGGCTGAAGATGGTATTCGAAAAGCAGTTGAGAAGATGACTAATGACAAAAAAATAAAATATGAAGAGCATTACATTGCAAAATTAACGATTGATGTTTTTGGTTTCAGCCGCGGTGCAGCCACAGCACGTTATGCCATTCATGTGATTTTCAACGGCAGGATATCAGGTGTTGATGAGCAAACGGGCACAGTAATGTATGAATGGCGGCCCATAGCGAAACGACTCAATGAGTCCATGTTAGAAATTGATGAAAATGCGGTCGAGATTCGCTTTGCCGGGCTGTACGATACTGTGCTCTCGTATTTGGGCAGCCAAAAGGTGGGTTGGACAACGAATGCGCTTCAGCAAACGGCCGTGGCGCGTGCCAAAAAGGCGCTGCATCTGGCCGCCGCCGATGAGCATCGCCAAGATTTCCCGCTGCACAAGATCCAGAGCGCAGTAAATAAAGGGGTAGGGGAAGAATATTACTTGCCTGGTGTACACTCCGATGTGGGTGGCAGTTACAATCTGGCCAATGAAAAGTTACTGGAACAAGTGACCGAAGAGCGCGAAAAAGTCTACATGCGTACCAGTGATGAAGGTAGTGATAAGTATCTGGAGCTGGATTGGCTCGGGAGACCTACGGGCAAGACCATGGTAATACACGAAGGAAATCCTGACAGGATTAGAAAAGACCGCCAGGATCTTATCGAGCAGGGCTGGTATAAAGAAAATGAAATTAAGTCCCATGATGTGCAGTGGGATGAGCTTGGCAGAGCCACCCATTCAATTCTGACGGTATCGCGCAAAGGGATACGCAGTGCGTATTCTAATATCCCACTAAAAATCATGGCGCGATATGCGCGCGATGAAAAGCTAAAGATAAGCGCAGAATTGGAAAAGAGAGCTGACATAATACTTAAGCCAGAAAAGGATTTAAAAGAATTAGAGGGTATAATCGATAAATATATTGCAGCCAACAAAAATACTTCCAAGCCTGACGATTGGAAGCCAGAAGACTGGGATCCAAAAGTTAAGATTGGTAAAAAGGCTGCGATAGACAGAGAAATATTGAAAGAAATTCGACACAGACATTTTCATTTTTCGGCCAGTAAATGGAGTGCTGGATACAAGCCAAATTTTGAATGGGACAACATAGAGAAAAAATACAAGCGCAAAAGGTATTATTATGATGCGTAAGATTAGCATGAAGATCAGTGTTGCCGCCCTCCTATTTCTATTGACAGGTCAGTGTATCGCCATGAGCAAAAACGACAGAAAATTCGAATGGGACGCAACCGAGAGCGCACCGAAGCATTACCCGATGAAAATTATCCAGGGCACCTTTATTTACTGTGGTGAAGACGAGCTGGGTTTATATATTCCTAGTGGCGGCACAATAAAAAAAGGCTGGGGTGATCCCATTTCAAGTCATGTCGTTGGAGAGAAATTAAAGCCACTGCCAGATCGGCTGAAAATTATCTTTTTCTCCTATGCCGAAAAGCAGTTTTATAAAGGTGAGTTCGACCTGCCTTATGAAAAAATCCTGGCGCTGTTTCGCGACGGAGTGGAAAATCCATTTGTCTATCCGAATGGCAAAGAAAGTCCTGTCTACAGCAGTATTATGGCGGGGATTGCACCGGGTGGCTTTGTCGCCGTGTGGCTCACAGGTCGCAAAACAACCGAAGTCTTTTTTGGCCAGGCACAGAAGATTGAACTCAATCCCAGTGCTGCATTTGCCTTGCCTTTTGAAAGCAAGGAGCAAGCGGATACTTACATTAGAGAAGTACTGGAAGAGAGCATCACACCTGAGGAACTCGAATCTCTAAAAAAGAATGGTGTGCCGTTTGGTCTGTGGTCACGTTACCGCAACCGATATGACTGGCTACCCACCTTCAGCGATGGGTATCATCCGGACCATGTTAATGTTATCTATCTAAACGGAGAAGATATTCGTTATTGGGTGCTGACGGACAAAAAAGAGCTGAATAACCTGCGGCCTGTTCCACAGGAAGTATCATTTATGACTGCATTCAATCAACAGAAAGTAGTGTTTACAGTGACTTTTGATGAATTCGAAACCATGGCGGCCTTCGAAAAGCTGGGTGCCAATGGCCAAAAGCTTTTTATGGAGTTTGAGCCACGAATGCCTCGGACTGACATCCGAATCCGGCTTTACAATGACAAAGAATCGATTGAGTTGAAGAAGTTCA
>CAZKZP010000007.1:42565-91305 GCA_964557295.1 uncultured Chromatiales bacterium | reverse complement strand
ATGCGGCCGCGCCCGGTGTGATAGGCCTCGTGGATGCCGCGCGCGCCGTTGATAAAGGCGGCGGTCGGGAAGTCCGGCCCCGGAATATGCTCCATCAGCCCCTGGATATCAATGGCGGGATTGTCGACCAGCGCCAGACAGCCGTTGATCACCTCGGTGAGATTGTGCGGCGGGATATTGGTCGCCATGCCGACGGCGATGCCGGCAGAGCCGTTGATCAGCAGATTCGGCAGCTTGGTCGGGAAGACCGCGGGCTCGCGTTCCGATTCGTCGTAGTTGGGGACGAAGTCGACGGTTTCCTTGTCCAGATCGGCGAGCAGCTCATGGGCGATCTTGGCCATGCGCACTTCGGTATAACGCATCGCCGCGGGAGAGTCCCCATCGACCGAACCGAAGTTCCCCTGCCCGTCCACCAGCATATAGCGCAGCGAAAACGGCTGCGCCATGCGGACGATGGTGTCATACACCGCCGTATCGCCGTGCGGATGGTATTTACCGATGACGTCCCCGACGACGCGGGCGGATTTCTTATACGGCTTGTTCCAGTCGTTGCCCAGCTCCGACATGGCGTAGAGCACGCGACGATGCACGGGTTTGAGGCCGTCGCGCACATCTGGAAGCGCCCGCCCGACGATCACGCTCATGGCGTAATCGAGGTAGGACTGCTTCATTTCCTCTTCGAGATTGACCGGGAGAACTTCTTTGGCGAATGTTTCCATATTTTGATTTTACTGCGGCTGTTTCGATCGGATTGAAGTCGTCCATACTAACATACCGAGCACCCCCACTGCACCCCAAAAAAAACGCCCCAGAATCGAATTCAGGGGCGTTGGAAAGGGGTGAGCTTTGAGAATCAAACGTAGGATGGGTGCAGCGCAGCGAAACCCATCACTCTTGTGCAGCGATGGATTTGTTGGGTTGCGCTGCGCTCCACCCAACCCAGATTATTTGCTTCCCATCAACGCCCGCATCTTGTCCGGCGTCGGGTTGAGCACCACCCCCTTCTCGGTGACGAGGGCATCGACCAGCGCGGCGGGGGTCACATCGAACGACGGATTCCAGGCCACCGCGCCCTCCGCCGCCACCCGCTTACCGGCCAGGCCCAACACCTCGGCGGCGGGACGGGTCTCGATTGGGATCTCCGCCCCGCTGGCAATCGACATGTCGACTGTGGAGGTGGGCGCGACCACCATCACCTTCACGCCATGATATTTCGCCGCGATCGCCGCCTGATAGGTGCCGATCTTGTTGGCGACATCACCGTTGGCGGCGATGCGGTCCGAGCCGACGATCAGCCAGCCGATCTCGCCCTGTTTCATCAGATGCGCGCCCGCGCCATCTGCGAGGACCGTGACCGGGATGCCCTCTTGCACCATCTCCCAGGCGGTCAAACGCGCGCCCTGCAACCAGGGTCGGGTTTCATCGGCGTAGACGCGGGTGATCTTGCCCGCCGCAAACGCCGCGCGGATCACGCCGAGCGCGGTGCCGTAACCGCCGGTCGCCAGGGCGCCGGCATTGCAGTGGGTCTGCACCGCACATGATTGTTCGATCAGCGCCGCGCCCAGCGCGCCCATGCGCTGATTGGCCGCAATGTCCTCGCGATGTATCGCCTTGGCCTCGGCCAGCAGGGCTTCATACGGATCGCCCGGCGGCAGCGCGGCAATCGCCCGGCGCATGCGCTCGATGGCCCAGAACAGGTTCACCGCCGTCGGCCGCGATTCGGCCAGCGTTTTCAGGTCCTGCTCGATCGACGTGCGCCAGCCCGCGCCATCCTGCGCAAACCGCGCCCGCGCCGCCAGCACGATGCCGTAGGCCGCGCTGATGCCGATGGCCGGCGCCCCGCGCACCACCATGTCGGTGATCGCCCGCGCCACCGCCGTGGCATCACGATAGTCCAGGTAGGCCGTCTCCAGCGGCAAGATGCGCTGATCCAGCAGGCGCAACACCCCCTGCTCCAGCCACTCGATCGCCCGCACCTGATCAAATTGATTCTTGCCCGTCATCGCCACCACCGCATGCATGAGAGAAAAGCCGCATCATACCCCAAGCCGGGCCATCACTGAACTACAAAGGCAGGCCGCTCAGCCCACTTGGTGCAGAGCTGGAGGGTTGATCGATATACCGGGAAATCTTGGCGGAACCGCCGAGATCAAAATTCAGGGCACGATGTGCGAAGCGCCGTGTGCCGAACAAAACCTGTGCGGCCACCTCCGGCGCACTGCGCCCCGCGCTAACAGTGTACTGAAAAACGCCCTCAACTCCCTATCTCCCTCTGAGAGATGGCTAGGATGAGGGGGCATAAGCAAACACTTGCAGCTCATTTATCCCCTCACCCAACCCTCTCCCTGTAGGTGAGGGAGTTTTTCGCAGACTACTAACGGGCCTCGAAGCTCATGCAACAGGCATTTCGTTTTTCATAGCCCACATGGATGCTGTCACAGCCGCATTCATAGTCATCATTGTGACGGCAGCCACTGACCTTGCACGCGCCGACACCGGCGGTCTGTTGGCTGTTTCGCGTGTGCGAGGAGGCGCCCAGAAAGGTGTCGCATCCAGGGTGCACTCCGTCACCGATGGTGATGGCGCGGGCATGACAGCCGTCATTGACATTGTAGGCGCATTCCCTGACTGCGCATTCCGATACCACGGGCATTTCGATGGTCATCTTCATACAAAATCCTCCTTAAATCAGGAGATTGTGCGGGGTAATGCATCGAGGGATTTAAAGCCTAGACCACGCGGCATGTATGTCAAGGCGCATGCCGCGGATCGCGCCAACATGCCGGGGGAAGCGCAGCACGCCTGCGCGCTGAAGACAAAATCGATAAACGAGGGCGGGAGTGTTACCGCTGGTCGCGGACTCAGCCTGCGAGCGCGGCGTAGACGTTCTGCACGTCGTCATCCGCGTCGATGGCTTCGAGGAAGGCCTCGACCTCGGCGCGCTCCGTCTCGCCAAGCGTGACGAGATTCTTGGGCCGGTAGCCGAGTTGCGCGGACTGGACGCTGAAGCCGTGCGCGGGAAGTGCGCGGGATACGGCATCCATGTCGGTGGGATCGGTGAGGAACAACGTAGCCCCCTCTTCGGCGGGTTCGAGATCGCGTGCGCCGGCCTCGATGGCGGCCACTTCGGGATCGGCACCCACATTATCCGGGGTCGCCTCGATCATGCCGAGGTAGTCGAAATCCCAGGAGACCGAGCCGGAGGAACCGAGTTGTCCCTTGCGGAACAACACGCGCATGCTGGAGATGGTGCGGTTGGGGTTGTCGGTGAGACACTCGACGATCACGGGCACGCGATGCGGCGCGAAGCCTTCATAGACGACTTTTTCAAAATTCACGCCGGTATCGAGCAGACCCGCGCCCTTCTTGATGGCGCGCTCGAGGGTATCCTTGGGCATGGAGGCCTTTTTTGCCTGCTCGATGGCCAGGCGCAAGCGGGGGTTCATGTCGGGGTCGGCGCCGGCGCGCGCCGCGACCATGATTTCCTTGGCCAACTTGGTAAACACCCTGGCCTTGGCATTGGCCGCGGCTTCTTTACCCTTTGTTTTCCACTGTGCACCCATGACTACACCTGCTCTTTGCTCTTAAACGATTTCGCGCCTGGTCACGCGGCGAAGGGATGGCGCAGCGTGATGGTCTGCGCACGATCCGGACCGGTGGAGATGATGTCGATCGGCGTTTCGGTGATCTCGGCGATCTTCTCCAGATAGTTACGCGCGGTGCGCGGCAGTCCTTCGTAGCGCGTGATGCCGACGGTCGATTCTTTCCAGCCGGGCATTTCTTCATAGATGGGCTTGCACTCGGCGAAGGCGTCGGCGCCGGCGGGTGGTGTGTTGCGCCGCTGACCGTCGACCTCGTAACCGATGCAGAGGCGGATGACATCCAGGCCGTCCAATACGTCGAGCTTGGTCACGCACAGGCCGGTGATGCTGTTGATCTGGATGGCGCGGCGCAGCGCCACGCCGTCAAACCACCCGCAGCGGCGCGCGCGGCCGGTGGTCGAACCGAATTCATGGCCACGCGTGGCCAAGTGCTCGCCCATCTCGTCGAACAACTCGGTCGGGAATGGGCCGGCGCCCACGCGGGTGGTGTAGGCCTTGGTGATACCCAGCACATAATCGAGATGGATCGGCCCCACGCCGGTGCCGGTGCAGGCGCCGCCGGCGGTGGTGTTGGAAGAGGTCACATACGGATAGGTGCCGTGGTCGATGTCGAGCAAGGTGCCCTGCGCGCCCTCGAATAGCACGCTCGCGCCCTGTTTCCTGTATTGATACAGCAGTTCGGTGACATCGCCGACCATGGGCTTGATCGCCTCGCCGAGCTCCAGGGTTTCATCCAGCACGCGCTGAAAATCGACGGGCTCGCCGTTGAAGTAGTTCTTCAAGACGAAGTTGTGATAGTCCAGCACCTCGCCGAGCTTGGCGGCGAAACGTTCGCGGTGGAACAGATCGCTGACGCGCAGGGCGCGGCGCGCGACCTTGTCTTCATAGGCCGGGCCGATGCCGCGGCCGGTGGTGCCGATGGCCTTCTCGCCGCGGGCGGTTTCGCGCGCGCGGTCGAGGGCGATGTGAAAGGGAAGGATCAGGGGGCAGGCCTCGCTGATCACCAGCCGCTCGCGGGCCGGCACACCCTTGTCCTCGAGCATCTTGATTTCCTTGAGCAGCGCATCGGGCGCGAGCACCACGCCGTTGCCGATCAAGCACTGGACGTGGTCGCGGAGGATACCGGAGGGTATCAAATGCAGCACGGTCTTTGCGCCGCCGATCACCAAGGTGTGGCCGGCGTTGTGTCCGCCTTGGAAGCGGGCGACCACCGAGGCTTGATCCGTCAGCAGATCGACGATCTTGCCCTTGCCTTCATCTCCCCACTGGGAGCCGATCACGACAACATTCTTACCCATTTATCTGGTCTCTATCTTCACGACGTTCCACTGACCGGCTTGGTATACCAATTGCCGCTCGCAACCCATCTCGTTCGCACCGCCTTGCTGCCCGGGCAAGGCCTCGATGACACGCTCGCCCGAGGCGCGCAGTCGTTGAATCTTAGTCCACAGGGCGGGATCTTGGCTGACCGGGGCATAGATCGCCTTGACCGCGGCGGGCTTGGCATCGATCCACTTGATCAACTCGCGCAGGTCGGCGCTGAACCCCGTCGCCGGCCGCGCCCGCCCGAATGCCGCCCCGATGGAATCGTAGCGGCCGCCCTTGGCCACCGCCTGGCTGCAACCCGGGACATAGGCGGCAAAAACGACGCCGGTATGATAGTGATATCCGCGCAATTCCGCCAGATCAAAGTGGATATCCAGGTCACTGTTGCGCCGCCGGGCGAGTTCGGCGATTTGTCCCAAGGCATCGATGGCCTGATGCACCGGGATATCAGCCGCCGCGAGCTCCGCGCGCGCCTGCGCCAGCACCTCGGCGCCGCCGTTGAGGTCCGCCAGCTTGATCAGCATATCGGTGACCGGGCCGGCAATGTTCAATGACGCCAGAAAAGCAGCGATTTCCGGCTTGGCCTTGCGCTGCAGGGCCTCGAACAACACCTGCTCCTGCGCGGCAGAAAGACCGGCCTGGCGCGACAGCCCGCGGAATATGCCCACATGCCCGAGATCCACGCCGATGTCGCGGATGCCGAGCTGGCGCATCATCTCGAGCATCAGGTCCAGCACCTCGACATCGCTTTCGATGCCCGCGTGCCCGTAGAGCTCGGCCCCGACTTGCAGTGGCGTGCGCGAGCCACCCTGGCTCTCGGCGCGCGTGTGCAGCACCGTGCCCATGTAACAGAGCCGGGTGGGCGTTTCACGCCGCAGTTGATGGGCGTCGATGCGGGCGACCTGGGGGGTCATGTCGGCGCGGACCCCCATCAGGCGTCCGGTCAGTTGATCGATGATTTTGAAGGTTTGCAGATCGAGATCGTTGCCGGTCCCGACACTGAGCGAATCCATGAATTCGATCAGCGGCGGCATCACCAGTTCATAACCATAACTGTGAAACAGATCGAGCAGCCGGCGGCGCAGCTGTTCCAGATATTCCGCTTGTTGAGGAAACAGCTCCTCGACGCCTTCCGGCAGCAGCCAGCGATTATTCATGAAATCTTCAGCCATTGTTCAATGAAAGCCTTTTTTCCAAGCCGGATATGATAACCCGTCACACGCGACCGCCGATAGGTCTACCGGACCAAATACAGCATCACCACGCCGCCCAGCATGCTGAGCAATCCGGCAATGCGCAGCGCGCGATTGTCCAGACTGGCCATTTGAATCCAGACCTTGCGCATCGCCTCGGGACGCAGAAACGGGAGCATCCCTTCCAGCACCAACATCAAGGCACAGGCCGCCAATAAATCATTCCACATATTTCGCTCCACATTGCGCGCCCCATACGCAAGACCGCCGCGGCCATCCCCTCGAGCGGGATGACGCGCGGCGGTTTTGCAGGAATCATGCCGATTATCGACCGGCAGAGCTTTCAAGATATTTGAAGAACTCGGACTTAGGATCCAGTACCAAGATATCCTCCTTGCCTTGGAAGGTGGCTCGATAGGCCTCGAGGCTGCGATAAAGGGCGTAGAACTCCCGATCATTGTTATAGGCCTTGGCATAGATCTCAGAGGCCTTGGCATCCCCCTCCCCACGCATCTGTTCCGCATCACGGAATGCCTCGGCCAGTATCACCGTGCGATCACGGTCGGCCTCGGCACGAATGCGCTCGGCCGCTTCCATACCTTTGGAGCGCAGGTCTTTGGCGACACGTTGGCGTTCAGCCTCCATGCGCTGGAAGACCGAGGTGCTGACCTCGGGGGGGAGGTCGATACGCATGATGCGCACCTGCACCACTTGCAGCCCCAATTCCTCGGATTGCTTGTTGGCCTTGAGGGTCAACACCTCCATGATTTGATTACGCTCACCGGAGATCACCTCCTGAATGGTACGTTTACCAAACTCATCGCGCAGGCTGTCCTTGACGATCTGCGACAAGCGCAGATTGGCGCTGTTCACATCACCGCCGCCGGTGGCGGTATAAAACCGCGAGACATCGGAAATACGCCATTTGACGAAGGCGTCGACGATGACGTTCTTCTTCTCGCTGGTCAAAAAGCGCTCGGGCTGGGCATCCATGGTCTGGATGCGCGCATCGAATTTGCGCACGTTATTGATGAGCGGCAACTTCCAATGCAACCCCGGTTGCAGGTCATCGCGTTTGATCTCGCCCAACTGGAACAAGATGGCGCTTTGCTGCTGTTCCACGGTATACATCATCGACGAGAGCAGGAGCGCCAACGCGCCCAGCCCGACGAGAATAACCATGCCTTTATTCTGGCCCATTAGCGTTCTCCTCGGCTACGTAAGGCATCACGACTGCGCACATCCACTTTGGGTTGCGACTCTTCCTGGACAGGCGGCGCGGTCAGTTGCGGCGGTGCCACAGTCGTCGCTGACTCTCTTCCCAAGAGGCGATCGAGCGGGAGATAGATCATATTGTTGCCGCCTTCGACCGTGACCATGACCTTGCTGGAATTGGCGAGTACATGCTGCACGGTGTCCAGATACATACGTTTGCGCGTGACTTCCGGCGCGCGGCGATATTCCTTCAGGATCTGATTGAAGCGGCTGGCGGAACCCTCGGCCTCGGCGATTACCTGCGACTTGTATGCATTGGCTTCCTCAAGCTGGCGCGCAGCGGCACCACGGGCCTTTGGAATGATGTCGTTGGCATAGGTCTCGGCTTCGTTCTTGAAACGCTGCTCATCCTCGCGCGCCTTCACCGCATCGGCGAAGGCGTGCTGGACCTGCTCGGGGGGCTGCGCATCCTGGAGATTGACGCTGGTCACGATGAGCCCCGATTTGTAGTAATCCATAACACCCTGCAACAGCTCCTGCACACGTTCGGCGACTTCACCGCGCCCTTCGGTCAGCACGAAGTCCATCTTGCTCTTGCCCACGACCTCGCGCAGTGCGCTCTCGGTCACCTCGCGCAGGGTATCGTCGGGATTCTGCAGATTGAACAGATAGTCACTGGCGCTCTTCACCTTGAATTGCACCGCCAATTTGATATCGACGATATTCTCGTCCTGCGTCAGCATCAACGCTTCGCGTGCTTGCGATTCGCTTTGGCCGCGCGTATCGGTCCGGTAACCGATCTCGATGTTGCGAATCTGATCCACATCCACGCGCACCATCTTGCCGATCGGGCGCGGCGGCACGAAGCTCAAACCGGACTGGAGGGTCTTGGTGTACTCACCGAAGATCATCACCACACCGCGCTCGGCAGGCTGGATGATGTAGGTCGAGTCATAGATGACCCATCCAATCAGCACCAGGATGATCAACCCGGCGATGCCGCCCGAGGTTCCACCTTCGCCGGTGCGACGACCGCCACCGCCAAAAATGCCGCCCAGTTTGTTCTGCATCTTGCGGATGATCTCATCCAGATCAGGGGGACCCTGATTGCTTCCTCGACTTCCCCATGGGTCTTGTTTACCGCCACCCGGTTCATTCCAGGCCATTGATAGCTCCGTTTGTGTATGTTGTGAGAATTTGTTTGTAGTACACGTTCATGGATAGATTTGAATTTTAGGGAGCTTCGTCCGTCACCGCAACATTTAATCCATCGCCGTCCGCCAACACCATGTCATTGTGGAAGTCGGGGTCATGAGTCAGCTGCATCCAGTCGCGCGTCTCCAACTCGACACGCAGGTACAGATCGCCGCGCTCATCCGCCCGTTCTTCCACCACCGCGCCCAGGGCGAAGAGTCTAGCACGGATGCGACCGGCCGACGGCGGTAAGCGCAAGCGCTGGCACACCCTGGGCTCGTGAAAATGTTCTGCGATGGCCTGTAACAGCCACTCGGCCCCGGCGCCGGTCTTTGCTGACATCCAAACGCGGCTTATCTTACCATCCTCGCCCCGGTCGACATGGGGCGATTCCCCGTCGAGCAGATCAATCTTGTTGTAGACCTGGATCTGTGGCACCTCATGCGCCTCAATCTGTTTGAGCACATCATTGACCTGTTCGACCATTTCGTGGCGTTCGGTCGAATGGGCGTCGATGACGTGCAGCAGCAGGTGGGCGGTGCGCGTTTCCTCCAGCGTCGACTTGAAAGCGGCCACCAGATCATGCGGGAGATGCCGGATGAAGCCGACCGTATCGGCCAGGATCACGGTTACCCCATTGGGTAATTCGACCCGGCGCAGAGTCGGGTCCAGGGTGGCAAACAACTGATCCGCCGCGTACACCTCGGCACCGGTCAGATGATTGAACAAGGTGGATTTGCCGGCATTGGTATACCCCACCACCGACACCAGGGGCAGATCGGCCTTCTTGCGCGCCTTGCGGCTTTCGGCGCGCCGGCGCTGGACCTTCTCGATGCGCTTGGCCAATTGCTTGAGCCGTTCATCGAGCAGGCGGCGGTCGGTCTCCAGCTGCGTCTCGCCTGGACCGCGCATCCCGATGCCACCCTTCTGGCGATCCAAGTGCGTCCACCCGCGCACCAAGCGCGTCGACATGTGCTTGAGCTGCGCCAGCTCGACTTGCAATCGGCCCTCATGCGACTGCGCGCGTTGGGCGAAGATATCCAGAATCAGCCCGACGCGATCCAGCACGCGGCATTGCAACAGGCGCTCGAGATTTCTCTCCTGGGCGGGCGTCAAGGAATGATTAAAGAGGACAACTTCGGCCTTTTCAGCGACAACGGCCGCGGCGACTTCTTCAGCCTTGCCGCTACCGATAAAAAATTTTGCGTCAGGACGGGTGCGACTGCCGGTGACGATCGCCACCGGCTCAGCGCCAGCTGAGATGACCAACTCGCGGAATTCTTCCAGATCTTCCTTGCCCTGTACTCGGGGGATGTCCAGATGCACGAGAACGGCGCGTTCGCCCCCCTTCGGGCGTTCAAACACGAGCGATCTCCGCGTGTGTGATCAAACAGAAGATAAAGAGATTTACTCCTCGGGTCCGCCAGCCTGTCCTGTCATCTTGACATTCCGAGCAGGCACAACGGTCGAGATGGCATGTTTGTAGATCATCTGGTTCACGCTGTTCTTGAGCACGACCACGAATTGATCAAACGAATCGATCTGGCCCTGAAGCTTGATTCCGTTGACCAGATAGATGGATACAGGCACCTTTTCTTTACGAAGCGTGTTCAAAAAAGGGTCTTGTAATGACTGCCCTTTACTCATTTGAGCCTCCTATCGTTATTATAATTAGTCTAAATCAAGCCGCCGGTACTCGCGAAGATATCCATATCCTCCGCCCAAATTTCAACGGGCCTATTGCTGTAATCTTCGAATATATTGCACCGAGTCCGTCCCACGATATCACTAGTTAAGGGCGCCTTCCAAGAATTTCAATGCCCTATCCTGAAACTGCGGCAATAGCGGATCTATCCAGCTCACCCCGGCCTCTGAGCGTATCCAGGTGATTTGGCGCTTGGCCAATTGCCGCGTCGCGGCTATTCCTTTGTCTTTCATGACATTATAGTCGAACTTTCCGTCCAGGTACTCCCAGACCTGCCGGTAGCCGACCGCCCGCATCGAGGGCAGACTCAGATTCAGATCCCCGCGCTGGCGCAACCGCTGCACCTCGTCGACCAGGCCTTGCTCCAGCATCAGCTCGAACCTGCGGGCGATACGTTCATGTAAGACGTGTCGTTCACCCGGCACCAAGGCGATCTTGAGAATACGGTAAGGAAGTTGCGATGCCTCCTGTTCGGAGAACCACGCCGATAAAGGTCTACCGCTGATTTCATAGACCTCAAGGGCGCGCTGGATGCGCTGCGGATCATTGGGATGGATGCGTGCGGCGGAGGCGGAGTCGACCGCCGCCAGTCGCGCATGCATGGCCTGCCAACCCTGCTCGCGCGCGGTTTGCTCGAGCGCGGCCCGGACCTCGGCATCGGCGGCGGGCAGCTCCGACAGGCCGTATTGCAGCACGCGAAAATAGAGCATGGTCCCGCCGACCAACAGCGGAATCCGGCCGCGGGCAGCGATCTCGGCCATCTCGCGCAGGGCGTCGGCGCGAAAATCAGCCGCCGAATAGCTCTCGGCGGGATCGAGGATATCGATCAGCCGGTGCGGCACCTTGGCCAGGGTGTCCGCATCGGGCTTGGCGGTGCCGATGTCCATCCCCCGGTAGATCATGGCGGAGTCCACACTGATCACTTCACACGGCAGACACTCGACCAGGCGCACGGCCAGATCGGTCTTGCCGGAGGCCGTCGGCCCCATCAGGAAAATGGCGGGGGATTGCGCGGGGAAACTAGTCATACGCCAGTGTGAGGGCCAGCACCATGGCATCCTCACGGCCATCGGCGGTGGGATAATAGCCTTTGCGTATGCCGACTTCGTTGAATCCAACACCGTGATATAAGTGGCGCGCCACCGCATTCGAGATCCGCACCTCGAGAAACAGCGTGTCGATCTTTTTAGACTTTGCGATGTCGATCAAATACTGGAGGAGTTCCCGGCCGATGCCACGCCCTTGGTGCTCGGGGCTGACGCACAGATTCAGGATATGCCCTTCCCCAGCGCCCAAGGCCAGCACTCCGTAACCGAGAATGGCCGCTTCGTTTTCATATACACAGCAGAGATAACCGGCGCGGAGGCAATCGCGGAAGATCTGCTCGGTCCAGGGGAAGGGATAGGCCGCCGCATCCATGCGAATCACCGTCGGCAGATCCGCCTCATGCATCGAGCGCAGGGTCCCTTGGGACATCGGCACCATGGAAGTCAAAGGCGCGTCCATGATCTAGGGCCGGGACTTGGCCACTTGCATGGCAAAACACAGATCTTGCCACACCTTGGCCTTGTCGGCCGGATTGCGCAATAAATAGGCCGGGTGGTAGGTAACAACCAAGGGAATCTGGGCCGCGCCATAGCGGAAAACCTTACCGCGCAGTTTGGCGAGCGATTCATCGGTCTTGAGCAGGTTCTGAGCGGCGATCCGCCCGAGCGCGACCATGATCTTGGGATTGACCAAGGCGACTTGACGCTTGAGATAGCCTTCGCACTGGCGCACTTCTTCCGGTTGCGGATCGCGATTGCCGGGAGGACGGCACTTGAGCACATTGGCGATATACACCTCCTCGCGCTTCATGCCCATGGCCTGCAGCATGGCCGTCAGCAGCTGTCCCGCGCGGCCGACGAACGGAAGCCCCTGACGGTCTTCTTCCGCCCCGGGCGCCTCGCCCACGAACATCCACGCCGCATGCGGGTCGCCGACGCCAAAGACGGTTTGCGTGCGTGTCTGCGCCAGCGGACAAGACATGCAGCCCCGCACCGCCTCCTGCAATGCCGGCCAGTCGAGCGCACTCGGATCAACGGGCGGATGTGGGGCCGGTTCCGGAGACAAGGACTCCCTCGGCTCGATTTGCGCGTGCGATCCCGCGCGCGGCTCCACCAGCGCGGCTGACGGCGCCACAGGGTCGGCAGCCGTCATCTCTCCCGGATGCTCCGGCGCATGGCGTCTCTGCCAGGCCGGGATGCCCATCGCGGAAAGATAACGCAGCTGCCGTTCGCTCAACATGGCTTCGTCACACCTGCGGGTGGGCGCGCACCTCCGGCGCTATGATGCGATTGAGCGCATTCACATAGGCCTTGGCGGAGGCGATGACGATGTCGGTGTCCGACCCCTGGCCGTTGACGATGCGCCCGGCCTTCTCCAGCCGCACGGTGACCTCGCCCTGGGAGTCCGTCCCGCTGGTGATGTTGTTGACCGAATACAGTTGCAGCTCGGTCTTGCTGCTGACCAGCGATTCGATGGCCTTGTATGTCGCATCGACCGGGCCGCTGCCCTCGGAGGTGCCCGAGCGCTCGTCGCCGTTGATGGTGAGCGTCACGCGGGCGCACGGGATCTCGCCGGTCTCGGAACACACCTTGAGTGACACCAGTTTGATGTGCTCGTTCTCGGACTGGATATTGGCGTCCGTCACCAAGGCCTGGAGATCCTCGTCATAGATCTCGTGCTTCTTGTCGGCCAGATCCTTGAAGCGGGTGAAGACCGCGTTGAGCTCTTCTTCCGAAGCGAAGGCCACCCCGAGCTCTTCCATCCGCGAGCGGAAGGCATTGCGGCCGGAATGTTTGCCGAGCACCATGCGGTTGGCGGCCCAGCCCACATCCTGGGCGCGCATGATTTCGTAGGTCTCGCGGCTTTTGAGCACGCCGTCCTGATGGATGCCGGATTCGTGCGCGAAGGCATTGGCCCCGACGATCGCCTTGTTGGGCTGCACCGGAAACCCGGTGATGCTGGAGACCAGCCGCGAGCAGGTCATGATCTGCGTGGTGTCCAGGGTGGTATCGCAGTGGAAGATGTCGCGGCGCGTGTGTACCGCCATCACGATCTCTTCCAACGCCGCGTTGCCGGCGCGTTCGCCGAGACCGTTGATGGTGCATTCCACCTGGCGCGCGCCGTTGAGCACGGCGGCGAGTGAATTGGCCACCGCCAATCCGAGGTCGTTATGACAGTGCACCGAGAACACGGCCTTATCCGCATTCGGCACACGTTCGATCAGCTTGCGGATCAGCTCGCCGAACTGGTGCGGCACGTTGTAGCCGACGGTATCGGGAATATTGATGGTGCGTGCGCCGGCCTTAATCACCGCCTCGATCACGCGGCAGAGAAAATCCAGCTCGGAACGTCCCGCGTCTTCCGGTGAAAACTCGACATTGTCGGTATGCTGGCGCGCGCGCTTGACGGCGGCGACCGCGCGCTCGACCACTTCATCCGGCGACATGCGCAGCTTCATCTGCATGTGGATCGGCGAGGTGGCGATGAAGGTGTGGATGCGCGCCGAATGCGCGCCCTTCAGCGCCGCGCCTGCCTCATCGATATCGGCGTCGAGGGCGCGCGCCAGGCCGCAGACGGTGCTATCTTTCACCTCGCGGGCGACTGCCTGCACCGACTCGAAATCGCCGCGGCTGGCGCGGGGAAATCCGGCCTCGATGACATCCACCCGCATGCGTTCGAGCGCCTTGGCGATGCGCACCTTCTCCTCTTTGGTCATCGACGCACCGGGGCTTTGCTCGCCATCGCGCAAGGTCGTGTCAAAAATGATCAATTTGTCTTTCATGTTGCTGCTCCGAAAAAATTCCGTTATCCCTGCAATGCCAGACGCGGCGTCTGTTGGTGCATTGCCTGCGTAAAAAATAAATTAGAAGAAAGGATTATTCGCCGCACAGCGGCAGCAGTCGCAGCAGAGAGGTGGAGACGGAGGAGGAACGCGCGTAAACCTGCGCGGGATGCGCATGGCGTATGCGGGATGGGATAGCGTTGTAACGAGTCATTTGAGGATCAAGAATGTCCGTGGTCTTGATTGAGACTATAGCGTCTTCACCGGCCGTTGCCAAGCCCGAACACGCGGATGACTGCTTGCTCAGACCGTCTTTTCATCGTCCTCGGCCCGATCCTCCGGCGGCTCCTGCGGACCTTGTTTGTCGCGCGCGCGATACCATGCGATCAAGGTCAGGACCGGGCCGGACAAGGCATAGGCGATGAAGATCGAAAACAACACGGTGGGCGGATCCATGGCAATGGAGACATAAATCAGCATCACCATGAGCACGGTCACGAACGGCACCTTGCCCTTGAGATCGATATCCTTGAAGCTGCGATAACGGATGGTGCTCACCATCAAGAATCCGACACCGAGCGTGATGATGGCGGCAAAGATCATGACCGCCTTGCCCGAGAACTCCCAATCATAGCCAAGCCAGACCAGGCCCGCCACCGTCGCGGCCGCCGCCGGGCTGGCCAGCCCCGTGAAATAGCGCTTGTCCGCCACGCCGATCTGGATATTGAAGCGGGCCAGCCGCAACGCGGCGCACGCCGTATAGACGAACGCCGCCAGCCAGCCGAGCTTGCCCAGGCCCGACAAGGCCCAGACATAGATGACCAGGGCCGGCGCCAGTCCAAACGAAATCATGTCGGCCAGCGAATCATACTGCGCGCCGAAGGCACTCTGGGTATTGGTCAGCCGCGCCACCCGGCCGTCGAGCCCATCCATGACCATGGCGACGAAGATGGCCACCGCCGCCGCTTCGAAGCGATTGTGCATCGCCGCGACGATGGCGTAGAACCCGGCGAACAGGCAGGCGGTCGTGAACAGATTGGGCAGCAGATAAATACCCTTGCGCTGTTTGATCTCGGTGTGCTGCGTTGGATCCTGATCGGTCATATCGCCCCTGTGAGCTCTCTCGAATGTGCGGCTTATTGTGGTACAGCTGGCTAGATATTGCCAGCCTCTTCAATTCGCGCGGACGGGAACGCAAAAGGGGGAGAAACCACCGGCTTCTCCCCCTTGCGTGACTGACCGCGTAAGATCAGTTCTTGCTCTTATCCACGATCTTGGTGATCCACGGCATCATGCCGCGCAGCCTTTCACCCACCTGCTCGATGGGATGCGCGGCGTTCAAGCGGCGCATCGCCGTCATCTGCGGATAATTGGTCTGACCTTCCATGATGAACCGCTTGGCGTAATCACCGGTCTGGATGTTCTTCAGTGCCTCGCGCATTGCCTGGCGGCTTTGCTCGTTGATCACGCGCGGGCCGGTGACGTACTCGCCGTACTCCGCGTTGTTGGAGATCGAGTAGTTCATGTTGGCGATGCCGCCCTCATACATCAGATCGACGATGAGTTTCAGTTCGTGCAGGCACTCGAAATAGGCCATTTCCGGCGCGTAACCGGCCTCGACCAGGGTCTCGAATCCGGCCTTGACCAGCTCCACCGCGCCGCCGCACAACACGGCCTGTTCACCGAACAAATCCGTCTCGGTCTCGTCCTTGAACGTGGTTTCGATGATGCCGGTGCGCCCGCCACCGATGGCGGAGGCATACGACAGCGCCAGCTTCTTGGCGTTGCCGGAGGCGTTCTGGTGCACGGCGATCAGATCGGGGATGCCGCCGCCTTTGACGAACTCGTTGCGCACGGTATGGCCCGGGGCCTTGGGCGCGATCATGATCACGTCCAGGTCGGCGCGCGGGACGATCTGGTTGTAGAGGATGCTGAAGCCGTGGGCGAAGGCCAGGGTCGCGCCCTTCTTCAGGTTCGGCTCGATCTCGTTTTTGTACAGGACGGACTGGAATTCATCGGGCGTGAGGATCATCACCACATCGGCGGACTTCACCGCCTCGGGGACGGCGGCCACTTTCAGGCCGGCGTTTTCCGCTTTCTTGACCGTAGCGGAACCCGGCCGCAGACCGACGACGACATCCACGCCCGAATCCTTCAGGTTGCAGGCATGCGCATGGCCTTGCGAGCCATAACCGATGATCGCGACCTTCTTGCCCTTGATCAGCGCGATGTCGCAGTCTTTGTCGTAATACATGTTCAGTGCCATTGAAACTCTTCCTTCTAACTTAGTGAATATCAAAACCGTACATGGACCGGGGACGCGCCCCACTCCCGAAAACTTACAGACTCAGCCCCTTGGAACCACGCGAGATGGCCGACACCCCCGAGCGGACGGTCTCCAGGATCGGTATTTCGCCCAGGGCGCTGATGAAGGCATCGAGCTTGTCGCCCGTGCCCGTCAGCTCGATGGTGTAGGTCTCATCGCTGACATCGATGATGCGGCCGCGGAAGATGTCGGCCAGGCGCTTGACCTCTTCCCGGGCGTTGCCGTTGGTGGTGCTGACCTTGATCATCATCATCTCGCGCTCGATGTGCGGTCCCTCGGTGAGGTCGATCAGCTTGACCACGTCGATGAGCTTGTTGAGCTGCTTGACGATCTGTTCGACGATCTCATCCGACCCGCGCGTGACCAGCGTCATGCGCGAGAGCGAGGGATCCTCCGTCGGGGCGACGGTCAGAGATTCGATATTGTAACCCCGGGCCGAAAACAAGCCCGCCACGCGCGAGAGGGCGCCCGCTTCATTCTCCAGCAGTATCGATATGATGTGCCGCATACAGTTATACCAAAATCATTTCATTGAGACCTGCACCGGCAGGAATCATCGGATAGACGTTTTCTTGTTGATCGGTGATGAAGTCCAGGAACACCAGGCGGTCTTTCAGCTTGAAGGCCTCGATCAGCGCGCCCTCGACATCGGACGGCTTTTCGATCTGCATGCCGACATGGCCGTAACTTTCCGCGAGCTTGACGAAATCCGGAAGCGCATCCATGTAGGACATGGAATAGCGCCGGTCGTAGAAAAACTCCTGCCACTGCCGGACCATGCCGAGAAAGCGGTTGTTGAGATTGACGATCTTGATCGGCAACCCATACTGCTTGCAGGTCGACAGTTCCTGGATATTCATCTGGATACTGCCCTCGCCCGTGACGCACGCCACCTTCGCATCCGGGTAAGCAAACTGCACGCCCATCGCCGCCGGCAGACCGAAGCCCATTGTACCGAGGCCGCCGGAATTGATCCAGCGGCGCGGCTTGTCGAAGCCATAGAACTGCGCGGCGAACATCTGGTGCTGCCCCACGTCTGAACAAACATAGGCATCGCCCTTGGTGACCTTGTGCAGCATCTGCACCACGTATTGCGGCTTGATCACCTCGGCGTTCTGCTCATACTTCAGGCAATTCATCGCGCGCCATTCGTTGATCAGCTTCCACCAGGCGGCCAGCGCCTCTTGATCCGGCGCGCCGCCTTCTTCCTTGAGCAGCTTCAGCATCTCCTTGAGCACGCTGCCGACCGTGCCGACGATCGGCACGTCGACCTTGACGTTCTTGGAGATCGACGAGGGGTCCACGTCGACATGGACGATGCGGGCGTCGGGGCAGAACTTCTTGACGTTGCCGGTCACGCGGTCATCGAAGCGCGCGCCGATGGCGATCAGCACATCGCAGTGGTGCATCGCCATATTGGCCTCGTAGGTGCCGTGCATGCCCAACATGCCGAGGAACTGTTTGTCGGAGGAAGGGTACGCGCCCAGGCCCATCAGGGTATTGGTGATCGGATAACCCAACAGGCGGGTCAGCTCCACCAGCTGCTTGGAGGCATCATCCAGGATGACGCCGCCGCCGGTGTAGATCATCGGACGCTTGGCCGAGAGCATCAGCTCCACCGCCTTCTTGATCTGCTTGGGGTGCCCCTTGGTCACCGGATTGTACGAGCGGATCTCGACCTTCTTCGGATAGTGATACTCGGTCTTGGCCGCGGTGACATCCTTCGGAATATCCACCACCACCGGGCCGGGCCGGCCGGTTGTCGCGATATAGAAGGCCTTTTTCAGCGTTACCGCGAGATCCTTGACGTCCTTGACCAGGAAATTGTGTTTGACGCAGGGACGCGTGATGCCGATCGAATCGACCTCTTGGAAGGCATCGTTGCCGATCAGGCTGGTCGGAACCTGGCCCGTGATCACCACCATCGGGATGGAATCCATATAGGCCGTGGCGATCCCGGTCACGGCATTGGTCGCGCCGGGGCCGGAGGTCACCAGCACCACACCGGGCTTGCCGGTCGAACGCGCATAGCCGTCGGCGGCATGGGTGGCCGCCTGCTCATGGCGGACCAGGATATGATTCACCTTGTCCTGGCGGTAGAGCGCGTCGTAGATGTGCAGCACCGCGCCGCCCGGATAGCCAAACAAATAGTCGACGCCTTCGTCTGCCAAACAACGAACCAGAATCTCGGCACCGGTCAATTCCACGCAATATCTCCCCTGCTCGATTACCCGCGATGGGCAAAAATTCTCGAAACCCGAACTCGCGATTATATTCCGCGCAGAATGGAAATGACAAAGCCTAAATTCGTCATCCACTTCAAGAAAAGACCCGTCACATCAACGGTTAATTATTGTGAAATTCGCGGCAAATTTCCCTGCGCCACTATAAATGCCAGGGGAATTGTGCGATCATGCGCAGGAATTGAAACGCAACGCTCCACACACCGCCGTAGATCGCATGCCTGCCAGAATCATCATCGAAGGGATCACCACTGAAGGACGTCCGTTCCGGCCGAGCGACTGGGCGGAACGCATGTGCGGGGCCCTGTCCAAATACGGCCGGGATCATCGCATCAATTATTCACCGATGCTGTATCCTTTGACCATCAATGGCATCAAGTGCGTGTCGATCGACCCCGCGATAGAGCATCTGCATCCCGAGATGTTCAGTTACATCATGCACTTCGCCCAAGCCAACAAGCTCTCGATCCTCAATTATCCGCCGCCGGCGCAGCAAGCGAATCAGGGTTGATAAACCTTGCGCCGGAACAGATCCTTGGTGCGGCTCACTAGCCGGTCGAGGAACAGCAGGCCGTCGAGATGATCCAACTCGTGCTGCAACGCGCGCGCCTCGAAGCCCTCGAATTCATACTGCCGCTCCCGCCCGTCGACATCGCAGGCCGTGAGTGTGATGCGCTCGGCGCGAATCACATTACCGGTGAAATCCGGCACGGAGAGACAACCCTCGCGTCCGGCCGCCATCCCATCCCAGCTCAGGATCTCCGGATTGATCAACACCATATGGCCATGATGCGGCATCTTCTTGCCAGTGAGATCGACGATGACGATGCGCTGCGCGCGCCCGACCTGCGGCGCGGCGATGCCCACGCAGCCGGGGGCATGCAGGCGGGTCTCGTCGAGGTCGCGGATGAAGGCGGACAGCTCCGCATCGAAGACCGTCACCGGATCGCTGGTGCGTTTGAGGCGCTCGTCCGGGAAGGTAAGTATTTCCAGCATCGCCATCCGCTAGCCTATCAGGGTTTCCAGCTCTTCCACCCGGACCTCGATGCCATCCTCCTGCTTGATGATGGCCAGCGCCGCACGCAGGGCTTCAACCCCTTCCCGCGACGTGCCTTCGATCTGCATGACATAGATGGGCTTTTCGGCGCTGCCGGCGACGTCGGAGGTCAGATCCAGGATATTGAAGCCGGTTTCGGACAGCACGCCGGTGACATGCGCCACGATCCCGGCGCGATCGGCGCCGAATACCGTGATACGCACATTCGGAATGGGGTGGTCGTGCAGCCGCCCTTCGATGTGGTCGATGTGCATGCTGAGCCCCAGCGAATCGACCACCGGCTCCAGCATGTCCACCAGCGCCTTGGCGGTGCGCGTGGTCTGCACCATCAGCATGATGGTGAAGTTCCCGCCCAAACGGAGCATGGAAGCCTCGCCGAGATTACAGCCGCCGTCATACAGCGCCGCGCTCACCTTCGCCACGATGCCGGGGCGGTCCTTGCCGACCAACGTCAACATATACCATTTCGTCATCACACGAATCCTTTGGAGGTTTTCTCCCCAAGCTAATGCAGCCGCCGCCTTCAATGCAAGGTGCTGTGCGCGATGTAGATCGTAGCCACGCCCGCGGCGATCAGCAGCCCTTGCTGGAAGGTGGCGCTCAATTGCACCTTTTTGTGCAGTCCGGGGATCAGATCGGCCACGGCGACATAGATAAAACTGGCCGCGGCCACGGCGAGGATGTAAGGCAGCCAGGCTTCGACTTCACGGAGCGCGAAATAGGCCAGCACCCCACCGATCACCGTACCGAGCGATGAGAGGATGTTCAGCAGCAGCGCCTTGCGCCGGGTGTAGCCGCTGTTGAGCAGGATCACGAAATCCCCGAGCTCTTGCGGGATCTCGTGGGCCGCCACGGCCAGCGCCGTGACAATGCCCAGGTGGGTGTCTGTCAAAAACGCCGCTGCGATCAGCACCCCGTCGACGAAATTGTGGATGGTATCACCGATGACCACCAGCGACCCGGCCGGGGCCGAGTGCGCGTGGTGTTGTTCATCCTCCGGGGCGTGCGCCTCGCAATGCGTCGAATGGCAATGGCGCCACAATACCATCTTCTCCAGCAGGAAAAATCCGAGCACACCCAGCAGCACCGCGAGCGTGATGCCGTGCGCCTCCTCGATACCGGGCGACTCCAGGGCGTGCGGCAGCAGGCCGAGAAACGCCGCGCCCAGCAAGGCCCCGATGGCGTAACTGACCAGGTGCGGCAGCAAGCGCACACGCACCCCGTCGCCGATCAGCAGAAACGCGGAGGCGGCGAACACGCTGAGCAGACCGCCGACCAGGCAGAATAGGATGATGAGCAATAAGGTCATGACCGGGAATGTCTTTCGATGGCGGCGATAAAAAGGCGCATGATACGCCAATCCCGAGCGTTGTTCAGCATTATTCCGCCAGCCAGATCAGGCTGGCCATACGCCCCGTGCGCCCGTCGCGGCGATAAGAGTAGAAGCGCGCGGCGTCGCGATAGGTGCAATAGTCGCCGCCGCTGATCGCGGTCACCCCGCAGCCTTGCAGCCGGTGCCGCGCCAACAGATAGATGTCCGCCAGCCATTTGCCGGGGCCGTGCGGACGGAAGGCGGGTTGCGCGGGCGAGGCGAGCGAGATGAAGGCATCGCGCACCTCGTCGCCCACTTCGAATGCCTCGGGTCCGATCGCCGGACCAAGCCAGGCGAGGATCTCCGCGCCGGGTACACGCATGGCGGCAACCGTGGCCTCGAGCACGCCGTTGAGCAGGCCGCGCCAGCCGGCGTGCGCGGCGGCAACCACGGTGCCGCGCCGGTCACAGAACAGCACCGGCAGACAGTCGGCGGTCATCACGGCGCAGACCACGCCGGGCGCGGCCGTTGCTGCGGCATCGGCTTCGAGAGGGGTTTGCGGTAATGCACCCGCCAGCCGCGCGACCTCGATGCCATGCACTTGGCGCAGCCAACGTGGCGGCGCGGGCAACTGGAGTTGTTCAAGCAAGCGCTGGCGATTCTGCGCGACCGCCGCCGGCTCATCGCCGACGTGATCGCCGAGATTCAGGCTGTCATACGGCGGCAGGCTCACGCCGCCGGACCGGGTGGTGGCGCAGGCGCGCACATTGCCCGGCGCGGGCCACTCGGGGAAGATCAGCGGCAGGCGCTCCGGCCGGCTCATCGGCGCCCCAGATCGGCGGCGTCCTCGCGCAAGACGGCCAGCAGCGTCCGCATGTCCTCCGGCAAGGGCGATTCCCAGCGCATCATCTCGCCGCTACCGGGATGGGCCAGCCCCAACTCGCGGGCATGCAGTGCTTGGCGATGAAACCCGCGCACCGTTTGACGCAAGGCCTCGCTCGCCCCGGCCGGGAGCTTCAAGCGTCCACCATAGACCGGGTCACCCACCAGCGGATAATGCACATAGGCCATGTGGACGCGGATCTGGTGCGTGCGCCCGGTTTCGAGCCTGACCTTGATATGGGTGTGGCCGCGAAAGCGTTCGGCCACGCGGTAATGAGTCACCGCCGGCTTGCCGCGCTCGGTCACCGCCATGCGCTTGCGATCGATGGGATGCCGGCCGATCGGCGCGTCGACCGTGCCCCCGGCGGTCATCACCCCGACCACCACGGCATCGTAGATGCGCTCGAAGGCGCGCTCCTGCAACTGCTCGACCAGCGCGGTCTGCGACTCCAAGGTGCGCGCCACCACCAGCAGGCCGCTGGTCTCCTTGTCGATGCGATGCACGATGCCCGCGCGCGGCACATTGATCAACTCCGGCGCGTGATGCAGCAAGGCGTTGAGCAGGGTGCGGTCCGGATTGCCGCTGCCGGGATGCACCACCAGGCCCGCGGGCTTGTCGATCACGATGATCGCCTCGTCCTCATAGACGATGTTGAGCGCGATCGCCTGCGGCAGATCCTCCTGCTGCGGCGCCTCGACCACCGTCACCTCGATGCATTCGCCGCCCCAGACCTTGTCCTTGGGCCGCAGCGGCGCACCGTTGACCAGCACGTGGCCGTCGGTCAGCCATTGCTTGAGACGCGAGCGGGAATACTCAGAGAACAAATCGGCCAACACCTGATCCACGCGCCGCCCGGCACAGTCCAGCGGCACCTCGGCCGTTAAAAGTCGCTTGCTTGACATCACGTCATCCTATCGCGCATTCGCACCCCCTTGGGTGTATACTGGGCGCTTCTCGTTTTCATCGAATTTGAACACAGTCAGTATGACATTATACCGAGTTTATCAGTCTGCATTGGGCAAAAGCGTTGCCATCGCCGTGTTGTTGCTTGGCTTGAGCGCGTGCGCCTCCATGGTGAATGAGAGCGAGCTCCCGGAAAACTGGAGCGCCGAGCGGCTCTACAAGGAAGGCAAGGAGGCTCTCGATCACGAAGACTACCGCAGCGCCATCGATCTGCTGGAGAAGCTGGAGACGCGCTTCCCCTTCGGCGAACTGACGCAACAGGCGATGCTGATGACCGCCTTCGCCTACTACAAGAACAGCGATCCGCAGTCCACCGTGGCCACCGCCGACCGCTTCATCAAGCTCTACCCCACCCACCCGGATGTCGATTACGCCTATTACCTGCGTGGGCTGGCGGATTTCCACAGCCGCGACGCCTTCATGGACGATCTGTTCTCGGTCGACCCGGCCAAGCGCGATCCCGGATCGGTGCTGCGTTCGTATCAGTATTTCGCCGAGCTGATCAAGCGCTTCCCCAATAGCAAATACGCCAAGGACGCGCGCCAGCGCATGGTGTTTCTAAGCAACAGCCTGGCGCGCCACGAGCTGCATGTCGCCGATTATTATATGCGCCGCGGGGCCTATGCCGCGGCGGCGCAGCGCGCCAAGTACGTCCTGGAAACCTATCCAAGCACGCCCGAAATCGCCGATGCGCTGGCCATGCTGATCCGCGCCTATCATAAACTCGGCATCAATGATCTGGCGCAGGACAGCCTGCGCGTGCTGGAAAAAAACTATCCGAAACACCGCGACATCAAGGAACTGCGCAAGCTCGCGGCCAACACTTGACGCTGTTGCAAATTGTTTTGATTCCTTCTCCCCGAGGGGAATAGGGTGGAAGGTTGGCAGCCTGCTGAAGCATGGATTTTTCGTTCCTTCTCCCTCAGGGAGAAGGACAGGATGAGGGGATATAATCAAACATTTGCAGCTTATTGAACCCCTCACCCCGGCCCTCTACCCTAAAGGGCATAAATCCCTGAGGGAGAGGGAGTAGTTGATAACTTGAGGAGCACACCATGTGGGATTTTTTTGAAACCGTCCGCCACCGCCACTCCGTGCGCCGTTATCAATCCGACATGCCCGTCGAGCCGGAGAAGCTGCACGCCATCCTGGAAATGGCCTGCGCCGCGCCCTCGGCCGGCGACCTTCAGTCCTATCACATCATCGTGGTCACCCGCCCGGAGGAACTGAGCGCCCTCAGCCAGGCGGCCAACAACCAGGCCTTCATCGCGCAGGCCCCGGTCTGCCTGGTGTTTTGTAGCGATCCGCAGCGCTCGGCCACCGCGTATGGCGAACGCGGCAAGGCCCTGTATGCCCTGCAAGACAGCACCATCGCGGCCTCGTACGCGCAACTGGCCACGGTCGCGGCAGGCCTGGGATCGACCTGGGTGGGTCACTTCGATGCGGCGGCCGTGAAAGATCTGCTGAAGATCAAGGAAGGCCTGGAGCCGGTGGCGCTGCTGAGTATTGGATATCCGGCGGAGCTGCCCGAGGAGTCGCCCCGCCGGCCGATGAAGGAGATGGTGACGCGGCGCTGAGAACCGCTGAGTAATTCGTCATTCCCAGCTGGGTTCCGGCATTCGCCGGAATGACGAAACCTTTGTTCATCAGAGCGCCTCGTCGCCCTCTTCGCCGGTGCGGATGCGGATGGCGCGTTCGACGTGGGTGACGAAGATCTTGCCATCGCCGATCTTGCCGGTGCGCGCTGCATTGGTGATCACTTCCACGCAACGCTCGACCAGGTCATCCCGCACCACCAGTTCGATCTTCACCTTGGGCAGGAAATCCACCACGTATTCCGCCCCGCGATACAGTTCGGTATGCCCCTTCTGACGCCCGAAGCCCTTGACCTCGGTGGCGGTCATGCCGGCGACGCCGGCCTCCGACAACGCCTCGCGCACGTCATCGAGTTTGAAAGGTTTGATAATCGCTTCGATTTTTTTCACGGATAAATCCCCATTACAGTCATTCCCGCTCAGCTTAGCGAGTTGCGTGCAAAAAGACTAGCGGTGATACCCCGAGGTGATCGGATAACGCCGGTCGCGGCCGAAGGCGCGGCGGGTGATGCGCACGCCCGGCGCGGCCTGGCGGCGCTTGTATTCGTTGCGATCGACCATCAGCACCACGCGGCGCACCGTCGCCGCGTCGAATCCGGCGGCGACGATGTCCTCGATGCACTGGTCCTGCTCGATGTAGCGTTCGAGGATCGCATCGAGCACCTCGTAGGGCGGCAGGCTGTCGGTGTCCTTTTGATCCGGCGCGAGCTCGGCCGAGGGGGGGCGGTCGATCACGCGCTGCGGGATCACCGGCGCGAGGGAGTTACGATAGCGCGCGAGGCGGAAGACCAGGGTTTTCGGCACGTCCTTGAGCACATCGAAGCCGCCGGCCATATCGCCGTAGAGCGTGGCGTAGCCCACCGCCATCTCGCTCTTGTTGCCGGTGGTCAGCACGATCTTGCGCTTCTTGTTGGAGATGGCCATCAGCAGCACGCCGCGGCAGCGCGCCTGGATGTTTTCCTCGGTGGTATCCGGCGCCGTGCCGGCGAACTCCGCGCGCAGGCTCGCGAGGAAGGCGTTGAACAACGGCTCGATCGGGATGACGCGATAATCGACGCCGAGCAGCCGCGCCTCGGCCTCGGCGTCTTCCAAACTGATCTCGGCGGTATAGCGCGATGGCATCATCACCGCCTCGACGCGCTCCGCGCCGATGGCGTCAACCGCAATCGCCAGGGTCAAGGCCGAATCGATGCCGCCGGACAGGCCGAGCACCACGCCGCGAAAGCCGTTCTTCTCGATATAGTCGCGCACGCCCAGCACCAGAGCGCGATAGACGCTGCGCTCGACACCCATCGGCTCGAAACAGATGCCGCGCCGCGCCTCGACCGCGCCACCCGGCGCAACAGTGAACTCCGCCACATACAGCCCTTCCTCGAAGGACGGCGCCTGCTGCATCAGCTCGCCGCGCTCGTTCATGACGAACGAGCCGCCGTCGAAGACGAGTTCATCCTGCCCGCCGACAAGATTCACATACACCAGCGGCGCCGGCGACTCGCCGATCCGCGCGCGGGCCACCTCATGACGCTCATTGCCCTTGCCGACATGAAAGGGCGAGGCGTTGAGCACCAGCACGATCTGCGCGCCCGCCTCCACCGCCTGGCGCACCGGCCCCGGCACCCAGATGTCCTCGCAGATCACTACGCCGAGCTTCACCCCCGCGATCTCCACCACCGCCGGACCCTCGGCCGCGGCGGCGAAATACCGCTTCTCGTCGAAGACGCTGTAATTGGGCAGATGTTGTTTCAGCGTGGTGCCGAGCACGCGAGCGTCCTGAATGACCGATGCGGCGTTGTACAAACCGCCGGCGGCCTGGCGCGGATAACCGATCACCGTCACAATGCCCGTGATCTCGCGTTTGATGCGCTCCATCTCCTTCAACACCCGCGTGTGCAGGCCGGGGCGCAGCAGCAGATCCTCCGGCGGATAACCGCTGACGGCCAGCTCCGGAAAGACGATGACATCGGCGTGCAGGTCATCGCGCGCCGAATGCGCCGCTTGCACGATCTTCGCGGCATTGCCGACGATATCGCCGACGGTGAAATTGAGCTGCGCCATGACGATGCGCAAGGTTTGATGCGATGCCGTGCCCACCACGCGCTCCTTAGTCTTTGAAGAATTCCAGCATGCGCCGCCCCATCTCGGTGGGATTGCGCACCACCGCGACACCCGCCGCCTCCAAGGCCTCGATCTTGGCCATCGCCGTGCCCCGGCCGCCGGCGATGATCGCCCCCGCATGTCCCATACGCTTGCCGGGAGGTGCCAGCATGCCCGCGATATACGCCACCACCGGCTTGCGCACAGCCTCCCGGATATAGACCGCAGCCTCTTCTTCGGCCGTGCCGCCGATCTCGCCGACCAGGATGATGCCCTTGGTCTGACGGTCCTGCTCGAACAGGGCGAGACAGTCGACGAAACTCATGCCATGAATCGGATCACCACCGATGCCGATGCAGGTGCTCTGCCCCAGCCCCTGCCGCGTGGTCTGCATAACCGCCTCATAGGTGAGTGTGCCGGAACGGGAGACGATGCCGATGATGCCTTTGCTGTGGATCGCGCCGGGCATGATGCCGAGCTTGCACTCCCCCGGCGTGATGATGCCGGGGCAGTTCGGGCCGATCAGGCGCACGTCGCGCTGCGCGAGTGCAGCCTTCACGCACAGCATGTCTTGAATAGGGATGCCTTCGGTGATGCAGACGATGAGTTTGATGCCGGCATCGGCCGCCTCAAGGATCGCATCCGCCGCGGCCACCGCCGGGACGAAGATCATCGAGGCCTCCGCGCAAGTCTTGGCCACGGCATCGCGCACGGTGTTGAACACCGGCAGCCCCAAATGTCGTTGTCCGCCCTTGCCTGGGGTGACGCCGCCGACCAGCTTGGTGCCATAGGCCAGAGCCTGCTCGGAATGGAAAGTCCCTTCCCGGCCGGTGAATCCCTGGCAGATGACGCGGGTGCGCTTATCGATCAGTGCCGCCACTCGCGCCTCCCTCGGCCAAGGCCACGACCTTTTGCGCTGCCGCGTCGAGGTCTTCGATCGCCGCGATATTCAATCCGCTGTTTTCGAGTAGCGCCAGCCCTTCCGTGGCCCGGTTGCCTGCGAGCCGCACCACCAGCGGGATGCGGATACCCACCTCCCCGACGGCTTGGAGCATGCCTTCGGCGATGCGATCGCAGCGCGCGATGCCGCCGAAGATGTTCACCAGGATGGCGCTCACTCTCTCATCGGTGAGGACCAGCTTGAAGGCCTCGGCCACGTGCTCCGCCGTGGTGCTGCCGCCGACATCGAGGAAGTTCGCCGGCTGGCCGCCATAGAACTTGATCAGATCCATGGTCGCCATCGCCAGCCCCGCCCCGTTGACGACGCACCCGATGTTGCCGTCGACCGCGACGTAGCTGAGCTCATGCGCGCGCGCCACACATTCGCGCGGATCCTCTTGGGTCTCATCGCGCAGCGCCGCGAGATCGGGATGGCGCATCAAGCCGTTCTCGTCCACATTGATCTTGGCATCCAGCGCGAGCAGCGTGCCCTTATCGGTCAGAACCAGTGGATTGATCTCGATCAGACTCAGATCCTGGGTGCAGAACAACCGATACATCGCCATCAGGATGTCGGCCAGTTGCTTGAGTTGCGCACCCTCCAGACCCAGCTCGAACCCCAGGATCCGGCATTGAAACGGCTGCAAGCCGGTGATGGTATCGACCTCGACCCGGTGGACACCCTCCGGACGCTGCACCGCAGCCTCCTCCACCCGCATGCCCCCGGCCTCGGAGGCCATGAACACCACCCGCCCGCAGGCGCTGTCGACCAGCGCCCCCAGATAGAATTCCTTGCGCACCGCGCAGGAACTCTCCACCAACACCGTGTTGACGGGCTGTCCGTACGGCTCGTTTTGCGGAGTGACCAGGCGCGTGCCCAGCATTTCCGTGATCATCTCTTTCAGCTGTTGCGCGCCGGCGGCGCGTTTGACGCCGCCGACCTTGCCACGACCGCCCGCATGAATCTGAGCCTTCACGAGCCACTGGTCGCCACCGAGTTGAGCGGCGGCATCCGCCGCCTGCGCGGGGGAATCGAGGAGAAAACCCTCGGGCACCGGGATGCCCGCCGCGCGAAAGAGTTGTTTGGCCTGAAATTCGTGCAGATTCATTGCCAGCTCACAGCAATCAGAGGAGGCCTATTGTGGAGCAAAAGCAGATATTACGCAAAGATGCGCCCGAACCCGGCGCGAGTGAAAACGGGAAAAAGCGATGGCGGAGAGAGTGTGACGGCAGCCGCTTACGGACGCAAATCATTCATCGCATGTTGTTGCATAGGCTGCAGGGTGTTTTGTGTCACTTCGCTGGACGACCAGCTCGTCGCCAAGGTGGTCATCATTACGCCGGCGACCACGAACACCACCAACACCATCAGCAGATCCGGTTTGTTTTTTCGCATCACAGTCATCCTCGTGTCCTTCTCTCAACGTTAGCGACCGATTCTCACGAATGGATGAGCGGAAAGACCGTGAACGCAATCACATATCAATTCAAAAAGTTGCCGTGGCATCATTGGCAAGCCCGATGATGACATCCATCACATTCGTGCCGGTCGGTCCGGTGCTGAGCAGATCCCCGCTGGCGTCCAGGAAGCGGCCGGCATCCGCCCCTTGCAAACATATCGCCGCAGAGAGACCACTAAGCTCCCCTTCCGCGATCGTCCGTCCGTCGACCAGCGCGCCGGCATCCTCGCCGGGGCCATCACTGCCGTCGCTGCCGCCGGCCAGCAGATATAGCCCCTCCTGTCCCGCCCACCTGCGCGCGACCGTCAGCGCCAAGGTCTGGCAACGACCACCGCGTCCGGGATATTCCGGCAGCACCACGGTCGTCTCCCCGCCCCAGAGATACACGCCGGGCGGCCCGTGCAGCATTTCCTCCGCGATGCGCTCACCGGCGTCCAGGGCATCACCCTCGAGCAGCGCATGACGGTGCACCGCCAATCCCTGGCCTGCGGCCAGTGCCGCCACCGCCTCGAGCGCCTGACGGTTGTTCGCGATGAGGGTGTGTTCGATCAGCGGCGCGTCATCGTTGCCCGCGAGCTCCTCGGCGGCGCGATCGATCATCTCCCGCACCCAGCGCGGCAGATCATCCGGGAGGGGCGTTAAACTCTTCTGCGGATAAAACAGCCCCGAACCGATCACCGCCGGATCATCGCCGGGCACATCGGAGATCAACAGACAGCGCCCCGCGCGGCCGCGCAACTCGCGCAGCGCCCGGCCGCCCTTGAGGCAGGAGACGGCCTTGCGGATGCGGTTGATCCGCGCGATCGGCAGGCCGGAGCCGAGCAGCCATTGATTGAGCCGCACCAGCTCAGGCAGCCCCAAGCCGCGCGGAAGGCGTTCGACCAGGGCCGAGGCCCCGCCCGAGTGCAGGATCAGGAAACAGGCGTTATCGGGCGTGTGTGCAAAAAAGTCGTGCAGCATATCGCCGGCCCGCAGGCTGTTGGCGTCCGGCGTCGGGTGGCCCGCCTCCATACAGTGGATGCGGGCATCACTTTGAAGAAAAGCGTGAAGGTGATGATATTTGGTGATCACCAAGCCCTCGATGATCCGCTCGCCGAGGACATCCAGCGCCCCCTGCATCATGCTCGCCGCCGCCTTGCCGACGGCGAGCACGTACACGGGATCGGGCACGGTGATCTTCGCCAGCGCCTCGGCCACACAACGCCGGCCCGCCACGGCCTGGAGTGCCGCATGATAGTAGCGGATCAGTTGCTGACGGGCTTCGTCCACTTACAAACCGCGTTGCAGATCGGCCTTGAGGTCGGCGAGATCCTCCAGCCCCACGGCGATCCGCACCAGACCATCGCTGATGCCGGCCGCGGCGCGCTGCTCGGGCGTCAGCCGCCCGTGGGTCGTGGTCGCCGGATGGGTGATCGTGGTCTTGGTGTCACCCAGATTGGCGGTGATCGACATGACGCGCGTGGCATCGATCAAGCGCCAGGCCGCGTCCTTGCCGCCCTTCAGTTCGAATGACAAGACGCCGCCGTGACCGCTTTGCTGGCGCGTCGCCAGTTCATGCTGCGGATGCGATTTGAGTCCAGAGTAATAGACCTTGCTCACCTCGGGCTGCGCCTCCAGCCACTGCGCCAGGGCGAGGGTATTCTCGCAGTGCGCCCGCATGCGCAGCTGCAAGGTTTCCAAGCCCTTGAGGAACACCCAGGCGTTGAACGGGCTCATCGAGGGACCGGCGGTGCGCAGAAAGCCGTAGACCTCCGTGCCGACCAATTGCTCATCGCCCACCACCGCGCCGCCGATGCACCGCCCCTGACCATCGAGATACTTGGTGGCGGAATGGATCACGATGTCCGCCCCGAGGGCCAGCGGCCGCTGCAAGGCCGGGGTGCAGAAGCAATTGTCCACCACCAGCAGACAGCCGTGCTCATGCGCCAGCGCGGCCAGCGCCGCGATGTCCGCCACCTCGGTCAGCGGATTGGAGGGCGTCTCCAGAAACAGCATCCGCGTGTTGGGGCGGAGGGCGCGACGCCAGGCCTCCAGATCGGTGAGACCGACGAAGGTCGTCTCCACCCCAAACTTGGCCAGGTAGTTGTTGAACAGCACCGAGGTGGTGCCGAAGATCGCGCGCGAGGAAACCATGTGATCGCCCGCCTTCAGCAGCGCCATGCAGGTGCTCAAAATGGCGGACATGCCGGAGGAAGTCGCCACGCAGCGCGCGCCACCCTCGAGCGCCGCGAGTCGCTGCTCGAAGGTGCGCACGGTGGGATTGGTAAAACGCGAATAGATATTGCCGGGCTCGCTGCCGCTGAAGCGCGCCGCCGCCTGCGCGGCGCTCGCGAACACATAGCTGGACGTGGGAAAGATCGGCTCGCCCTGTTCGCCCTCATTGGTGCGCAGATGGCCCGCGCGCACCGCCAACGTGGCGAAACCCCATTCCGGATCCTCGTATGACATGATTGACTCCTCCGTCGCCTCGTTGCGCGAGGCGCAAAAAAACCCGCTCAGCGTTTGCTCAAGCAGGCTCGGCCGCTTTAGCTGTATTTGTATTGCGCCCGCAAGCTGAGGTTCAAATCGGCGCATGGAGCTAAGCGTAGAAAATCGTCACTATCCTTGTCAACCCAAATCCCGCGCTGGCGGCGACAAAACAGGCGCACCCGTCGGATGCGCCCTGGATCGTGTCACGTTTAGAAACGTACTTCGAATGCGACATTGGCGGCCATGGCGCGCGGGGTGTCACTGCCATCGATCTGAGTACTTTCCAGACCATAGGCCAAGTCGAGGTTCAAGCCCTTGAACAGGGTCAACCCAAACGTCGCATAACTCAATTCGCTGCCGGCCATGTTCTGGCGGTAACCCACACGCAGCCCCGGAATGATCCAGCTCTCGGGCGCGAAGCCCAAGGCGATGACCGCCCATTGCTGCTCGTCGCCGGAGGGGGTCTCAGCGGCATCGGTGTCGTAGGCTGCTGTGATCAGCCAGCTGCGCGAGGCGCTGTGCAAGGCGGCCTCCAGGCGCAACTGGGCGTCCAAGTTATATTCGGAATCCCCCAAGGCGGCCTGGCAGCGGGCGATCGCGCCATTGGAATCCATACTGGTGCGCAAGGCGCAATTTGGCGCAGAGGTAAAGGTGCTGGCGGACGGATATTCGAAACTCGGCGATGTGACATTGAGCAGCGTCGC
This sequence comes from uncultured Chromatiales bacterium, assembly GCA_964557295.1. Lineage (GTDB taxonomy): Bacteria > Pseudomonadota > Gammaproteobacteria > RBG-16-57-12 > RBG-16-57-12 > JBFMHP01. The sequence continues at coordinate 59,196 of CAZKZP010000007.1, read as the reverse complement.
CCCGAGCTGATAATGTTCCGCCGTCCATACCACGCCGATGTCGGCCGTAAGCGCCGAGCTCTCCATCGTGTTGTTGTCGAAATCATCGAGCACCGAGCTGGTATCGATAACGGTGGGATCATCGAGCCGGGCGTTGTTGCGCCCCAACTCGACGCTGAGATACTTCAGTTTGCCGCCCACGTACAAATCACCGGCTGCGCTGGACAATACGTTGGTGCTGTAACCGAGGGCCAGCTCCGCCACGACGCCGCCCTGCACATACATGGAAGACTCTCTGCCCCCGATGGAGTCATCGCTGAAGTCACCCACAGTGGCGTTATCATCATAGGTGAGCTGATCGTCCAGCACGCCGACCCGAGCATGCGCCCCGGCGTTCGCATCCAGCAGGATGGCGCCACCCAGCATGTCGCTGGCGATCAGCAAGGGCATGATCGGCAGATGTCCGCCCGCCCCCATGACCATATAGCCATCCTCCGAGATACCGGGGAGCTTGGCATTGAACTGTTCGAGCAGATTGCCGGGCACATCGTTGTAGATATCCATGGCTTCTTGCACCGTCAGGGCATCGATCTTGTCGATCAATTGATCCAGATCGTCCTCGAAATTGTCGACATCGCCGAATTCCACCCCCGCGCCGATCGTCACCAGTCCCATGCGAAACCGGGTATCGCCATCCTTGAGGGCGATGGCACCGGCGGCGGGATTATTGGTACTGGTGATGACGGATTGACTGACGCTGTTGGCGCCATAGGTCAGATTGGAACCCGAGGGGTGGAAGGCCGGCGCGGCGTGCGCCGTACCGAGTACGGCCAAGATCATCCCGGCCAGAATCGCGCGTTTCATGTTCTCTCCTTCAATTCGATTTTCCAGATTCGCCATTCCCACCGCCGTGACACGGGAGGGCGATCATCCGGTATTGTCTTCGACGAGTCACGCGGAAACTTTACCGCAGCCAGCGGCGGCAGTGGGAAGACTTGCGTTCAATCGTTATTATGAAGATCGATGATATCGCTGTCGGCCGAATTGCGCGCCGACTTGGCGCTGTCCGAACGCTGTTGCTCCAGTTTGGCCAGATATTCCGGGGTGATATCACCGGTGACGTATTCGCCGTTGAAACAGGAGGTGTCGAAGTTGTCGAGCTGCTTGTTGCCCTTCTGCACCGCGCGGATCATGTCATCCAGATCCTGATACACCAGCCAGTCCGCGCCGATCTCCTTGCTGATCTCCTCCTCGTTGCGGCCATGCCCGATCAGCTCCTTCACGCTCGGCATGTCGATGCCATAGACATTGGCAAAGCGCACCGGCGGCGAGGCGGAGGCGAAATAGACCTTCTTGGCCCCGGCCTCGCGCGCCATCTGGATGATCTGCTTGGACGTCGTGCCGCGCACGATGGAATCATCGACCAGCAGCACGACCTTGTCGTGAAACTCCAGGTCGATCGGGTTGAGTTTCTGGCGCACGGATTTCTTGCGCTGGCTCTGCCCCGGCATGATGAAGGTCCGGCCGATGTAACGGTTCTTGATGAAACCCTCGCGGTATTTGATGCCCAGCCGGTTGGCCAGTTGCAGTGCCGTGGTGCGGCTGGTGTCGGGAATGGGAATGACCACATCGATATCATGATCGGGGAAAATCTTCAGGATCTTCTCACCGAGATAGTCCCCCATGCGCAAACGCGCCTTGTAGACCGAAACCCCGTCGATGATCGAATCCGGCCGGGCAAAATACACGTGCTCGAAGATGCACGGCGCGTATATCGGATTCGCGGCACACTGCCGGGTGTAGATCTGGCCATCCTGGCTGATGTAGACCGCCTCGCCGGGGGCCACATCGCGGATCACCTCGAAACCGAGCGAGGCCACCGCCACGCTCTCGGAGGCGATGATGTATTCGGTGCCTTCCTCGCTCTCGCGCTTGCCGAAGATGAGCGGGCGGATGCCGAACGGATCGCGGAAACCGACGATGCCATATCCCAGCACCAGACCTACGACGGCATAGCCGCCCCGGCAACGCTTGTGCACCCCGGCCACGGCATTGAAGATGTCGTTTTCGTCGATGCGCAGCTTACCTTGACGCTGCAATTCATGGGCGAAGACGTTCAGCAACACCTCGGAATCGGAGTCGGTGTTGACATGGCGCAGGTCTTCCAGGAAGACCTCGCGTTGCAGCTGTTCGGCGTTGGTGAGGTTGCCGTTGTGCGCCAGCGCGATCCCGTAGGGAGAATTCACATAGAAGGGCTGCGCCTCGGCGTTGGAAGAGCATCCCGCGGTGGGATAGCGCACATGGCCGATGCCCATATTGCCCTGCAAGCGCAGCATGTGCCGCGTGTGGAAGACATCGCGCACCAGCCCCATCGACTTGCGCAAGAACATCTTGTTGCCCTGGGAGGTGACGATGCCGGCCGCATCCTGACCGCGATGCTGCAAGACGGTCAGTCCGTCATACAACATCTGGTTCACGTTACTGGTGCCGACAATACCGATAATTCCGCACATGAAATGATAACCTCGGCCGCAGAGCGCTTTAGTGAAACTTAAAAATGGATGTGGCTGGCGATCGCCGACGGCAAGAAATCGCGCACGAACATCGCGGCATTTTCAAAACTGCCCAAGAACATCGACTGATCCCACCACGCCTCCTGCGGCAGCGTGGTCAGCCCCGCCAGCAACACCAGCAACAACACCACGGCAGCGCCTCGGATCAGCCCAAAGACCGCGCCCGCGAGCCGGTCGGTGCTGCTCAAGCTGGTCGCCTTGGAGTATTTGTTGACGAAAAAATTGATGATGGCAAAAATCAGCAAGGTGCCGAAAAACAGCGCCAGGTACGCCAGCAGAATGCGCAAGGTCGGCGAGTGGATCACCGCCTCCATATATTGCGCCACCGTCTCGGCAAAATAGAACGCCACGACAAACGCCGTCAACCAGGCGACCAGCGACAACACCTCGCGGATGAAGCCGCGAAACAAACTGATCGCCACGGAGGCAACCACAATAACCAAGATCGCAATATCTACCCAAATCATCTCTTTAATCTTCTAGTTTGGACGCGGCATGGCCCCATCAATTAAGAGCGGCAATTCTAGCACCGCCGCCTGGCGATTGGCAGAAAAACCTCACCGGTACCGCTTCACCAAGCCGTTGAGCTTCGTCTCTCGCGCCAGGCGCTGTTTAAGTTGTTCCGCCCGCTCCGTCGTCAGCTCCGGTCCCACGCTTACCCGGAAAACGGCGGTCTTTCCGGATTCCACTTTTTCGACAAACGCCGAATACCCTTTACCGCGCAATGCATCGCGCAAATCATACGCATTCTTGTCCGAGGAAAAACTCCCGACCTGCACGATCCAGGCGGGGACATCACCCTTCGGCTCGGGGGTTTCGATGGTCACTTCCTCCGCCTGCTTTGGCAGTGGAACGGGACTGGGTGTCGCCGTCTCGACCGGCACCGGGGTCGCGGCGGCCACCACCTTCGGGGCGGGCTCGGCCGTCGGCAGCGGTTCGACGCTCGTGGCCGGCGCCACTTGCTCCGCAGGAGGTTCAACCACAGTCGTCACGACCGCCGACGGTGTCACGTGCTCCAGCGGTTTGATCTCGAGCGGGATGATCGTGGTCGGCTTGTTGTCCACCGCCGGCACCGGTGGCACGGCATTGTCCGCCCCCTCATGGACGTCGCGTTCGGTCAACACCATCGGCAAAAAAATCACCGCCAGGGACACCAGGATGATCCCGCCGACTAATCGCTGCTTGATTGGATTGTGTTCCATCCACTGACCTCGGGAAGCTTCACTACGTTCGTCACCAACACTGGCAGCACCGCGGCCACCACATAAAAAGAACCAAACACCACCAGCCGGTCGGCGGGCCGCGCCTGCGCCAGCGCACCGCGATAGGCCGGCACGATCTCCGGATAGACGTGGACCTCCGCCGCGACCCCGGCCTGGGCAAACGCCGCGCGCAGCTCCGCGCCAGTCGCCGCGCGCGGCAGCGCCAGACCACCGACATGCCATGCGTCGATCTCCCCCGCCATGAGACGGATCACCTCGGCGATGTCCTTGTCGCGCATCATGCCCATCACGGCAATCGTGCGCCCCAGGCATTCGGTCTCGCGCAGATTCCGCGCCAGCGTGGCGGCGGCGTGCGGATTGTGCGCCACATCGAGGATCTGCTGCACCTGTCCGGGGAAGACCTGAAACCGCGCCGGCACCTGCACCTGCAACAGCCCCTCGCGGATCGATTGCTGCGCCACCGGCAGGCGATCCTGCAGCAACTCCAGCACCATCAGCACCGCCGCGGCGTTGTGCAATTGAAACTCACCGCGCAGCGCCGGTAAAGGTAATGCATCACGCTGTCTCGCACTGCTCCACCAGCGCCACTGCCCGCCGTTGCGCTCATAGCCGAAATCGCGGCCGAAGCAGCGCAGCTCGACTGTTTTCTCCGCCACGACCGCGGCCAGCCGCTGCGGGATATCCGCCTCGCCGAATACCGCCGGACGATGCGCGCGCAGGATGCCGGCCTTCTCGAAGGCGATCTGCTCGCGGTCCTCGCCCAGCCAATCCTGATGATCGAGCGCCACATTGGTGATCAAGGCCACATCGGAATCGATGATATTGACGGCATCGAGCCGCCCGCCCATGCCAACCTCGAGGACCAATACGTCCAGATCCGCGCGATTGAACAGATCGAGCGCCGCGAGGGTGCCGAATTCGAAATAGGTCAGGGAAGTCGCGCCGCGCGCCGCATCGACACGCTCGAAGGCCGCGCACAGCGCCGACTCCTCGACCTCCGCGCCATCGATGCGGATGCGTTCGGTGTAGCGCAGCAGATGGGGCGAGGTGTAGCAGCCCACGCGATAACCGGCGGCCTGATAGATGGCCGTGAGTAGCGCGACGCTGGAGCCCTTGCCGTTGGTGCCGCCGACGGTGATCACGGCGGGCGGATGTCGGGCCGGCTGCAACCGCCGATACACCGCGGCGACGCGTTCCAGCCCCAACTCGATCTCGGCGGGATGGAGCTGTTCCTGCCAGGCCAACCACTCCGCTAGGGTCTGAAAGCGCATCGGGCCGCCGTGCTCAAATCATGCTGCGCGACTTGCGTTTCAACGGTTCATCATGATCGCGAGGACATTGGCCAGGCGATCACGCATATCATGGCGCCGGACGATCATGTCGACCGCGCCGTGTTCGAGCAGGAACTCGCTGGTCTGGAAGCCTTCCGGCAGGGTCTGGCGCACGGTCTGTTCGATCACGCGCGGACCAGCGAAGCCGATCAAGGCCTTGGGCTCGGCGACATTGATGTCCCCCAGCATGGCGAAGCTGGCCGACACGCCGCCCATGGTGGGATCGGTCATTACCGCGATGTAGGGCAGGCCGGACTCGCTCATCTTGGTGAGCGCCGCGCTGGTCTTGGCCATCTGCATCAGCGAGAACAGGCCTTCTTGCATGCGCGCGCCGCCGCTGGCGCAGAAGCAGACGAACGGCATGTCGTGTTCCAGGCAGACGTTCACCGCGCGCACGAAGCGCTCGCCGACCACCGAGCCCATCGAGCCGCCCATGAAATTGAATTCGAAAGCCGCCGCCACGATCGGCATGTCCTTGAGCTTGCCTTGCATCGCGATCAGCGCGTCTTTCTCGCCGGAGCTCTTCTGATACTGGGTGATGCGGTCCTTGTAGCGCTTGGTGTCCTTGAACTTGAGCACGTCGACCGGCTCCAGCGTGGCACCGATCTCGATGCGCCCGTCCGGATCGAGGAAGGCATCCAGGCGCTCGCGCGCGGAGATGCGCATGTGATGATCGCACTTGGGGCAGACGAAGAGGTTGCGCTCCAACTCCGGGCGGTAGAGCACCGAGCTGCACTCGGGGCATTTGGCCCAGACGCCCTCGGGGACGGTCTTTTTGACATCCGCCTCGGTGCGGATCTTGGAAGGAACAAGTTTTTGTATCCAGCTCATAGGAAGGTTTCCGCGAGTTGATCCAGAGTCAGTTCAAGTCATCGAGCGCGCGCCGCATGCCCGACAGGAGTGAGACGATCTCGGCGATGATGCGCCGGTGATCGCCTTGGTGTTCTTCGATCTTGCGCACCAGGGCGCTGCCGACGACGATGGCATCGGCCGCCGCGCCGATCTGCGCGGCGCTCGCGGCATCCTTGATGCCGAAGCCGACCCCGATCGGCAAGGTGATGTCACGGCGCAGCTGCGCGACCTTGTCGGCCACCGCTTGCACATCCAGATGCCCGGCACCGGTCACGCCCTTGAGCGAGACGTAGTAGACGAATCCCGAGGCGGCCTGCCCCAGCATCTTGATGCGCGCGGGGCTGCTGGTCGGGGCCACCAGGAAGATGGTGTCGAGCCCCGCGGCCCGCAGCGCGGCGCTGTATTCCGCGCCCTCCTCCGGCGGCATGTCCACGGTGAGCACGCCGTCGACGCCGGCCTCGGCCGCCGCGCGGGCGAAGGTCTCGTAGCCCATGACCTCCACCGGATTGAGATAGCCCATCAGTACCACCGGCGTGGTGGCGTCCTGCGTGCGGAATTCGCGCACCATACGCAGCACGTCGCGCAGCGACACCCCGTGCGTCAGGGCGCGCTCGCTGGCGCGCTGGATCACCGGGCCATCGGCCATGGGATCGGAAAACGGCACCCCGAGCTCAAGGATGTTGGCGCCCGCCTCGACCATGGCGTGCATCAGGGGCACAGTAAGCTGCGGGTCGGGATCGCCCGCGGTGACATAGGGCACCAAGGCCTTGCGGCCCTGGCCGCGCAGGCGTTCAAAACAAGCTGCGATACGACTCATTTCTGTCTTCTTCCCGAGGCTCAAAACGTGATCCCGTCCCGCGCGGCGACGGTGTGGATGTCCTTGTCGCCGCGGCCGGACAGATTGACCACCAGGATCTGGTCCTTGCCCATGGTCGGCGCCAGCTTCATGGCATAGGCCAAGGCGTGACTGGATTCGAGGGCCGGCATGATGCCTTCGGTGCGGGTCACCGTATGGAAGGCGTCGAGCGCCTCGCGGTCGGTGATGGGGACATACTGGGCGCGGCCGACGTCCTTCAGCCAGGCGTGTTCCGGCCCGACGCCCGGATAATCCAGCCCGGCGGAGACCGAATGGGTCTCGATGATCTGGCCGTCGTCGCTTTCGATCAGATAGGTGCGGTTGCCGTGCAGCACGCCGGGGCGGCCGGCGCACAGGGTCGCGGCGTGGCGGCCGGTCTCGATCCCATCGCCGGCGGCCTCGACGCCATACATGGCGACACCGTCATCGCGCAGGAACGGATAGAACAGCCCGATGGCCATGTATGGCGTCGAGGCCGCCGCCGACGCAGGCGACCAGGGCATCGGGCAGGCGCCCGGCCTGTTCCAGGCACTGGGCGCGCGCCTCGCGGCCGATCACCGCCTGGAAGTCGCGCACCATGGCCGGATAGGGATGCGGCCCGGCGACGGTGCCGATGATGTAGAAGGTGTTGTCGATATTGGTGACCCAATCGCGCATCGCCTCGTTGAGGGCGTCCTTCAGGGTTTTGGAGCCGGACTCGACCGGCACCACGGTCGCCCCGAGCAGCTTCATGCGGTAGACGTTGAGCGCCTGGCGCTTGACGTCCTCGGAGCCCATGTACACCACGCACTCCAGCCCCAGGCGCGCGGCGACGGTGGCCGAGGCCACACCGTGCTGGCCGGCGCCGGTCTCGGCGATGATGCGGGTCTTGCCCATGCGCTTGGCCAGCAACGCCTGGCCGACGGTGTTGTTGATCTTGTGCGCGCCGGTGTGATTGAGGTCTTCGCGCTTGAGGAAGATCCGGGCGCCGCCACACTGCGTGGTCAAGCGCTCGGCGAAATACAGCGGCGAGGGACGGCCGACATAATCATGCAGATCCTTGTCCAGCTCGGCCTGGAAGCCGGGATCGCGCCGGCAGTGCTCGTAGGCCTGGCGCAGTTCATCGAGCGCCTCCATCAGGGTCTCGGACACGAACGCCCCGCCGTAGACCCCGAAATGCCCGCGGGCATCCGGCAGTTGCGGCAGGTCCGCCCAGCTTGTTTGCGTTTTAGTCAGACTCGACACGTTTTACCTCTTTGATGAACGCCGCCATCTTGGCGGCGTCTTTTATCCCCTTGGCCGACTCGACGCCGCCACTCACGTCCACGGCGTAGGGCCGCGCCGCGGTGATCGCCGCCGCGACATTGGCGGGCGTCAGCCCGCCGGCCAGCACGATCGGTTTATCCAGTTGCGCCGGCACCCGGCCCCAGTCGAAGGACTCCCCCGTCCCGCCGGGCAGGCCCGGCTGGTAGGTGTCCAGCAACAACGCCCGCGCATTGTGATGCCTGCGGGCGTATTCGGCAAGATCGACCTCCGGGCGCATGCGCACCGCCTTGATATAAGGCCGATGAAAACGCCCGCACTGCTCCGGCGTTTCATCCCCGTGGAACTGCAACAGATCCAGCGGCACGGCGGCCAGCACCTCCTCGACCCAGCGCGCCTCGGCATCGACGAATAAACCGACCGTGGTCACAAACGGCGGCAGCGCCTGCAGCACCGCCTGCGCCTGCGCGATGCCGACCGCGCGCGGGCTGCGGTCATAAAACACCAGGCCGATGGCGGAGGCCCCTAAGCGCGCGGCCGCCGCCCCATCCTCGGGGCGGGTGATGCCGCATATTTTAACGCGAGTAGGCATAAAAAAGTTAAATTCCTGTGCTTACCAGACCATGGCGGTCGGCGCGGGTGACGGTATGGCGAATTCGCCAGGGTATTTTACGCCCATGAAATACAGTCCGGAAGGGTGCGCGGTCACCCCGCCCAGGGTGCGATCCCGGTGCTCCAGCACCTCCTTGGCCCAGAGCGGTTCTTGCTCACCCGCCCCGATACTCATCAACACCCCGGCGATATTGCGCACCATGTGATGCAAGAACGCATTGGCCTCGATATCGATCAGCACCAAATCCTCGCGGCGGCTGACCTCCAGGCGCATGACATTGCGCACCGGGCTCTTGGCCTGACAGGCCAGGGCGCGATAGGAGGTGAAGTCGTGCTCGCCGACCAGATACCGGGCGGCCTCCTGCATCCGCGCCACCTCCAGCGGCCGGTATTCCCAGGTCGTGCGCCAGGCGAGGAAGCTCGGCCGCACCTCGCGGTTGAAGATCACATAGCGATAACTGCGCGAGAGCGCCGAGAACCGGGCATGAAACTGCGCATCGACCTCTTTGGCCCAGCTGATGGCGATCGACTTCGGCAGATTGGCATTACCACCATACACCCAGGCGCGCATGTCGCGGCGCGCCTCGGTATCGAAATGGATCACTTGGCCGAGTCCATGCACCCCGGCATCGGTACGCCCGGCGCAGACGACCGTAACCGGATGATTCGCCACTTTAGAGAGCGCCTCTTCCACGCACGCCTGCACGCTGTTGGCGTGGTTCTGCCGCTGCCAGCCGTGATACGGCTTGCCGCTATATTCGATACAGGCCGCGATTCTCATATCAGACAAAAACCTCCCAGCAACCCCAACGGCGACAGCCACTGATACCAGGCCGGCGCTTCGAGGCGCGGGATGACGATCTCACGCGGCGGTTCGCGCTCCGCCCGCTCGGTCACCTGCACGAACATCGTGACCAGTGATGCCGCCAGATACCCGATGCGCTGCGACAAGCCAGACGGTTGCTCTGCTCGCGGCGGGTAGGATGACTGCATGAGCGTCACCGCCTCCATGGTCAATACCATGCGCAACGCCAGCCGACCCGTATCCCATCCCAAGCGACGCAGCGGCGCGGCGAGCCAGAGTATCCCCGCGATCAGCGATTCACGTTCCGTGCTCTGCAACAACAGGCTCACGCCAAACACCAGACCGATCAGGCACAACAGCCGATGCAGGCCGGCATCCACCCCTTCCACGCTCGGCATCCATGATGAAGTCGCATCGCCCAACGGAACGCCGGGCGTGAAAAAGAGATAGATCACGACGATGGACAACAACAGCCAGCGCAGCCGCGCCACCATGCGAAGGGCCGGCGCCCATCGCACCGTCGAAAGGACCAAGAAGGCGATCACCAGCAGTGCTGCGCCCAAGGCAAGCTGCGGCCAGCCGCTGTAAATAATGCCGGCGGCAAAGACCAGAAAACTGATGATGCGTATGGCAGGATGCACGCCCAACCTGTGAAAGAAGTGTTCGAAAAACACAAGGCCCGCTCAGGATATCCCAAGCGGGCCTTGAATTAAACCGGGTTGGCCGTTAACCGAGCTTGCGTATCAGCTCATTGGCCTGACGCTTCTGCTCCTCGGTACCTTCCTGGAGCACTTCTTCCAGAATGCTCTGCGCGCCTTCCTTATCCTCCATGTCCATATAGGCCTTGGCCAGATCGAGTTTGGTGCCGACCTCATCGACATCGGTAAACGGATTGGGTTCGGCCGCCGGTTTCTTCGTCTCGAACTCCATGCGATCGAGGCCGGGCAGAGGCTCGACCTCTCCGGATTTCATGGATTCCTCGGCAAACGCCAAGTCGGCCAAATCGAATTCGATTTCCTCCTTCGGTTCCGGCTTTGTCGCGGCCGGTTTCGCCGCGGTCTCCGGCTCGAATGACATGGCCTCGAAATCGAGTGTGCTCTCCAGCGCCGTTTCCGTCTGCTCAGACGGAGCGGCCTTTGCGAAGTCGCCGAAATCACCCAGATCGAATTCCAGGCTGTTGGCATCGGTCGCTTGAGCGGTCTGCCGCGCCGGAGCGGCCTTGGCCGGCTGGTCTAGGCCTTCGAAGTCGAAATCCAGCGCGCTTTCCAGCATATCCTCGGAGGCATCCACACCAGCGCCGGCAAACAAAGGATGCTCGGGATAAAGTTCACGGCCCATCTCCGCAACCCGCGCCCAGGTCGCACCGCTGGTGCCGCCGAGCAATCCGCGCAAGGTCTCCGCCTGCCGGACGAACTTATCCTTTTCTTTGGCGGCGTGATGGATCTCCAACAGCTTGAAGCGGAAGTCCTCGCGCGTCGGGTCGGAGGCAATCGCCTGATTGATGATATCCTCGGCCTGGTTGTAGCGGCCATAGGCCAGATAGACATCGGCCTCCGACATCGGATCGATTTCACCGACATCGGTCTGCAAACCTTCCATCGTCGTCGTCGTGAAGTCGGTCAGCAGCGAACTTTCTTCGCGATCCGCCGCACCGCTCCTCACTTCCACTGCCGCAGCAGCGCCCGCGGCCGGGCGGGCTGAGACAAACTCGTCCTCAGGCGTTGCCACCGCCACCGACTGGCTCAGGATGCTCTCATGGAAGTCAGTCTCCTTGCGGCGGCGCATGAGCAGGTAGCCCAACACACCCACCAAGGCGACGACCACGGCGAGGATACCGAGCACCAGAGGATTGCTCAGGATATCCCCGGTATCACCCTCGGCCGCCTGGGCGTTCGCGGCCATCGATGCGAGCTGTTCGTCCTTGAGCGTGACCAGCTTCTGCATCGATTGGACCTGCTCCTCCAGTGCCTTGACGCGCTGCCCCATCTCCTCGTTTTCAGATTTGCTGGCAGTCAGCGCCTCGTTGGCAACAGCCAGTGCGTCCTGCAACGCCTGGGTGGCCGCCGCGTCGCCAGTGCCGGCGGATGCGACCATTTGGCTGCCCGGACTGACCAGGCGCAGCCGCGCCTCTTCGGCTGCCGCCGCTGGCGCGCCTGTCCCGCCGGCGACGGTTGTTTCGGTTGCCGCGCGGCCTTCGCCGCCGGCAGTCTTCTGCTGGGCGGGTGCGGAGGCGTAGCTGGTGTTCCTCCACTCCTGATTCTGGCGACTGATCTCGCGGTTCGCCTCGGTGGCGTTCACGGAGGCAATCTGCGCCACATCGTTGATGCGAAGCACGTAGCCCGCCTTAAGATTGTTCACGTTATTGCGATAAAAGGCGTTCGGATTATCACGCAGCAACGCCAGCATCACTTGCTCAATGGACACGTTGTCATTGGGGCGCATTTGCTTGGCGATGCTCAGCAGCGTGTCATTGCGTTGGCTGCGGCCGTATTCCATCCCGCCTTCTGCGGTGGTGGTGGGTTCCGGTGTCCCCATCCTATCCTCCACGGGAGGCGCTTCGACGGGGGTCTCCTGGGCGGGCGGCGCGATCTGGACCGGCTCCGGCACGGGGGCATAGAGGGTATCGGTGCGCACCACCGTGCTCGGCTCACTCACCACCGGCGCCTCGATCGGAGCGACTGGCGCTTCTTGGGTGATCGTCGGGGGGTCGACCAGCACGGTATATTGACGAACCATGCGACCGCTGGACCATTGAATATCGACCAGGAAGTTCAGAAACGGCTCACGAATGGGTTGCGGCGATGTCACCTTGATATACGGGGTGCCATCGGCTTTCTTCAGCAAATCGAAACTGAACATGGAGAGGAAATCGAGCCGGTCGATCCCGTGTTGCCGGAAGATATCGCTCTCCGCCAGTGAAATCTTCAAGCCGTCCAGATCGCCTTCTCGGACAGATTTCAACTCGATCTCGGCATCCATGCGCTGATTCAGTGCGGAGTTCATCTGAATATCGCCAAGACCCAAGGCATATGCGCCACCGGGATTGGCCAACAGGAATGCTGCGGTGAGTAAGGCAAATCTACGCCCCATATGTGATCCCTTTATTTCTCTCAATTGGATGTAATACTTCTTATTTTAGGAGGTTCTGAATGATCAGCGGCGCGCTGTGATCGTTCGTTTGCGAGCGTGCTCGCGCACGATATCCAGAGACTCCTCACTCATATCAAGGGTTGTGGTTATAACTCTCATTGAGCTTTACTTCGACACCAACCGGCAATTCTTTATAACTAGGCGCCGCTTTTTGTCAAAATTTCTGCGAGTTGGACACTGTTGATCGCCATGATTCTACGTACATTATCAGCAACAATCCAAAGATCAAGCCCATTCACACCGGAAAGGTCTTCCCGAATCCGGGCGACGGTGATGCGATCCCTCGCGCCGTGCTGGCTCTGCGCCGCCACGCCACCCGCTCCGGAATCATCGATTACCGCCAGATCCGGGGCATTGCGCAAAAGCTCACAGGCCTGGGCAAGGCTCACCTTCTCCTGGGTCTGGATGTGCAGCTCGACCGTGTCTCCACCGGCCACACAGGGCCGCACCACCGGATTGACACCGATGCCGCGGTCGCCAAGCACCTTTTGAGTTTCCAGCCTCAGAGACATTTCCGCCGCGGTATAACCTGGGGCAGGAGCGCCCTTCATGACTGATGGCAGCCCTCCGGCCCCCGCTTCCTGATCGTCGGGAAGACTGGCGATGATCCGCACGATGCCGGCCTCACGCAACGGTTCGAGCGCCAGCAACATCCGGACGGTGGCGGGCGCCGGGATCGCAATCACCGAGCGATTTTCACACCCGGCGAGGTCGTGTGGATTGATTGCGGCGATGACGAGCGGTATCTCATCGACATAACGAAAGGCCTGACTGTGATCGATGACCAAACAACCGGCGGCCACCGCCCTTGGAACATGGCGCCGCGCCTCCGCAGCCGATAGCAAAAAGAAGGCTAGCTGCGCGCGGGAGAAATCGAACGCGGCAAGATCCTCCACCCGCACCGTTTGCCCCGTGCACTCGATGAGGGTGCCGGTGGCATTGCCGCTGTCCACCGCGAATAATTGTCCGAGGGGAAACCCGCGCTCAGCCAGGGCGGCAATCAGCGCGGCGCCATCGGCACCGGCCGCGCCCACCACGGCCACGTCATACGTCGGCCTCATCGCGGGAGATCCATGATCACTGCTCCAACAGGATACGCAACATGCGGCGCAACGGCTCGGCGGCGCCCCACAGCAACTGATCGCCGACGGTGAACGCCGAGAGATAGTCGCGTCCCATCGCCAGTTTGCGCATGCGTCCCACGGGGACGGTCAAGGTGCCCGTGACGGCGGCGGGGGTCAGCTCGCGCACGGTGATGTCGCGCTGATTCGGCACCACCTTCACCCAGTCGTTGGCCTCGGCGATCATCGCCTCGATCTCGTCGAGCGGCACGTCCTTGCGGAGCTTGATGGTCAAGGCCTGGGAATGGCAGCGCATGGCGCCGATGCGCACGCACAAACCATCGACCGGGATCGGCCGCTCGGTGCGCCCGAGGATCTTGTTGGTCTCGACCCCGCCCTTCCACTCTTCGCGGCTTTGGCCGCTGTCGAGCTGGGTATCGATCCAGGGGATCAGCGAGCCGCCGAGCGGCACGCCCCAAATGTCTTTCGGATAGGCATCGGAGCGCAGGTAATCCGCGACTCGTTTATCAATCTCCAGGATGGCCGAGGCCGGGTCCGCCAGCAGGCCTTCCACCTGGCCGTGGATCGCACCCATCTGCGTGAGCAGCTCGCGCATGTTCTGCGCGCCCGCGCCGGAGGCCGCCTGGTAGGTCATCGGCGTGATCCATTCCACCAGATCGTGCTCGAACAGGCCGCCCAGCGCCATCAGCATGAGACTCACGGTACAATTGCCGCCGACATAGGTCTTGCGGCCTTCGCGCAGCGCATCCTGGATCACGTGCAGATTGACCGGGTCGAGGATGATGATGCTGTCGGGTTCCATGCGCAAGGCGGAGGCCGCGTCGATCCAGTAGCCGTTCCAGCCCGCCGCGCGCAACTTCGGATACACCGCCTTGGTGTAATCGCCGCCCTGGCAGGTGATGATCACCTCCATGGCCTTGAGCGCGTCGATGTCGTGGGCATCCTTCAGCGCCGGGACAGCCTTGCCGATCGCCGGCCCGGGGCGTCCGGGCTGGGACGTGGTGAAGAAGACCGGATCGACCAGAGCAAAATCGTTTTCCTCGCGCATGCGCTGCATCAGGACCGATCCGACCATGCCGCGCCAGCCAACTAACCCTACCCGTTTCATTTCTCGCCTCACTCTAATTCAAATCACGCAGCGCGCAGCGCGGCTACCACGGCATCTCCCATCGCGGAGGTGCCGACCTTGTTCATGCCATCCGTGTAGATGTCGCCCGTGCGATAGCCCTGATCGAGCGTGCGGTTGACGGCGGCCTCGACCCGATCGGCCAGCGCCGGGGCATTCAGTGTATACCGCAACATCATCGCCACGGAAAGAATCGTCGCCAGCGGATTGGCGATGTTCTTGCCGGCGATGTCCGGGGCCGAGCCGTGGATCGGCTCGTACATGCCCTTGCCGTGGGCATCGAGCGCCGCCGACGGCAGCATGCCGATCGAGCCGGTGAGCATCGCCGCGCAATCCGAGAGGATGTCGCCGAACATATTCGTGGTGACCATCACGTCGAACTGCTTGGGCGCGCGCACCAGCTGCATCGCCGCGTTGTCGACGTACATATGCGTGAGCTGCACCTCGGGATAATCCTTGCCGACCCGCGTCATCACCTCGCGCCACAGCTCGGTGCACTCTAACACATTGGCCTTGTCGACCGAGCAGACGCGCTTGTCGCGCTTCATGGCGATCTCGAAGGCGCAGCGGCCGATGCGTTCGATCTCCGATTCCTTGTAGACCAGTGTATTGAAACCCTGGCGCTCGCCGTTTTCCAGCACGCGGATGCCGCGCGGCTGGCCAAAATAAATGCCGCCGGTCAGCTCGCGCACGATCATCAGGTTCAGGCCGGAGACCACCTCGGGCTTGAGCGTGGAGGCCCCCGCCAGCTGCGGGTAGAGGATCGCGGGGCGCAGGTTGGCGAATAGCCCCAGACCAGCGCGCAGGCCGAGCAGGCCTTTTTCGGGACGCACGGAGATATCGAGCGATTCCCATTTATAACCGCCCACCGCGCCGAGCAGCACGGCGTCGGCTTCTTTCGCCAGTTTCATGGTGGACTCAGGCAGCGGCGTGCCGAAGGCGTCATAGCCAGCACCGCCGACCAGGGCGTGTTCACATTCGATCTTCAGGCCGAAATCATCGCGCAGCGCATAGAGCACCTTCACGGCCTCAGCCACGATCTCGGTGCCGATGCCATCGCCGGGGAGTACCGCAATCTTTTTGGTCATGTCTAATCCTATTCAATCTAGGGTGGGTTGGCGCCTTTTGCGTAACCCACCAATCCGTCGCCGCCGGCGACACAAGAATCAAAAATATCGTGTGCTTCGCACGCCGGGTGGGTTACGCATAAAACGCTAACCCACCCTACATCAAAGCAACCACGGCGCCTCGTTGCGGCGGCGCGCTTCATACGCCTTGATCGCGTCGATATGCTGCAAGGTCAGGCCGATGTCATCCAGACCGTTGAGCAGACAGTGTTTGCGGAAGGCGTCGATCTCGAAACTATACATCGTGCCCGCGGGCGTGACCACGCGCTGGTTGGCCAGATCCACATTCAGCCGGTAACCCGGAGTCACGGCGACCTCTGCGAAAAGCGCATCGACGATCTTCGCCTCGAGCACGATGGGCAGGATGCCGTTCTTGAAGCAGTTGTTGAAGAAGATATCGGCAAAACTCGGCGCAATGACGGCGCGAAAGCCGTAATCGAGCAAGGCCCACGGCGCGTGCTCGCGGCTGGAGCCGCAACCAAAGTTCTCGCGCGCCAGCAGGATCGCGGCGCCTTGATAGCGTGGCTGGTTGAGCACGAACTCCGGATTGAGCGGGCGCTTGGAATTGTCCATGCCCGGCTCGCCGTGATCGAGATAGCGCCATTCATCGAAGGCGTTCGGCCCGAAGCCGCTGCGCTTGATGGATTTCAAGAATTGTTTCGGGATGATCGCG
>CAZKZP010000007.1:36786-42555 GCA_964557295.1 uncultured Chromatiales bacterium | reverse complement strand
CGTCGGTATCGACGTTCGGCCGATCCAAGGGCGCGACCAGGCCGTGCAGAATGACAAACTTTTCCATGCTCCGGTCCTCTCGTTATTTCGTCGCGGCGTCTTCGATCTTGTCGCCGAGCGCGCCCAGATCCTTGCCCAAGCCCTCCATGGTGGCGCATCCGCTCACGCTGACGACGACCAACAAAACCATGCTCACGTACTTCAACATAGGCCAAACCTCATTCAACGTTGGGTGACATCGACAAAATGACCGGCGATCGCCGCCGCGGCCGCCATCGCCGGGCTGACCAGGTGCGTGCGCCCGCCCGGCCCTTGGCGTCCTTCGAAATTGCGGTTCGAGGTGGAGGCACAGCGCTCGCCCGGCTCCAGCCGATCGGCGTTCATCGCCAGGCACATCGAACAGCCCGGCTCGCGCCACTCGAAACCAGCGTCGATGAAGATGCGATCCAGCCCCTCTTTTTCCGCTTGCTGTTTGACCAGGCCGGAGCCCGGCACGACCAGCGCCTGTTTGATGTTCGCGGCGACGCGCTTGCCCTTGGCCACGGCGGCGGCGGCGCGCAGATCCTCGATGCGGGAGTTGGTGCAGGAACCGATGAAGACCTTGTCCAGTTTGATATTGGTGATCGGCGTATTGGCCTCCAGCCCCATGTATTTCAGGGCCGCGACCATGCCGGCGCGTTTGACAGGGTCCGCGATCTGCGCCGGGTCCGGCACGCGCGCGTCCACCGCCACCACCATCTCCGGCGAGGTGCCCCAGGTCACTTGCGGCTTGATCTTGCGGGCATCGAGGCGCAACACGCGGTCAAACTGCGCGTCGGCATCGCTGTGCAGCTCGCGCCAGGCGGCGACGGCCTTCGTCCAGTTCTCGCCCGTGGGGGCATAGGGACGGCCCTTGACGTAGTCGATGGTCGTGTCATCCACGCCGATCATCCCGGCGCGCGCGCCGGCCTCGATCGCCATATTGCACACCGTCATGCGGCCTTCCATCGACAAGGCGCGGATGGCCGCGCCGCCGAACTCGATGGCATAGCCCGTGCCGCCGGCGGTGCCGATCTCGCCGATGATGGCGAGCACGATGTCCTTGGCGGTGACGCCCGGCGCGGCGCGCCCGTCCACGCTGATCAGCATGCTCTTGGATTTCTTCTGGATCAGGCATTGCGTGGCGAGCACGTGCTCGACCTCCGAGGTGCCGATGCCGTGCGCCAGTGCGCCGAAGGCCCCGTGCGTGGAGGTATGTGAGTCGCCGCAGACGACCGTCATGCCCGGCAGGGTCGCGCCCTGCTCCGGGCCGACCACATGCACGATGCCCTGGCGGATATCGTCCATGCGAAACTCGGTGATGCCGAAATCGACGCAGTTCTGGTCCAGCGTCTCGACCTGGGTGCGCGAGATGGGATCGCTGATGCCCAGGCGGCGGTCGGTGGTCGGCACGTTGTGGTCCGGCGTGGCGAGATTCGCCTCGCGCCGCCACACTTGGCGCCCGGCCAGGCGCAGCCCTTCGAAGGCCTGCGGCGAGGTCACCTCATGCACCAGGTGCCGATCGATATAGATGAGGGAGGCGCCGTCATCGCCGGTGCGCACCACGTGGGAATCCCAGAGTTTGTCGTAGAGAGTCTTGCCTGCCATATGCTCGCCCTTTGCGTATCGTTCTGCGATCTTAGTACCGCGTTATCTATTACGCAAATTCATATTTTTCATATAATCTATTCATCTTTGGAATAGACGAGCGCCGCCATGCAAACCGCCAACTTGACCGCCTTCATCGCCGTCGCCGAGACCGGCTCGTTTTCCCGCGCCGCCGAGCGGCTGTTTCTCACCCAGCCGGCGGTGAGCAAGCGCGTCTTCGCACTGGAGGAGGAATTGGACGCGAAACTGTTTGATCGCATCGGCCATCAGATCTTCCTCACCGAGGCCGGCCGCGCGCTGCTGCCGCGCGCGCAGCACATCCTGGCGGAACTCGAAGACAGCCGCTGCCAGATCCGCAATCTTTCGGGCCATGTGGCCGGGCGGCTGAGCATCGGCACCAGTCATCACATCGGCCTGCACCGGCTGCCGCCCGTGCTGCGGGACTACAGCACCCGCTATCCCGAGGTCGAACTCGATCTGCACTTCATGGGTTCGGAGGCGATCCTCGATGCGGTGGGCGGCGGGCAGCTGGAGTTCGGCGTGATCACCTTGCCGCTGCAACTGCCGGAACAGTTGGCAGCGCAAGCCGTGTGGCGCGACCCGCTGTGCTTTGTGTGCGGCGCCCAGCATCCCTTGGCGCTACGCAAGCGCCTCACCCCGCAACAGCTCGGCGAACACCCCGCGATCCTGCCGACGGCCGACACGACCACCTATCAGATCCTGGCGGCCGCGTTGCTCAAGCATCAATGCAACATCCGCCGCGGCATGACCACGAACAATCTCGAAACGATCCGGATGATGGTGTCGATCGGCCTGGGCTGGAGCCTGCTGCCGGCCGGGATGCTCGGCGGCGATCTCATCGAGCTGAAGCCCAATCACATCCGCCTCAGTCGCACCCTGGGCATGGTGTTCCACCGCGACCGCACCCTCTCGAATGCGGCCAAGCGGATGGTGGAGCTGCTGCAACAGAAGGTCGTGCCCGGGGTTTGAACCGCCTTCCCGCGCGCCGAGGACAGCCGCGCCGTGCGCTATTTGTGGACCTTCATCTTGCGGGAGATGTCCGTCTTGAATCCGTTATCGAGCGTCAGCACCGCGCGCCACTCGGTCTTCGGCGGATCATTCTTGCTGACCACAAACTCGGTGGTCACCACCGCGGTTTCGCCATGCTTCAGGCACACCGGCTTGGTCTCGAACGGCACGCCGCCCCGCTCGATGGCGAGTGTGCCGCAGAGCGGTTGGTCCTTCGGCAGTGAGACGCCATCGATCTCGATGGCCATCGGCAGGCGCATCTCCTGGTGGTCTGCCATCGTGACCTCGTTGGGAAAGTTCATTTGCACGATCCGCGCCGAGCTGCCGCGTTCGATCTTCACGTAGGCGTTGGTGGCGACCGGCTGACCTTCGCTGTCTTCCACCGTCAAGATCACCTGATACAGTCCGGGTTCATAATACGCGTGCGCGACCTTCGGCCCCTCGCCGGTCGAACCATCGCCGAAATCCCAATGGTACTTGGTCAAATAACCCTGACCCGCCCGTGACTGGCTGGCATCCATATCCACCGGCTCGCCCACCATGGCCGCATAGGGGCCGCCGGCCAGCGCAATCGGAGGTGGACGGCCTTCACGGGTCTTGATGACATTCAGGCTGTGGCTGGCCACCGCCTTCTCGCCCTTGTCGTCCTTGACCGTCATCGACACGGCATATGTCCCCGGATTCTTGTACACATGCGTCACGGACTGGCCCTTGCCCTGTTCGCCATCGCCGAAGTCCCATTCGAACGACACGATCTTGCCGTCATCCGTGGAGCGGATGCCGTTGAAATAGAGGCTGTTGCCCGGCATGCCGCTACTGGGACCGGAGATCTGCGGCACCGGAGGAGAATTCACATCATTGACCTTGTTTCCGGCCTTCTGGGTAACCTCGACCTCGAACACAGTCGCCGCCACCCCATCGCCATTGCTCGTCTCGTCATCGTCCACGGCCGCCGCGGCCAAAAAGATCTTGTAGGCGCCTTCCTTCTTGGGCGCGATCCAGTTGAATTTGAAGACCACATCCCCCTTGGCGTCGGGCCATTTCGCCTTGGCGTGCGTCAATTCGTTGTTGACCAGCTTGATGTCCTTGTTAGTGACGTCGAACTGCCCGTCGGTGACCGCCGCGTTGAACCCGCCGGCATTTAAACTGGGATCGGTGATGGTGACGGAATATTCGGCCGTCGCGCTGGGTTTGACCGTCTTCGGCCCCACCAGCTTCACGGTCGGCTTGCCTTCGCTCTTATGACACCCACCGCACCCCTTGCCCGCCTCCTTGCCGCTATACCCCGTGATGCCCGCCTTGTCGGCCAACGCGGCATTGGCCATCGCCAACATCAGAAGCAGGACGACATACCGCATGAACAGCCCCTCTATGTTTCAGATTCGAAAACGGTTGAACCACACCCGATCCGACGGATCACTTCCCCGCGGACCGGCATCCCCCAGGCACTAACAATCTCAAAAATCTACGTGTAATTCAAATCCCGGACCAATCGCACCCAACACGCTCACATCAGATTAACGGCCTCGCTTAGACATCGCTTAAGGATGGTCTCACGCATGCCTGACCCCACGCCACACCACCAGATACGCCGCGGCACTCAGCACAGCGGCGACCAGGAAGGTCTGCGTCGCGCCGGCCCACTCCCAGAGATAACCGGCGTACAAAGCGCCCACGGCCCCGCCCAGGCCGAAGCTCACGCTGCTGTACATCGCCTGGCCCTGGCCCTGATGCTTGCCCTTGAAGAAGCGGTGGATCAACTGGATCGCCACCGCATGATAGATGCCGAAACTGGCGGCGTGCAGCAGCTGCGCCGAGAACAAGATCGCCGGATCATCCACGCCGAAACCGATCATCAGCCAGCGCGCCGAGGTCAACGCCATGCTCAGCATGAACAGCCGCCGCAGTCCGAGGCGCAACACCAGGCGGTGCATCACCAGGAACACCCCGACCTCGGCGATCACCCCGAGCGCCCAGAGCAGGCCGATGACGCCGCTCGAATATCCATGCTGCTCGAGATAAATGGTGTAGAAGGTGTAATACGGCCCGTGGCTCGCCTGATTGAGGAAACAGGCCAGCAGCACCGCCGCGACCTGGGGCTTCATCAATACCTGGAGCAGCGGCTCGGAGTCCGCCGCCAGCGGCGCGCCGGCCCGCTCCGCTGGCATCCACAGACTCAGCACCGCGATGACGGCCAATACGACCAGCAGCACCTGCGGCACGATCACCGCGCCCTTGAACGCCAGAAACGGCCCCAGCAGCGCGACGGCGATGATAAAGCCGATGGAACCCCACAGCCGGATCATGCTGTAGCGATGAGAATCCTCGCCGAGATGATTCAAGGTGATTGCCTCGAACTGCGGCAAGGTGGCATTCCAGAAAAAGCTGTAGAACAGCATCACCGCCATAAGCTGCCAATAATTCTCGGCGAAGAAGACGCCGGTGAACCCCAGCGCGGCGCACACGCAGCCAATCTGCACGATCAGCATGCGCCGGCCGGTGTGATCGGCGAGCCACCCCCAGACGTTGGGCGAGATCACCTTGGTGATCATGATCACCGCCATGAGCTCGCCGATCTCCGCCGCGCTGTATCCGAGTGATTTCAGGTAGAGAGTCCAGTACGGCACGAAGGCGCCGATGGACACAAAGTAGAACAGATAGAATGTGGAGAGGCGCCAATAAGGCATGGCGGCTTGATTTATTCCACGACCTTGCCTGGGATAACGGGGGTCGCGCAGCTCACATCGGCATTCTGCGCGCGCTGTCGCAGCGCGTGATCCATCAACACCAGCGCCATCATCGCCTCGGCGATCGGCGTGGCGCGGATGCCGACACAGGGATCGTGGCGCCCGGTCGTGACCACTTCCACCGGCTCGCCCGTCACCGAGATGCTTTGCCCCGGAATGCGGATGCTGGAGGTCGGCTTGAGCGCGATGCTGGCGATGATGTCCTGCCCGCTGGAGATGCCGCCCAGAATCCCGCCGGCGTGGTTGCTCAAATAGCCGCGCGGCGACATCTCGTCGCGATGCTCGGTGCCCTTCTGTTCCACCACCGCGAAACCATCGCCGATCTCCACGCCCTTGACGGCGTTGATGCTCATCAAGGCATGGGCGA
>CAZKZP010000007.1:36405-36776 GCA_964557295.1 uncultured Chromatiales bacterium | reverse complement strand
GAGCCGGTCGAAGATCGGCTCGCCCCAGCCGACCGGCACCGGACTGGCCACCACGGTGATCCGAGCGCCGATGGAATTGCCCTCCTTGCGCAAGGCATCCATATAGGATTCCAATTCGGGGACCTTGCCGGCATCCGGACAGAAGAATGGATTGCGCTCCACCTCCGCCCAGTCGAAGGTTACGGGCTTGATCGGCCCCAACTGGGCCAGATAGCCGCGGATCTCGACGCCGAAACGCTGCTTGAGATATTTCTTCGCGATCGCCCCGGCGGCCACGCGCATGGCGGTCTCGCGCGCTGAGGAACGGCCGCCGCCGCGATAGTCGCGGATGCCGTATTTTTGCAGATAGGTGTAATCGGCGTGACCGGGGC
>CAZKZP010000007.1:29491-36395 GCA_964557295.1 uncultured Chromatiales bacterium | reverse complement strand
GTCCTTGATCTCGGAATAATCCTTGGAACGCTGATCGGTGTTCTCGATCAGCAGGCCGATCGGCGTGCCGGTCGTCTTGCCCTCGAACACCCCGGAGAGAATCCGCACCCTGTCTTCTTCGCGCCGCTGCGTGGTGTGGCGCGAGGTACCGGGCTTTCTGCGGTCGAGATCGTGCTGCAAATCCTCTTCCGAGAGTTCGAGGCCGGGCGGACAACCGTCGACGATCGCCCCCAGAGCCGGCCCATGGCTTTCCCCGAAGGTGGTGACGGTGAAGAGTTTTCCGAATGAATTGCCTGACATGCTGCGCATTGTAACGGGGAATGCGTATGGCGGAAACTACCGAGAAAAAATAATTCGGCGATCAATGCCGGCTGCGCACAGTGGGAACTTCGTCGGCCTTGTTGGGCATGGCCTCCGGCAGCGCCGGCAGATTGATCAGGCTCGGCACCGTGTCACCGGTCGGGACAGGCGCGGGCTCCAGCGCCGCCGGGGCGGGCGTGACGGTAGCCTGCGCGGTCGCGGTAGGCGGCTGCACCGGGGTCGCCGTCTCCGCCGGCGCGGCGGGCGCGTCCGACGGCGTCAGCGCCGGGGCGACCGCGCCCTCCGCGCGGATGTCATCGAGCGCGCTCTGCTTGAGCACCGTGATACTGATGCGCCGGTTGATCGGGTTATTGGGGTCCTGCGTATCGTGCAAGGAGGTGGACGCCAGCCCCTGCACGCGGCTGATCTTCTCCGGATTCATCCCGCCGGCGATCAACTCGCGCCGCGAGGCGTTGGCCCGGTCGCTGGAGAGTTCCCAGTTGGTGTACCCCGCGCTGGAGTTGTAATTCAAGGCATCGGTATGCCCGGCGAGGCTGATGTTGTTCGGCACGTCATTGATGAACTTCGCCAGCTCGTGCAGGATCCCGATCATGTAAGGCTGCACCTCGGCGCTGCCGAGCGCGAACATCGGGCGATTGTTCTTGTCCATCACCTGGATCACCAGGCCATCCTTGGTCATATCGAGTTTCAATTGATCCTTGAACGGCATGAGGCGCTGATTCTGATCGATGGCCTGCTCGATCTGCTCCTTGAGATTCTCCAGACTCTTCTGCTCCAGCTCCTCCACCCGCTTCTTCGCGTCATTGTCGTTGGGCACGGTGTATTCGCTGCGCGGCCCCTGATAGGTGGGGTTCGGATTCTGGCCCAGGCTGGCCGTTTCAAATGCAATGGTGCTGCCGACCGAGATCAGGCTGCTGCTCGCGCCCTGCTGGCCGCCCACGGTGGAGGTCGGATTCTGGAAGTACTCGGAAATCGCCCGTTTCTGCTCGGGCGTGGTCATCGCCAGCAACCACATCAGCAGGAAGAACGCCATCATCGCGGTGACGAAATCCGCGTACGCGATCTTCCAGGCGCCGCCATGATGGGCATGCCCACCCTTCTTGATCTTCTTGACGACTATCGGTTGATTTTTTTCCAGCATGGCGCCTCAGCCGACTACTCTTTTCTGCCCTTTACGTGGTTTTCCAGCTCCATGAAGCCCGGCCGCACGCTGGGGTAGATACTCTTGCGCCCGAACTCCACCGCCACCTGCGGGTTGTAGCCGTTCAAGGTCGCCAGCATGCAGACCTTGATGCACTCGTAGAACTTGCCTTCTTCGCTGGAGATACTGCCCAGCAGTGCGCCGATCGGCCCGACGAAGCCATAACCCAGCAGAATCCCGAGGAAGGTCCCGACCAGGGCAGCGGCGACGTGGGCGCCGATCTCCTCCACCGGACCACCCAAGGAGCCCATGGTGATGACCACCCCCATCACCGCCGCCACGATCCCGAAGGCCGGCAGGCTATCGGCCAGCGTCTGCACCGAGGAGCTCGGCAGATGACCCTCCTGATGGTGGGTTTCGAGCTCGACATCCATCAGGTTTTCCAATTCAAAGGGATTCATCGTCCCGCCCACCATCAGGCGGATATAGTCACAGATAAACTCGATGGTGTGATGATCGGCTAGAATCTTGGGATACTTATTGAAGATCTCGCTGTTTTCCGGCTCCTCGATGTCCGCCTCCAGCGACATCAGCCCTTCCTTGCGCGACTTGCTGAAGAGGTCATACATCAAGCCCAGCAGATCCAGATACAGCGCCTTGTTATATTTCGAGCCCTTGAACAACAGCGGCAAGCTCTTCAGCACCGCCTTGAGCACCTTGGGCGGATTGGAGGCGATGAACGCACCCAGCGCACCCCCGCCGATGATGACCAGCTCCGCCGGCTGCCACAACGCACCCAAGATCCCGTGGGCCATCAAATAGCCGCCGAAGACCGTACCGATGATAACTAGATAACCAAGAAGAAATGACATAAGGCGTTATTTTGTAAGTGTTTTAATGTGCGGGTTAGACAACCGTGCTCCTCCGATACATGAGTATCGACGCGACAGGGATGATCTTTAACGTCCAAGACTCGCGCGCGCCACACACGCAAAATCGCCCGACCCGCGATTCTGTTCACAGGGTTTGCGTTGAAAGGGATTCTGGTTTAACCTTTGCCCGCTGCGGAAACACAGCACAGTGGAGAGATGTCCGAGCGGTCGAAGGAGCACGCCTGGAAAGTGTGTATACGGCAACGTATCGAGGGTTCGAATCCCTCTCTCTCCGCCATCTTTGGTATGGGGCCTAAACAGGCCGCATACCAAAGATGGAAGAACAGTGGATGCGAACCGTCGATATCAATCAATTGGTTCGACTAAATGGCGCAGCCATTTAGAACGCGGTAGCACCGCGGCCCCGCAGGGGTGAGGGCCGCAGGCCCGAATAATCCCTCTCTCCGCCATCTTTTGGATGGTTCGACTGAACAGCGCCGCCATTTAGCACGCGGGGGCACTGCGGCCCCGCAGGGGTAGGGCCGAAGGCCTGAACCATCCCGCTCTGCGCCACCCTTACCGCACACGCACGAACTGCATCGAGGCAAAATCCCATCTTTGATCTCATCATTTCGAGGGAAAACATGTCCGGCATCCAGCTCATCCAGATCACGACCGAAGCGGCGCAGAAAAAGCTGACCCCCGCTCAGAAAAAGTTCAATGGCCTGATCAAAAATATCGACGCGCAGAAGAAGATTCTTGGCGAATGGCACGCATGCCTCGCCCGCTGCCGGCAAGACGCATTGACCAAACTGGAGCCCCTACGGAAAACCCTGAGCGAACGTCAGGCCGAGATGGTGCTCTTGCTGGATCAAATGGCCACCCGCCACAAATTCACGCGCGCGCAACAGGAAAAACTCGCCCACCTGATCTGCGAAACCTGCGATGAACTCATCCACCAACACCAACGCGACGATCTGAAGCCACTCTACAACCGATACAGCGCGGACGATTTCGACGCGCAGGCGCAGGAGGCGGAGGCACTCGCCGCGGATTTCATGAAGGAGATGATGCAAGAGGCGTTCGGCATCGAACTGGACGATGACGATTTGAATTTCGACCCCCGCGACCCGCGCGGCACCTCCGAACGCCTGGCCGAAAAGATCCGCCAGCGGCAGGAGCAGGCCGAACGCGCCCGACCCAAACGGAAAAAAACCGCCAAACAGCTGCAAAAAGAGCAGCGTGAGCAAGAAGAAGCCGCCAACGTCAGCAAATCCATCCAGGCGGTTTATCGGCAACTGGTGGCATCCTTGCACCCTGACCGCGAACCGGACCCCGCCGAGCGCGCGCGCAAGACCGAACTGATGCAAAAGGTGACCGTCGCCTACGGCAATAAGGATCTACTGCACCTACTGGAGCTGCAACTGGCCGTTGAGCAGATCGATCAGGACAAGCTCAACAACATCGCCGAAGATCGTCTCAAGCACTACAACAAAATCCTGCAAACCCAGCTCGACGAATTGAGCGAAGAGGTCAGGCTGCAGGAAACTGAGATCGGTGGCCTATTGGGGATTAGCCCCTTCGAGGTGCTGACCCCGAAACGCGTCATGCTGACACTGAAGAATGACATCCGCATGGCTCAGGAAATGATCACCCACATCAAACACGACTTGCAGCGCTTCCAGGATGTGCAACAGCTCAAACAGTGGCTGAAGGGCTACCGGATTCCTGATCCGAACTTCGATCCGTTTTTGGATTAGCCCGCCTCGCTCACAGATCCGCCAGGATCTTGCGCCGCAACTCTTCATATTCCTGTTCGTTAAACTGGGGGAGATTCAAAGTACCCCCTTTTTTAGCTGACCTAAAATCTGCCACTCCTGTTGGCCCCCCACTTTGTCGCCATAGCGCCCCTTCATCCTTGAACCAAAAAGCCGCGCCCGCCAGGCACAGATGCCGTGTTTTTGCCCTATCAAACTTCGCGCAACCTTAATCCATTGGATAATATGGTATTTTACAGTACATTACAGTGCATTGCCGCCAGCCATAGCACGGCGGATGTGCGATTCGGATCTATTCCGCGACAAGCGGCATTACAATGCTCGCGCATGGAGCATTTTGGTAATGATGCGGCTCCAGTTAAGGCAGGCAGATAAACTGGTAGGAACCACTGAAAACAATGGATAAAAAATCCCTTAGCGAGTCAGATATCTGCGCCAAGTGCATCACCCCGGCGATCATTCAGGCCGGATGGGATGAGTCCACTCAAATCCGCCGCGAAGTCATCCGCGCTACTACACCAGCCTTGACCAATTCCTGCGGCGCTGGAAAACGGTAGAGCGCAAAGAGGCAATCATCGACGAGCTGGCGGAAGAGGGGCTGCTGCTCAAGCCCCTGCTGGAAGAGGTCGGCAAGGATCTCGACCCCTTCGACCTCATCTGCTAACTTACGTTGAGGTCGTCTGTGACAGCAATCTTATGGCAATGCGGCCGTTTATTCATGAGACCTCCGCATTCTTGCAGCTGTGGTTCAGTGGATTTGATCTTTGGCAGTTGAACTCTGGTACGTCCGTACCACAAATAAATAACAAGGATATTTATCCGCTTTCCATCCCACTCCCACCCCTCGCCTAACAACACCGCATCGTCGCCAAGGTCGATGAACTGATGGCGCTCTGCGATCAACTGGAAACCCAGCTCACCACCACCCAAACCGACAGCCGTCGCCTGCTTGAAGCCGTGCTGCACGAGGCGCTGGCACCACGCCAGGAAGTGGTCGCATGAGTAAAATTGAACGATCTCACGATAAATGATTAAGTATTTGTAACGCGTTGAATAATAATCAAATAGACTTTATTTGACGTGGGGGAATTAAAGCGTGGGCAAATTGAGTCGATAGATATAACTGGATTGACTTACCATTATGGTAAATACTAAGATTGTCAGCCGCTTTACCGGGCCGATTCCGCCGGAGGGTGACGGTGCGGCGAGAAAGATCGCCGGCGGCCCTCTTTATGAGCATGAAACGGTGCTGGAAATTCTAGCGCTTGGCGAGTCGGTAGTTGTGCCGTGGACGCGCAAGTGTGCGAGTGATTTGAAGAAGTACGAGCTGGACCTCAATGATGTGGTGGCCATAATTCGGCTGGCACTTTCTGAGGGGCGTTTCATCGGGTCTGAGTGGTGCGTAAATCAACCCGGTGGAGCCTGGGCTGCGTGCGATTCGTATTCGCTAAAACGCCGCGAGTGGCTGGAGTCAGCGCGCAAGCACATGGATATTGAGTATTACATCAAATTCGCGATTGGAAAGACAGGCAAGGTCATCTTGACCGCATCTTGTCATCTTTCCGAGGATAGGTGGTGAGCATGAATACATACGACAATACCTGCCCGGTATGTGGCGAAGGGCAGTTGCACGACCGCGTTGTGCAGGAGATGTCCGAATACAAAGGGCATACAGGCCAAACTCCATTGTATTTTTCTGAGTGTGATGTCTGCGGTAGCGAGCAAGCCAATGCTGCTCAAGTTCGCGCGAATAAGCGCGCCATCATCGCTTTCAAAAAGCGGGTGGATGGTTTGCTTACAGGCGCCGAAGTGCGCGCCTTGCGTGAGCGGTTGGGAATTAACCAGGCCGAAGCCGCTCGTATTTTCGGTGGTGGTCCCGTTGCGTTTTCCAAATATGAAACTGATGACGTGGCGCAGTCTGAGGCCATGGACAAGCTCCTGCGGCTGGCTGAGGCCGTTCCTGCCGCCTTTGCGCATTTGGCTAATGTAGCAGGGGTTAGATTAGACAATGCTGACCAATGGACGACCCGTGGCAAAATGCAACGAACACAACAACAGCGCCCAGCATTGCGTGTGATTTCTAAATCCCAGCCCGAATCTGAAGATGACTGGAGGAGAGCTGGATGATCAGCGCTGAATTACAGAAAGCCATTGATAGCTTACAGATCCATGATGTCTATCTAAGGGGCTTGGTGGCGCGTTGTGAGGGGGATTTCGATCCCAAGTACAATGCCGATGTGGAGTCTCTGGCAATACAGTTGAAACACCATGTAAAGCAATCAATGGTTGTTGAACTGGACGGACAGGAAAGAATGCTGCACGTATTTGTGGATTTGGGCGCGCGTTGGGTGGATGAAAGCTCCCAAGACGAAGCAAGTTCTATAAAGGCGTTGATTGAAGCGGAATTTATTGCTGAATACGCCATGAAGGAAATGCTGACCCAAGCCTGCATTGATGAGTTTTCACTAAAAAATGTGAGTTATCACATCTGGCCCTATTGGCGCGAACTGTTATCTAGCCAGTGTGACCGTATGCATTTACCAAGGGCGGTACTGCCGATGGTTCAGTTGGCACAGAATCGCCATGCTAATCATACGCAGGATAAATGAGAAATCAGCCCGCAGTAGGATGATCCTCCCCCGAATTGATAGACATCTTGAAAAAGATGGACAATATCCAAACCGTCGCCAAGGTCGATGAACTGATGGCACTGTGCGACCAACTGGAAACCCAGCTTACCACCACCCAAACCGACAGCCGTCGCCTGCTTGAAGCCGTGCTGCACGAGGCGC
>CAZKZP010000007.1:16802-29391 GCA_964557295.1 uncultured Chromatiales bacterium | reverse complement strand
TGGCACCACGCCAGAAAGAGGTCGCATGAGCAATGACAACGACACCCCCGTGACCCTCACCACCGCCCCCAGCGGCTACGCCGACTGGCTGGCGGAGCTGAAGGCCCGCATCCATACCGCCCAGCAGCGCGCCACGCTGGCGGTGAACCGTGAGCTGGTGCTGCTGTACTGGCAGATCGGGCGCGATATTCTGGAGCGGCAGGCGCAGCAGGGTTGGGGCGCGAAGGTGATCGAGCGGCTGGCTCATGATCTGCGCACGGCCTTTCCTGATATGAAGGGGTTTTCCCGCGCCAACCTGATGTATATGCGCGCGTTTGCCGAGGCGTGGCCGGACGAGGCAATTGTCCAACAGGCTGTTGGACAATTGCCATGGGGGCATAATCTGGTGCTGCTTACCAAGCTGAAAGACCCGCAAGTGCGTATGGCGTATGCCCAGCGCGCCATCCAGCACGGCTGGTCGCGCAACGTGCTCAATATCCATATCGAAACGCGCCTGCTCGAGCGGGAAGGAAAAGCCGTTACCAACTTTGAAAAGCGCTTGCCTGCGCCGCACTCCGACCTGGCACGCGAGTCGCTGAAAGATCCGTATCGCCTGGACTTTCTCGGCGTGGGTAAGGAGGCCGACGAACGCGCCATCGAATCCGCCATCGTCCAGCACATTACCCAATTCCTCATCGAACTCGGTGCCGGCTTTGCCTACGTTGGGCGCCAGGTACACATTGAGGTGGGCGGTGACGATTTTTTCATCGATCTGCTGTTCTACCATCTCAAGCTGCGCTGTTACGTGGTGGTGGAACTGAAGGCAGGGGCGTTCAAACCCGAGCACGCGGGACAACTGAGCTTTTATCTCACTGCCGTGGATGCCCAGATGAAATCGGAGCAGGATAACCCGACCATCGGCCTGCTGCTCTGCAAGACGCAAAATCGCGTGGTGGCCGAATACGCACTGCGTGACTCGAGCAAGCCTATCGGCGTGGCGGAATACCAGCTGGTGGAGGCCTTGCCCAAGGAACTGCAAACCAGCCTGCCGAGTATCGAGCAGATCGAACGCGAATTGGGTAGTGGGCATGAGTCGAACGGCGATGATGCAAAGAGTGAGGATGAGGTATGAGCAAACCCAACGACACCACCATATGGGGCATACATGCCGGCAAGAGCGGCGATGCCGATACGCTCTTTCTCAAGAAAAACTGCATCGCCGTGGGTTGGGTGAAAATGGGTGACCTCTCCGCCCTCAAGGCCGACCGCGATGCCTTCAAGGCCGGCGTGGCAGCGGCGTACCCGGACAAGAAACCCGGGGCCATCCCCAACAACGCCGGGCAGCTGTTCCGCTTCGTTCACGAGATGAAGCCGGGTGACCTGGTGGCCTATCCCTCCAAGCGCGACCGCCAGATACACCTGGGGCGTGTGGAAGGCGATTACCGCTACGACCCCAACACCGAACCGGGCTATCCCAACGTCCGGGCAGTGAAGTGGCTGCGCGCCGTCCCGCGCACCCGGTTCAGCCAAGGTGCGCTCTACGAGATCGGCTCTGCCATGAGCCTCTTCCTGGTCAAAAACTACGCCGATGAATTCCGCGCCGCGCTGGAAGGCCAAGCCGCCCCTGCCGTCTCAGTCGCGCAGGATGAGTCCGTCGCCGCCGTGGCGGAAGACATCGAAGAGACTACCCGCGACTTCGTCCTCAAGCGCCTGGCGCAAGAGCTCAAAGGCCACCCCTTCGCTGACTTTCTTGCCCACCTGCTCAACATCATGGGCTACCACACCCGCGTCTCGCCCGAAGGCCCCGACGGCGGGATCGACATCGTCGCCCACAAAGACGAGCTCGGCGTCGAACCGCCCATCATCAAAGTCCAAGTCAAAAGCAGCGAAGGCAGCATCGGCGACCCCGCCGTCTCCGCCCTCTACGGCAAAGTCGGCGCAAGCGAGTTCGGCCTACTGGTAACCCTCGGCGTCTTCACTACCCAGGCGAAAAACTTCGCCCGATCCAAAACCAACCTGCGCCTGATCGACGGCGATGAACTGGTGCAGCTCATCTTCCAACACTACGACCGTTTCGACTCTCGCTACAAAGGACTGCTACCCCTGCGCAGGGTATATGTGCCTGAGATGATTGAAAGTGGAGATGAGTAAGCGGCTAAGATAAAAATGCTTGAGCAGTCCCTGTTCAGTCAGACGCGTTACGGGAGTGGGATCACTGGCCCCTGCATTGAGCTTGTCGAGGTAGTCCGCCCACTCCTGCATGATTTTACGACGCTTGGTAAATAAATCGCCTCGTCTGTATGCAGCTTCGACTTTGTTCTCTATAACGTGTTGCCGATGTGCCCGTATATACCGGGCGCGCTCATAGATCCGCCAGGATCTTGCGCCGCAACTCTTCATATTCCGGTTCGTTGACCAGCCCTTGCGCGCGCAGCTCGTTCAATTGCCGCAGGCGTTCGGCGATGCGGCCGCGGGGGGCGCCGGTGGCGCTCGGCGCGACGGGTGTGGGCGATGCGGTGTTTGTGATGCTCGTGACCGGACTGGCGCCCTCCGCCGTGGCAACGGCGCCACTCGCTGCCCACATCACGCCCACGAGCGCTGCCGTGCCGGACAGCAGCTCCTGCTGCTTGAGCGGTGCCGGGACGAGCAGATCGATCACCGGGCCGGGCGCGGCGGCACCGGAGTAGCCGAAGGTATCGCGCGGGCGGCCGGCCTTGGGCTGCAACACACCGAGCGGCAGGCGTGCGAGCACGGTGCCGGGGGCAGAGAGCAGGTCGAGATCCGCCTCGATGACCGTCTTGGCGCCGGTGACGAATGCCGTGATCGACCAATCCGTATCGGGCCGCCCGCCGGCGAGGAAGGCCTCGGGCACGACGAACGACACGGTGCGATTGCGCACGCGAATCTCGGTGGGGAAAAAGATCGAACGATCGAGCCGCTGCGCGACCGCGTCAACATCGCGCGCGCCTTCGCTTTCCGCGACCGCAGTAATGAGTTGCTTGCGCATCAGCTCGGGGCGCGGGGTGAGGATGATAGCTTTTTCCCACGCGTGTGATGCATCGATGTGCATATGGCGTCCCGGCAGCGTGTAGGTATTGCCGGAACCCTGGACGCGGTCCTGATCGAGATAGATATCGAGATTGAAGGCGTAGAAACCGCGCCGCGCGAAATGCGCAAGCGACTCCGGCCCGACATCGCCGGCCACGGAGTCCGGATTGCGGATCGGATTTTTGAAAGTAGCTTCGAAACGATAAGCAGCATCGGTACGGACGATGCGCAGCGCCAGCAGATCGAGATCACCGGGCTGGAAATCCTGACGCTGCGGGTAACTCAATGTGCCGTTACCGTGATCGTCCCCGGCCGGGTCGTCGAGGATGGCGATTTGGCGCTCGGCGGCCCCTACGGTCAGCGCGGGAAAGAGGAGGACAAGCAAGAGTAAGCGAAACATGAGGTCGATCCTTATGAACTCGGAAGAGCATCTTGCACTTTTAATCCCCTCACCCCTACCCCTCTCCCGCCTGCGGGAGAGGGGGGATTGTTGCTCTCTCGCCTGCGGGAGGGGGGATTGTTGCTGTGTCAAACCTGATCACCGGACGCGATCAGAAGATCACCTTGGCGAAGGTCTTCATCCGATATTGATCCACATCGATCCGAGTTCCAGTCTGCAGTGGATCACCCCGGCCATCGATCCACTGCACGAGTGTGCCCAACTCGAAGCCGGCGAGATTATACGCGAAGCGCAGGCTGATGATGCCCTTGTCATTATCGAAGCTCGATGCGCCCACGTCGATGTCGCGGCTGTACCGTCCGTAGGACAGGCTGCCGTAGAGATCGCTGAACAGCTGGTTGCCGACGGAAATGGCAAAGCCATTGTCCTTGGTTTCGCGATCATCGGCCGTGGTGGTGGCATCGGCATTGTCTTCATCGGCCACGCGCTTCCACTTGAAGCTCGTATCCAGGCCGCCGAGAACCGGGAACACGTGGCTGACCTTGAAGGCGAAGATGTTGGTCTTGCGATCGGTGTCTTCCTTGAAGCCTGGCCCGGTGGGGCCACCAAAATTGATGACATCGAAGACATTCTGCTTGCCACCCCAGTCCTGCCAGTTCTGGTTGTAGTCGAGCCGCGTCCATTCGAATGACATCGGCGTGTTCGCCACGTCGTATTTGAACAGCACCGTACCGCCCTTCCAACCGATCGCCGATTCGGCGCCGGATTCATCGAAGTCGGTGAAGTCGTTGTCACGGATCGTCACCGGCACCTGCTGCATGTCGTTGGCGATGCCGCCCAAATACTTCGGATCGCCCCAGCCGAACCAGGCGGATTCGCTGCCCTCGGTGAGCAGCACGTCGCTCTCGCGCCGCGCGCCCACGGCGCTCACATACCCCGCGCCGATATTGAACAATTGCAGCGCCGCACCAAAGCCGGGCAGCGGCGTCTGCGACCAATCGGCCGTCAACAACCAGGCATCGTCGTTGTAATCATCGCCCAGCAGATTGCTGAACGTCGCCACCCCGCCGGTGACGTTGGCATCGTACTTGGAATAGTAATACGCCGCGCGCAGATCGAGCCCGGTGAGCGGACTGGCTTCGGCGCGCAGCGACCGCACCTGGTTCTTGAAGCGAAGATAGGTATCCTGCCCGTCATACAGGTTGGTGTCGGCGGGATCGCGTTCGCGGTCCATGGTCTGCTGCAGGCTCGCCGCCAGCTGGACGCCGGGCAGAGGCAGCTTGACCTGGCCGACATAGGTGCCGTCGTTCTTTTGCAAGCTGCCCGTGCTGAAGTTGGGGCCGAGGTACTGGGCCAGCGAGATCCAGGCGACATCATAGCTGCTGCCCTCCAGCGGTAACGGACCCTTGAAGTACACGCCGTTGATGTTATCGCGGTCGATGTAACGCATCTTGCCGACGGTGAACGGATCGAACATACCCCAGTCGCTCGAACCGAGCAGGGCCTGGTCCAGCCACGCGTAACCGGGCGTGAGATTGATGTACGCGCCGCGCAGCTTCATGTTCTTGGCCTTGATCGGCGTATCCTCATCCGCAAAGCCGCCGAACTCGGACCAGTAGGAACCGCTGGAGCGGCTCAACACGCGCGCACCCGCCTCGACCTGGCGCGACACCTTCGCCGTAATGCGCAGTTCGAGTTCCGAGAACTGGCCTTGATCCGAGCCGCTCGCCGTGTCGATCGAACCGCCCGACACCAGCCGATGGTGGCCATCGAGAAATTTCATGTAGATGTTCGAGCCGCTGAAGTCGAGCTCGACGGCAACCGCCGGACCCGCCAGCGCGATCCCGATGATCAAGCCCAGAAATGTAGGTTGGGCTGAGGTACGAAGCCCAACACCAGGCCGCCGATCGTTGGTCTTCGCTGCGCTCAGCGCCACCCTACAGCGCAGGGATTTGCTCGCGGTACGGCGGTTGCTTATGCAGCTGTCAGATTGATTGTTCTTCATATTCAAATCCTCCTGGTCGCATCACAGATCATTTTTTAATCATTTTGAGCGTGGCGCTCTTCACGGACTTGCCGTCAGGCGCGCACTCGTAGGCCAGCATGTCCGCCTGCTTGGCGTCGGGCCCTTCGAGCACATCCATGATGTGGGGATCGCAGTCGCCGTCGTTGCCGCCGCCCCAGCGATGCTGGCCTTCGTACTCGTTGACCTTGCGGGTGAGAAAATCATTCCCTGCCGGGAATCCTTCATTCGATTGCATGACGACCTGATAGCCCCAGGCCTCGACGTTGCCCTCCCCGCCCAACTCGGCCGCGGGCACCGAGCCCTTGATGGTGCGCCCGCTGCCACGGGTGATGTTCGGCACCACGATGTCCTTGGCCATGGCGCCGGTCTTGGCGTTGGCCTCGCCGACCACCCGCGCCTTGCGCTGCGGCGAGAGCACCACCAGCTTGTTCCACTCGTTATCCGGCGCAAACTGCGCGTTCACGCCGGGCGGTGTCGCGCTGTGCCCCCCCGCGCCGGTCTTGATGAAGATGAACACCATCTGCACGGCGAAACCGGTCCCCATGCCCCAGGGATCTTCGAGCGCGCTGTTCACCTCGGCGGCGAAGTCGACGTTGGCGCCGCTCTTGGTCACGGTCAGTTTCG
Source organism: uncultured Chromatiales bacterium (assembly GCA_964557295.1). Classification (GTDB taxonomy): domain Bacteria; phylum Pseudomonadota; class Gammaproteobacteria; order RBG-16-57-12; family RBG-16-57-12; genus JBFMHP01. Next base: position 23,314 of record CAZKZP010000007.1, on the reverse strand, counting down.
TCAGATCGAACGAACCGCGCTTGTACACGCCATCCGTCGGGTAGGTATAGTTGCCCGGTCCCTTGTCATCACCGGTCGGGTCCGAGAACGTGACCGTCTGCGCGGCCACCGGCCCGGCCGCCAGCGCGGCCACAGCCGCCGCCCATAACATCTTTCGTTTGCTACACATGATCCACCTCCTGGCTCTCTCTGGTTGTTGATGCTTGAAGGAATCGCTTTGCTCTCAGCCTTTCACCCCTCCGGCGGTGAGCCCGGCGATCAGGTACTTCTGTAAATAATAGAACAGCGCTACCACTGGCACAGAAACGATGATGGAACCGGCGGCGAAGTAACCCCACTGCGCGGTGAAACCGCCGACGAAGAAACGCAGCCCGACCGGCGCGGTGTAGGCCGTCTCCTCCTCCATGAAGATCGAGGCGAGGATGAATTCGTTCCATCCAGTCATGAACGAAAACAGCGCGGTGACCGCGACCGCCGGTTTGGCGAGCGGCAGGATGATGCGGAAGAAGATCGTCGCCGGCGAGGCGCCGTCCATGATCGCGGATTCCTCGATCTCGATCGGGATGGTGTCGAAGTAGCCCTTGAGCATCCACACGCAGAACGGGATCGCGGTCACCGCATACACCAGCACCAGCCCGAGATAGGTATTGCCGAGATGCAGCCACTTCACGATGACGATGAACAGCGGCACCATCATGAGCGTGCCGGGGAACATCTGCGAGACCAGGAACATCATCATGCCGCTGCGCCGGCCGGGAAACCGGAAGCGCGAGAACGCATAGGCCGCGGTGCAGGCGAGGAACACGCCCAGCAGCGTGGTGACGCCGGCGACGATCGCGCTGTTGAGCAGCCAGCGGCCGAACGGCTCGTCGATCAGCACATCGGCGAAGTTCTTGAGCGACACCGTCTCCGGCCACGGCACCACAGTGCGCAAGCGATCGAGCGCGTCCGGCTCGGCGGGCAGATCGGCGATCACCAGGCTCTGGCCGCCGGAGAACGCCAGCGTGAGCACCCACAGGATCGGATAGATCGCGAGCAGCGTGAAGGTGATCAGCACCAAGTGGAGCATGACATGACGTGGTTGCCCGGCGGTCGCGCGCGTCATGTGATCGTCTCCGTGGCGCGCGTGACGCGATTCTGGAACACGCCGTAGACCAGCAGGATCATGAAGATCACCACCGAATACGCGGCGGCGTAGCCGTATTGGTATTTCTCGAAGGCGATCTTGTAGGCCTGGGTGATGAGGATCTCGTTGGAGCCAGCCGGCTCGCCGCCCGAGACCAGATAGATGATGTTGAACATATTGAAGGTCCACACCACCGAGATGATGATCGCCGGGATCAGGGTCGGGCGCAGATACGGCAGCGTGATGTGGCGGAACTGCTGCCAGCGGCTGGCGCCTTCGACGCGCGCGGCCTCGTAGGCGTCTTGCGGGATCGACTGCACGCCGCCCAGGATCACCACCATCATGAACGGGAAACTCAGCCAGCCGTTGGTGACGATGCCGGTCAAGAATGAAGTGAACACGTTGTCGAACCAAGAGATCGGCTCGCCGCCAAACATCTGGATCACCTGATTGATGACGCCGTATTGCTTGTGGAACATGCCGCGCCAAGTAAGCGCGGTGATGTAGTTCGGAATGGCCCACGGCAGGATCAGCAGCACGCGGTAGACATTGGTGAAGCGCAGCCCCTTGGTGTTGAGCGCCAGCGCCAGCAGCAGGCCGACGCCCACGCCGATGGTGACGTTGCACACCGTCCAGGCGATGGTGATGAACAGCGTCCAATAGAAGTTCTGGTAGTTCACCACCCAGCCGCCCTCGGTGCTGCGCAGCACCTCGAAATCGCCGAGGATCACGAGGTAGTTCTTCACGCCGACCCACAGCTCGCGCAGCGGGAGATTCTCGTTGAACAGCGTGGTGTCGGTAAACGACAGCGCCACGCCGTAGGCGAACGGATAGAACACCAGCACCAGCATGCCGAGGATCGCCGGCGCGACATAGGCGTAGGCGCTCTTGTGCTCGATCAGAGTGAGCCGCAAGCGGCGCGCGTAGCCGAGCGCGACGAAGCTAAGCAGCACAGCGCCGAGCCCGGCATTGCCCCAGCAGGCGCGCGCCAAACGTGTCTGGCGCGCATCGATTGCCGCCGCGAGCGCGGCGCGGTCGAGGTTGCCGTCGCCGGTGATGAGCGCGCGCGGCCGTTGATACGCATCGACATCCCAGCGGTTGCCCGTCACCGGCGCAACGGCGATCGCCTGCGCGCTCGCGGCGGAGTGGAACGCGCGCACGATCGCCGCGTAGTGCTGCGCCAGTTCCGCCGCAAACTCTTGCTCGCGCGCGCCGAGCTCACCGAGGCCGCTGCGCGCCTGGCCAAGGCAGGCAACACCGAGCAGCAGCAACGCGATGGCGTAGTGCAGCCACGGTTTGCCCGCAGCCGCGCCGCGCCGCGGCAGCAAGCCGACGGCGATCAGCAACAGCGCCAGCGGCACGATGATGGCGAGCGCCGCGCGGCCCATCCATGCTGGTGGCGCAGGCGCCGCCACGCGCTGTTCGATCTGCACGAAGCCGACCACGTTGCCACCCACGGTATAGGGCACCGCCACCTTCAAGCGGGTTTGATCGAGCCGCACCACATCGAGCTGTTTCTTGCGTGACACCCCTTCCGCGAGATTGGTCTCGACGTTGGCGCGCAATTCCTGACCGAGGTCATAGAGCGGTTTCTCCTCGCGCGCCAGCCGCCGCGGAAACGGCGGCGCATCGCGCGCGTCGGTCGAGGCGAGGAACCGGGCATCGGCGCTGCGCACCACGCGGAGCGCGCTGATCGCGGTGAACTGCGCCGTCCAGCTGCGCGCCAGTGCCGCGAGGCGCGCGGCACTGTCATCGGCGGCGGCTGACTCCAGCGCCGCCACCAGGTCGGCAAGCGCCATCGCCTGCATCACCACCTCGCGCTCCTGGCGCTCTGCCAGCGCCTCGTCCTGGGCCTGGACCAGAAACCATTCGCTCAGCAACACGCCGACCGCCAGCGCGAGCGCCAGGCCCACGGCGACAGGCTGTCTGAGCGGTGCGCGCAGTTTCATCTGCCCTTCCTCAGCGCCGCGACATCCTTCTCGACGCTCTGCTGCGCCTTTTCGAGCGCAACCTCGGGCGTCGCCGCGCCGCGCACGATGGTGTTCATCGCGGTCGTGGCCGGCGACCACATCACGGTCATCTCGGCGAAGTTAGGCATCGGGATCGCGTTATCGAGCTGGCGACGGAAGGCGGCGAGCACCGCATCCTCGGCCACTTCCTTGCGGGTATACACCGCCTTGTGGGTGTGCAGCTGCCGGCCCTCGACCGTAAGCATCACGCCGGCCTCCTCCGACACCAGATACTTGGCGATATCGTAGGCGGCCTCTTTGTGCTTGGAGCTGGCCGACACATACACGCCCTCGATCGTGAGCCACGGGCGCATCGGCTGGCCGCCGGCCTCGTCGATCGTCGGCAACACCGCGAGTCCGAAATCGATGCCGGGCGCGATCTCGCCCAGGAACCACGGCCCCGAGAACACCATCGCCGTCTTGCCCTGATTGAACAGTGAGGTGATCAGCGCCGTCGACGGTTCGGCCGGCAGGATGGCGTCCTTGTTCATCCAGCGCAACAGCAGCTTCATCGCGGCGACGTTTTCACGCGCGTTCAACACCGGCTTCGGCCCGGGATCGAACGCGCGTCCGCCAAAGGCGTTCTGCAACGCGGCATGGTAGTAGTAATCGTTATACGCATAGGCCAGCCCGAACTTCCCGGACGAGGCATCGGTGAGGCGCTTGGCGAGCTTGACGAGCTCAGCGGAGGTCTTCGGCGGCGCGGCCACCAGCTTCTTGTTGTAGATGAGCGTGATGCTCTTGTAGTTGAGCGGCAGGCCATACACGGTGCCACGATAGGTCATGGCCGAGAGCATATTGGGCAGGAATTGATTGCGCGTCTGTTCGTCGAGGAAGAAATCGATCGGCTCGACCGTCGCGCCGCCTTCGATCCAGCCGCCGAGCCGATCCTGCGCGAAGATGAACACATCCGGCCCCTTGCCGCGCGGCACCGCCGCAGTGATCTTGTCGGCGTAGGCATCGTAGGGCACCGCCAGCGTGGTGACCTCCACGCCCTTGGTCGCGGCCTGTTTGTTGTAATTGGCGATGACCTTCTCGAACGCCTCCTTTTCCTTGCCGCGGTAGGCGTGCCAGACCGTGAGCGATGTCGCGGCGGCCTGCGCGGCGAAGGCGCCGAGTAGCGTCAACACCATCATCAAACTGCTAAGCAATACCTTCTGCGGATTTCGTTTCATGCCTGCGCTCCTCATCTCATAATTAACCTGGCGGTTATTAACCCGGCGATTAAATATATCTGCCACGTATCTTAAAAGCGTCCCTTCTCCCTCCGGGATTTATGCCCTTTAGGGTAGAAGGACAGAATGAGGGGTATAAAATCAATGCATTAACTTCCCTCACCCTAACCCTCTCCCGGAGGGAGAGGGAATGACACCAGATTTAATTTGATGCCGGGTTAATAATTGCTGTATTCGCCGCCCAAGCGCTGCTCGGTCTGCGCATCGAACAGATGGATCTTGTCGATATTGAGCGCGATCCGGATCTCTTGCCCCATTACCGGCAGCCGGGCGGCCTCGAACTTGGCGAGGATGCGCTCCTCGCCGCTGCGCACATGCACGATGATCTCGTGCCCGAGCGGCTCGAAGATCTCGATCACCCCATCGATCTCGACGTGCGCGCTCCACTCCTGCCGCCCGGCCTCGCCGATGTGCTCCGAGCGGATGCCGAGCGCGAGACTCTGGCCGCGATACGGCGCGACCGCCGCGCGCAACCACTCCGGCACCGGGGCGGCAAAGGCGGCGTGCCGCAATGCGCGGCCATCGTCGCTCACCGTCACGCGCAGCATGTTCATCGGTGGCGAGCCGATGAAGCGCGCCACGAACATGTTCTGCGGAGTATCGTAGAGATCGAGCGGCCGCCCGACCTGCATCAGCTTGCCGGCCTTGAGCACGACGATGCGATCACCGAGCGTCATCGCCTCGACCTGATCGTGGGTGACATAGACCGTGGTGGTCATGAGGCGGTTTTGCAGCTTGCTCAGCTCGGCGCGCATCTGCACGCGCAGCTCGGCATCGAGATTGGACAAGGGCTCGTCGAACAGAAACACGGCGGGCTTGCGCACGATGGCCCGTCCCAGCGCCACGCGCTGGCGCTGTCCGCCGGAGAGTTCCTTCGGCTTGCGCGCGAGCAGTTCATTCAGGCCCAGGATGCTCGCTGCCTCCTTGACCGCCGCGTCGATCTCCGGCGGCGGCATCTTGCGGATGCGCAGGCCGAAGGAGATGTTGTCACGCACCGTCATGTGTGGATAAAGCGCGTAGCTCTGGAACACCATCGCCACGTCGCGATCCTTGGGCGCCACGTCATTCACCAGCCGATCGCCGATGTAGAGCTCGCCACCGGTCAGCGCCTCGAGCCCGGCGATCATGCGCAGGATGGTCGACTTGCCGCAGCCGGATGGACCGACCAGCACGATGAACTCCTGATCGGCGATCTCGAGGTTGAAATCCTCGATCACGCTCACCTCGCCGAAACGCTTGGCTACATTCTTGAAGCGAATACCGGCCATGCGATCACCCCCGCCATTCTGCGTTCCGCCACATACACCTGCGCCGCGCGCGGCGGCGTGTTGATCACCAGCTGACCGTCCTCCATTTCCGCCCGCGCGCCGCTCAAGGCCTCGCGCACCGCGACTTCACGCCAGCGCGGCGGCAGCGGAACCGCCGCGGTGGCCTGCACCTCACCGCGATTGATCGCGACGATCACCGCATCATCCGCGGCCTCATCCTCGCGCGCGAACACCAGCAGATCGCCGTCGGTTGAAAGCGCGCGGAAGGCGCCGCGCGCGAGCGCCGGGTGCGCGCGGCGCAGCGTAATCAACTGGCGGTAATACGCGCGCATCGTCTCGTCACGCGCCGCGCCGTTGCCGGGCGCGATATCGCGTTCGCCCCACGGCATGTCACCGCGGTTGGTCGGCCAGGCGCCGCCGCGCCGGCCCACCTCCTCACCGTAATAGATGACCGGGATACCGAGGCTCGTCATTTGCAACGCCACGCACAGCTTGAACTTCTGCACATCATCGCCGAGCTCGTGCAGGAACATCGGTTCGTCATGCGACGATAAGTAATGCGCGAGGTGATGCCCCGCGCGCACCTGATGCCGTTTCTTTAAATACGCCGCGTAGGCGATCGTGCGTCCCTTCCCCTCGACGTATCCCTGACAACTGCCCCGAAAGCTAAAATCGAAGCCAGCGTCTATCTCATCGTTGACAAACCATGGATCCAGCACTTCGTATGAGCCGCCCCAGACCTCGCCGAGCAGGAAGAACGACGGACCTAATTCGGCGCGGCTGCGCGCGCGATGCGCCTGCCAGAAATCGTGCTCGACGTGTTTGACGGTATCGAGCCGGAAACCATCGAGACCGACGCGCCGGGCGATGACGA
>CAZKZP010000007.1:0-16792 GCA_964557295.1 uncultured Chromatiales bacterium | reverse complement strand
ACAAATACTCGCGTACTTCGGGGAGTTCAGTGCGGAAATCCGGCAGGCCGCCCACTTGGCAGAGGATCGCATCGGCGGCGCAATCGGTCTCGCGCTCGCGCAGCCAGTGGCGCGTGGCCGGATCGGTGAGGTAATGCGCGCCGTAGCCGGGATGGTTGTACACGACATCGAGCAGCACCTTGAGGCCGCGTGCGTGCGCTGCCTCGACCAACGCCTTGAGCTGCGCTTCACTGCCAAAATGCGGCTCGAGGCGCTCGAAATCCTCCGCCCAATAACCGTGAAAGGGCCAGTGCGCGAAACCGCCTTCCCAGTCGCTGCCCGGCGGTCCCTGCGCCCAGAGCGGTGAGTCGATCTGCTTGACCACGGGGTTGATCCAGATCGCGGTGGCGCCGAGCGCGGCGATCTCATCGAGCTGCCGCGCAAGTCCCGCGAGATCGCCGCCGTGATAGGCGCCCGGATTGCGTCGATCGATGCGCGCATTGTTGGCCGCGTCAGCGTCGGCGTAACGGTCGATCAACACGAAGTAAAGGATTGCGTCCGACCAGTCGGGCTGCGGGTTGATCGTGACAGGTGTGGCATCCGGCGGCACCGCGACCGGGACGCCGCCACACGAGCCGAGCGCGCCGATGGCGAGTAACAGCATCATCGCGAGGACAACTACGCGGCCGCGCCCGGTAGCACTGCGCGGTAGGCGGATGGATCCCGAGATTGGCCGTTCCCCGTCTCGCATCATGAGGCTCTACCCTATTCTTCTTATAGAAAAAATAAATGCTATTTTTCTCTAAATTAAAATATAGACCACGGTATTGAATGGCGCTTACTTAGCAACCCGGCGACAAAATAAATCTGGTGTACTGTTCCCTCTCCCTCAGGAATTTATACCCTTTAGGGTAGAGGGCTAGGGTGAGGGGAATTAACACATTAATTTACCCCCTCATCCTGTCCTTCTCCCGGAGGGAGAAGGAACGCTTTTATGATGCGCAGCAGATATATTTAATCGCGGGGTTAATAGTCACAATGCCATCCCTTCTCAAACCCATGCTCGCTGCCAGGTCAACGCGGCTCGAACAGTCATCTATACTTTTGGGTGATTCTGTTTTTTTCATCACGCTGCTGACAGCCTGCGCCAGGACAGTGGCTTCAATCGTTGCTGGGAGACTCGATGACCAAGGTCCGTGCACAACAATGGAAATTCGCAGCAACGGTGGTGGCGGTTTTGCTCATCGTGGGCGGCTATGCCTGGAACCGGCTGCAAACACCGGAACTGCCGGCCGGCATCGCCTCGGGCAATGGCCGCATCGAGGCGACCGAGGTCGACATCACCTCCAAGTTCGGCGGGCGCCTGGCGCGTGTGTTGGTGAAAGAAGGCGATGCGGTCGCGCTCGACCAGGCGCTGGCGCACCTCGATACCAAGGAATTGGATGCCCAGCTGCGCCGCGCCGAGGCCGAGGTGCGCCGCGCGCAGCAGGAGCGCAGTGTCGCGGTGGCGGTGATCGCCCAGCGCCGGAGCGAACTCTCGCTGGCGCAAAAGGATCTGGAGCGCGCCGAGGGGTTGTACGAGAACAAGAGCATCTCGCTCGAACAATTACAGCGTGATGAAACCGCGGTGGAGACCGCCAAGGCCACCCTGGCCGCCGCGCAAGCGCAGCTCGCCAACGCCGAGGCCGCGATCGAGGCGGCCATCGCCAATACCGAGCTGCTCAAGGCGCAGATCGAAGACAGCATCCTCAAGGCTCCGATCGGCGGGCGCGTGTTGTACCGGCTCGCGGAACCGGGCGAGGTGCTGCCCGGCGGTGGCAAGGTGCTCACGGTGTTCGACCCCACCGATGTCTATATGTCGATCTTCCTGCCCACCCACCAGGCGGCGCAGCTTGCGGTGGGCGCCGATGCCCGCATCGTGCTCGATGGCCTGCCGGAACTGATGATTCCGGCCAAGGTCTCCTTCGTCGCACCCCAGGCCCAGTTCACGCCCAAAGAGGTGGAGACGCGCACCGAGCGCGAAAAGCTGATGTTTCGCATCAAGATCCAACTCGATACCGATTTTCTGAAGGCCCATGCCGAGCTATCGAAGACTGGCGTGCCGGGGGTGGCCTATGTGCGCCTCACCGCGGATGCGCCGTGGCCCGCCCCGCATCCGCGTGCGCCATAGTCATGACACGGCCCGGCCCCGACCACCCGACGCGAGTTCATCCGAGATGACCACCGTCGCACATATCAAAGGCCTCAACCATCGCTATGGGGATATCCGCGCCGTCGACGGCGTGGATCTCGACATCCCCGCGGCCTGCATGGTGGGCCTGATCGGCCCGGATGGCGTAGGCAAATCGAGCCTGCTTTCTCTGATCGCGGGCGTGCGCAAGATCCAGGACGGGACGGTGGAAGTTCTCAACCACGACATGCGCGACAAGCCGCAGCGCACGGCGATCTGTTCACGCATCGCCTACATGCCGCAGGGGCTGGGACACAATCTCTATATGACGCTGTCGGTCTTCGAGAACGTGGATTTTTTCGGGCGCCTGTTCGGCCAGTCAGCGCATGAACGCAGCGCGCGCATCGAGGAACTGCTCGCCGGCACGGGACTGGCGCCGTTTGCCGATCGTCCGGCCGGAAAGCTTTCCGGTGGCATGAAACAGAAGCTCGGCCTGTGCTGCGCGCTGATTCATGATCCGGACCTGCTGATTTTGGATGAGCCGACCACCGGTGTTGATCCGCTCTCGCGGCGCCAGTTCTGGGAGTTGATCGAGCGGATGCGCGCGCGGCGTCCTGGCATGTCGGTGATCGTCGCCACCGCCTATATGGACGAGGCCAATCGCTTCGACTGGCTGGTGGCGATGGACGCGGGCAGGATCCTGGCGACCGGCACACCCGCCACGCTGCGCGACCAGACCGGCAAGCAAACCCCGGAAGAAACCTTCATCGCCCTGCTCCCCGAAGAAAAGCGCCGTGGCTATCGCAAACTCAGCATCCCGCCGCGCCCGGCCCATCATGCCGGCGAATCGGCCATCGAGGCCCGCGAGCTCACACGGCGCTTCGGCCCGTTCGTCGCGGTCGATCGCGTGAGCTTTCGCATCGAGCGCGGCGAGATCTTCGGCTTCCTCGGCTCCAACGGCTGCGGCAAGACCACCACCATGAAGATGCTCACCGGCTTGCTGCCGAGCTCGGAGGGCGAGGCCTGGTTGTTCGGTCGTCCGGCGGATGCCAAGGACACCGATCTGCGCAAGCGGGTCGGCTATATGTCGCAGTCGTTTTCGCTCTATACCGAACTGACGGTGCGCCAAAACCTGAGTCTGCACGCGCACATCTTTCACCTGCCCAAGGCGCAGATTCCGGCGCGGCTCGACGAGATGATGCAACGCTTCGGCCTGGTGGACGTGGCCGACGAGCCGGCGGAAAAACTGCCGCTGGGCGTGCGCCAGCGCCTCTCCCTGGCGGTGGCGGTGATCCACGGTCCCGAGATGCTGATCCTGGATGAGCCCACCTCGGGCGTGGACCCGGTGGCGCGCGATCAATTCTGGGAGCTGCTGGCCCAGCTCTCGCGCGATGACGGCGTGACCATCTTCATCTCCACGCATTTCATGAACGAGGCCGAGCGTTGCGACCGCATCTCGCTGATGCATGCCGGCAAGGTGCTGGCCCAGGACACCCCGGCCGCCTTGGTGCGCGCGCGCGGCAGCGCCAATCTGGAGGAGGCCTTCATCGCCTACCTGGAAGAGGCCGAGCGTGAATCGACACACGCCGCGCCGGACGTCGTCACCGCGCCTGGGAGCACAGCTCCCGCACCCTCCGGCAATCCACGCGTCACGGCCTTCGATCCGCGCCGGGCCTGGGCCTATGCGCGGCGCGAAGGCATGGAGATCCGCCGCGATCCGATTCGGCTGGCGTTTGCGCTGCTCGGGCCGATCATCCTGATGATCGCCTTCGGCTACGGCATCACCTTCGATGTCGAGGACCTCTCCTATGCCGTGCTCGACCGCGACCAAAGCCCCGCCAGCCGCGCCTACCTGGAGAACTTTGCCGGTTCACCGTATTTCGAACAGCGCCCGCCGCTGCGCGATTACGCCGAGCTGGACGAGCGCCTGCAGCAAGGGCGGTTGACCTTCACCATCGAAATCCCGCCCAACTTCGACAAGGATTTGAAACGCGGGCGCACGCCACAGGTCGGCATCTGGCTCGACGGCACCAATCCGATGCGCGCCGAGACCGCGCGCGGTTACATCCTCGGCGTGCACCAGTTTTATCTGGAACAACTCGGCCGGAACGCCGCGCATCCGTCACCCCGAGCCGCGCCGCTCAGCATCGAATCCCGCTTTCGTTACAACCAGGACTTCAAAAGCGTGTACGCCATCATCCCCGGCACCATCATGATGCTGCTGATCTGGATCCCTGCGATGATGACCGCCGCCGGTGTGGTGCGCGAAAAGGAGATGGGCTCGATCACCAATCTCTACGCCACGCCGGTGAGCGGCCTGGAATTCCTGCTCGGCAAACAGTTTCCATATGTACTGATCGCGCTGCTGAACTTCGCCATCTTCGTTGCCTTGGCCGTGTTCCTGTTTCAGGTGCCGATCAAGGGGAGCTTCCCCGCCCTGTTGGCCGGCGCCGTGCTCTATGTCATCGCCACCACCGGCGTGGGCTTGCTGATGTCGGCCTTCATGAAGACGCAGATCGCCGCGATCTTCGGCACCGCCATCATCACCGTCGTCCCGGCGGTCAATTTCTCCGGCCTATTCGTGCCGGTCGCCTCGCTCACCGAGGGCGCCCGGGCCTTCGGCCTGTCCTTTCCCAGCAGTTATTTTCAGCAGATCAGCCTGGGCACCTTCACCAAGTCGCTCGGCTTCGCCGAGCTCTCCAGCAACTTCCTGGTGCTGGCGGCATTGATCTTCATCTATCTCGTGCTCGGCCTGAGCCTGTTGAAGACGCAGGAGCGCTGACCATGCGCGCGCTGAGCAACATCTATCGTCTGGGCATCAAGGAACTCTACAGTCTGCGCTACGACCCGGTGATGCTGCTGCTGATCGCCTATATGTTTTCGTTCTCCGTGTTCGAGGTCGCGCAGAATGCCGCCGCCGGGGTGACCAACGCCGCCGTCGCCATCGTGGATGAAGACCGCTCGACACTCTCGCGGCGCATTGGTGATGCCTTGCTGCCGCCGTATTTCCAGCCCCCCGTGCCACTGGCGATCAACGAGATCGATGCGACGATGGAGGCCGGACGCTTCACCTTCGTCATCGATATCCCGCCGGGCTTTCAGGCCGACCTCCTCGCCGGGCGCCCCACGGTGATCCAGCTCAATGTGGATGCCACCGCCATGAGCATCGCCGGCAATGGCTCGGGTTACCTCCAGCGCATCATCGCACAGGAATTAGCGGCGTTTGCAGGCGGCGCGCCTGAGACGGCGCAGCCCGTGGCGATCATCACCCGCGCGCGCTTCAACCCCAATCTGGAGGCCGCGTGGTTCGCCAGCGCGATGGAGCTCACCAACAACATCACGCTGCTGGCGATCCTGCTCACCGGCGCGGCCCTGATCCGCGAACGTGAGCACGGCACCATCGAACATCTGCTGGTGATGCCGCTGCAACCCATCGAGATCATGCTCGCCAAGATCTGGGCGAGTGGACTGGTGGTGATGATTGCGGTGAGCCTCTCGCTCTACCTCATCGTCAAGGGGGCGCTCGCCGTGCCCATCATCGGATCGATCCCGTTGTATCTGGCCGGCGCGCTGGTCTATCTGTTCTCGGTGACCTCGCTCGGCATCTTCATGGCCACGCTCGCCCGCTCGATGCCGCAGTTCGGCTTGCTGACCATGCTGGTCTATGTGCTGATGATGCTGCTATCCGGCGGCAACACGCCGCTGGAGAGTATGCCCAAGGGACTGCAAATCGTCATGCAGTTCGTCCCCTCCACGCATTTCGTCAGCATGGCCCAGGCGATCCTGTTTCGTGATGCCGGGCTGGACGTGGTGTGGCCGCAATTCCTCGCCGCCGCGGTCATCGGCGCGGTATTTTTTATCGCCGCCCTGGCGCGTTTTCGCAAGACCGTGACCTTGACGCAGGTATAACGAGATGGATGGGTGACCCGATGAGCCGAGCAGAAAATGTAGGTTGGGCTGAGGCACGAAGTCCAACATCACGCCGCCGGTCGTTGGGCCTCGCGGCGCTCAGCGCCAATCTACCGGCCATAAGGGGGATCTCACATGTCGGTTAAAGATATGAAACGAACCATTATCATTTTCGCACGCGTTTTTTTGCTGCTGCTGTGCGCCAATGCCCATGCCGCCAAAGTAATCACCATCGGTACCGTCATCGACGGTCCGATGGAACCCGCTGGTTGGTCGCCGGCGCTGTTCAAGGAGGAACTCCTGCTCCTGACCAAGGGGGATTTCGAGATTCGTTTTCCGGAGGCCAAGCAGCTCGATGGCGGATGGTCGGCCAAGCAAATCGCCACCGCATTCGAGCAGCTGCAGAACGATCCCACGGTGGATATGGTGCTGACCCTGGGATACACCGCCAGCTCGGTGGCGGCCTTGAGCCCGCGCCTGCGCAAACCGACCTTCGCGCCGTTTGTCATGGACGCCGCGCTGCTCGGCCTGCCGCGCAAGGGCGACACCAGCGGCGTAAGGAATCTCAACTACCTCACCAGCGAGGCCGACTTTGTCCGTGATCTCAAGATCTTTCGCAGCGTAGTGACCTTCAAAAATGTGGCGGTCCTGGTCGACCAGACCGCCTTCGACGCCCTACCTGGCCAGATCCAGCGCGCGCGTGAGGTGGCAGCCGCCGGTGGCATCGAGTTGCGCTTTGTGCTGCAAACACAACCCGACGAGGATCTGGCGGCCAAACTCCCGGAGGATACTCAAGCCGTGGTGGTCACCAGCATGCCGCGGCTGAGCGCCAACGCGATGCAGCAACTCATCAGCGCCTTGATCAAAAAACGCACGCCCAGTTACAGCCTGATCGGCTCGCAGCTGGTGGAGCAAGGTCTCTTGATGTCGGAAGTGGAGGCCTCCGACTGGCAGCGCCTGGCGCGGCGCACCGCATTGAACATACATGCCGTGTTGCACGGTGAGGACGCCGGCAATCAGCCGGTCGTCTTCACCAGCAAACGCCGCCTGACCATCAACCTGGCCACCGCACGAGCCATCGGCGTTTATCCACGCTTCGACATCCTCAAACAAGCGGTGCTGTTGAACGAGTTGCCCGAGCCGCAGGGACGCGAGCTCTCACTCGCGGCGGCAGCGTTGGAGGCGGTAGCCGCCAATCTCGATCTGCGCGCGGCCGCCTTGGGACTCAAGGCCGGCGAAACCACCGTGGCTGAGGCACGCGCCGGGCTGCGCCCGCAACTGCGCGCCGAGCTCAATTACACCCAGCTGAATGATGACGGCACGGCCGTCACCAGCGGTGCGGCTGCCGAGCGCTCCACCACCGCGGCCCTCACGCTGAGCCAATTGCTTTATTCCGATCAAGTGCGCGCCAATGTCGAGATCCAGCGTTACCTGCAAGACAACCGCGCGGCGCTCTATCGCCAACTGGAACTGGACATCGTTCAGGAGGCCGCGCTGACCTATCTCAATCTGCTCAAGGCGCAGACCTTCGTACACATCCGCCGTGAAAACATGCAGCTCACCCGCTCCAATCTCGAACTCGCGCAGGACCGGCAGCGCATCGGGGTTGCCAATCCCTCGGAGGTCTATCGCTGGGAAAGTGAGCTGGCCACCTCGCGCAAGGAACTGCTCAATGCCCAGGCGCAACTGCAACAGAACCGCGACGCCCTCAACCGACTGCTGCACCGCCCCCTGCAGGAGCCCTTTATCACCACACCCGCCACGCTGGAAGACCCGACCTTGATCGTCAGCCGCAAGGAACTGTTTGACTATATCACCAATCAACGCGCCTTCGAACTCATGGGCGAATTCATGCAGGCCGAGGGCCTGACGGCCGCCCCCGAACTCGCCGGCCTGGAGTCCTTGATCGCCGCCACCGAACGCGAACTCAAGGCCAGCCAGCGCGCCTATTGGTCACCGACTATCACCTTGCAAGGCGAGGTCGTGAACATGCTCGACGAAAACCGCCGCGCCGGGCTGTCCGCCGAAGGCGATACCGACTGGCGCGTGGGCATCAACGTCGCCTTACCCCTGTTCGAAGGCGGCGCCCGGCGCGCGCGGCTTAGCGGCAGCCGATTTACGCTCGACCAACGCCAGACGCAACAGACAGCCACCCGTGAACGCATCACGCAACGCATCCGCTTCAACCTGCATCGCATCGCCGCCTCCCACCCCGCCATCGAGCTGTCCAACACCGCCGCCGCCGCGGCACGCAAAAATCTCGAACTCGTCACCGACGCCTACACCCGCGGCACCCTCTCCATCCTTGATCTGCTGGATGCCCAAAACGCCGCCCTGGTGGCCGAAGAATCCGCCACCAACGCCATCTTTGATTTCCTCATCGACCTGATGAACCTGGAACGCAGCGCGGGTGGATTCGATTTCTTTCTCGATGCACAGGGGCTGGATAGCTGGCTGGAGAATTTACGGCACTATATTACGAATGCCGGAAAATAAATTGGGTCGCCCCTTATTGGCTACCGACACGAATGACATTTGGGCGCTTCTAATTATTCGTCACACCGGCGAAGGCCGGTGTCCAGATCTTTGCAAAGACTGGATTCCGGCATTCGCCGGAATGACAAAATGTGAATTTTTCGAGGTGCCCATTTACCGATGCATAACACACTGAGCTAGCATAAGGGCGCAATAACCGAACGGCATTGCGCCGCAGGTGAGGCCACCTTCACCATCGCCACTTGTATAAACCGATCAATCAACGTTCTCGTTTCTATCCGGCGCAATACGGCTATCGCCTGTTGCACCCTACGAGCTTAACAGGCGCACGCGCAATGCCCTTCGCTTATTGTCGCCCTACGGAGTATGCCTTGCCGCGCTACGGAGTGCGCCTTACCGCGTTAATAGGTAAACTATTTCGGGATAATTATCTTTTGCAAAATCTTGTGGAGTGTCACCGTAATCATTTTTTATCGAAGGGCTTGCCCCCCGATTAAGCAAAAATTCGACAACATCTATATGACCTTTAAGGGCGGCATAATGCAGTGCAGTATTTCCGATGTCTCCTGAAAGATTAATGTCTATAGAATCTTTTAGCATGATTTTTATATCAGCTAGATTACCTAAAAATGCTGCGGCGTGTATCGGTGCGTCTCCATCCGACCCTGCATGATCAATGCTTTTTATATCAAAGTCCTCAAACGAAGCCATTTTCCGATAACGAGACAGCACTGACTCTCTATCATTCATAAGCGTTAATCACATTTGTTCTTACACATTTCATTGTATTCTTTCTCCCACCGTTCAATGTTGGCCGCGTCCCTTGTGATATGGTAAGAACGTAGGGCGCAATAACCGAAGGGCATTGCGCCGAATGTCAATCGTCATACCCGAGCACCACCTCATCGCCACCCGCCCAATCAAGTGGATACACGCCTTGAGCAACCAGGCGGTGAAAAGTCGAGTACGGCCAATCACACACACGTTTTACCAAGCCGTGTTTGACCGGATTGATATGCACATAGTCCATATGGACGCGATAATCGGCGTCATCGCAAATCAGGTGCTCCCAAAAACGCCGCTGCCATATACCTCGCTCGCCACGTTTTTGCCTCACATTCAATCGTTGTTCTGTTAGCGGAAGTGCTTTCGAGAATTCCATTTTGATCAATCGCCATCGCGTAGCGAAATCCGCATCACCCATTGGCAATTCAATTACACAATGAAGATGTTCAGGTAACACGACCCATCCATGGATGACAAACGGGTGGCGCATTTGCACCGATCTCACAATGTTTCTCAAGGTATCAATTTGGCGGACCAACAGGTCATTACCCTGCCGTTGCAGCAGGTTGACCGTGAAGAAATAGATCCCGCCAGGGTGCCACGCGCGTCGATAATCAGGCATGGCGACAGTATCGTGGCGAATTACATGCGGCGCAATACGGCTATCGCCTATTGCGCCCTACGAGATCTACGAGATCTACGAGATCTACGAGATCTTACCGCGTTACGAGATCTCGGCTCGACCATTGCGCCTTACGCGATTTGGGGTATATCCCTCCGGCAGAAGCTGAGGCAAACTACTACAGGCAACTCGCCAGTCAGGCCGCGATAGCGGCTTAACTAAAACCAACCAGCCTCCGCGATTCCCGGGGCGGTTCAATTGGTAGGCGGTATGTTTGATAAGGAGGACTAGTTTCATGAACTTTATACCCACTTGGCCACTGGAGATCAACGCCTTTCTGGTGTTTGGTCTGCTGGTCGTGGCGGGGTTGATCGGTGGCGAGCTGGCACGGCGCAGCCGTTATCTGCCGCGCATCACCGGCTTCATCGTCATTGGTTTTGTGTTGGGGCCGGGGCTGCTGGGGCTCATCACCCCCGAGATGTTGAACCTGGCCCGGCTCTTTGTTGATGTGGCGTTGGGGCTGATCCTGTTCCATCTGGGGCGTCTGCTCGATGCCTCGCACCTCTGGCGCGAACGTCCACTGCTCGCTGCCTCGTTCTTCGAAGCCGTGCTGTCGTTTGGCGCTCTTTTCGGTGTGCTCTATTTTCTCGGTATCACGCCGGTATTGGCGGCGCTGGCGGCGGCGATCGGTATCTCTTCCTCGCCGGCGGTGGTGCTGCTGGTGGTGCGCGAGCTGAATGCCAGCGGCCCGCTCACCGACCGGGCGGTGACCCTGGTGGCGCTGAATAACATCTTGTCCTTCCTGGTCTTCACTGCGTTGCTCCCATTCCTCCACTACGCCCAGGAAGCGGACACGGGAACAATCCTGCTGCAACCGTTGTACAAACTGTTTCTCTCGCTGATGCTGGCGTGGATGTTGTGCCGGGTTTTACTCTGGCTGGCGCGATGGCTGGGGTCGGGGGCGGGGATGCAGTTCGCCTTGATCATCGGTGTTGTCATCTGTGGTGTGGGGTTGGCCAAGCTCTTCAATGCCTCACCCTTGTTGATGTTGCTGGCCCTAGGGGTGCTGTCGCGCAATCTGGATCATAACAAGGTGGTGGCGCCGGTCGATTTCGGCCACGGCGCTGAAATGTTTTTTATCATCCTGTTTGTGGCTGCGGGCGCCAATCTGCATGTGGAAGATCTCATGACGGCGGGTGTGGCGTCTGTGGCCTTTGTAGTGGCCCGCTTTCTGGGCAAGGGACTGGGAGTGTTGGTGTTGATCCCCGTTCTGGGTGCACGTAAATCACTTCTTATTGGCGGTACGCTAGTTCCCATGGCGGGCATGGCCATTGGTCTGACTCAAACAGCTGCTGAAATGTATCCGGAATTTACGGCAACACTCACTGCAATTGTTCTGGGGGCAATTGCGATCCTCGAGACGATTGGCCCCGTGGCAACGGTGTATGCGCTCAAAAAGAGTGGTGAAGTCAGCCCAGAGGCGCGAGTGGATCATTGAGCGTGTGGGGTGGCTTTGCCCCAGAGTTCGCTCAGCGGTACCCCACAGGCCTGTTCATCAGTCTTAAGCAGCTGAACCAGTTCACCCAGATCCTGATTAAGGCGCTGCAATGTCTCCTGTGGCAGCTTGCCAAGCGCCATGGACAGCACACCCTCAAAGGGGGCTGTGACTTGCCCCAGTGCGGTAAGCCCAGCTGGCAAAATGTACAGCTGGACATTGCGCCGGTCCTCAGGCGCCTTGGCCATGCTGATCAGCTCTCGACGCAGCAGTGTCTTGATGAGGTTGCTGGCGGTGGATTGATGGATGTCCATGCCTTTAGCAATTCCGCCTATGCCGATGCCAGGGCTGTCTCTCACCATGCTCAGAGCCCAGAGCTGCGCGCTACCCAGCCCGGTCTGCTTTTCGACATGCTGAAAATGGTTGCGTACGGCGTTGAACACCACCCGGAAGCGGCGTAGAACCAGGGCGTCTGCTGTAGGCGCGCTACCGTTTTGAGTTTTCTGTTTCATTCAATGACCTTCAGTGACGACGGGTGGATGTTGGGCGCCATTTTGTTACTCCAATGGCAATAATTTTCAGGCCGCCACAAACTGATTGCGCACCTTCTGCATGAGCAGGTCATCAAAGGTGTAGAACCCTGGAACACAGGTGGCCAGTTGGGTCAAGGCAAAGGCAGCTCCAGTGCCAAAGGCCTCCCGTTTGATCGAGTCGTGAATGAGGCGGACTGTCTGATATGGAAACCCGAAGATCACCTCGTGGTGGCCGACGATACCCCCCAGCCGCAGTGAAGTAATCTGCTCCTCGTCAATCGCAAGACTTTCGGCAATTTTACGGGCCGTCCCCGAGACTTCAGGTTTTTCCCGAAAGTGCTGTTCGAGGATCTCCACATCGGCAAATGGCGCAATGCTGCGCAGTAACTTGGCTGCCAGGATCAGAAAGTTGATGCCCACAGTGATGTTGGGTGAGCACAAGACCCGTGTCCTTACCCCCAGGCTGCGGGCATACTCCAGCTCCTCCTCGCCGTAGGCCGAAATGGCGCTGACGAGCATCAGCCGACGCCTGCGGACCTCCTCGCCATACATAAACAGGGCTTCAGGTTTTGAAAAATCGACCAGCGCATCGACCGGATGGGCGTCCAGCCACTCATCCAGCAATACGCTGTTTAGTCCGATGATCGGGATCTCGGTGGTTGGTACGGTTTCCGGGTTGGCTGGCGCAGTGAGTCGGGCAACCCAGCACAGCTCCAGGCGTGGATCGTTGCGTAGCACTTCTGCCACTGCCTGCCCCGCCTTACCGTAGCCTATGAGGCCAACTTTGATCATGAGAACCTCCTGCATTTTTGAAATATCTATTATCTACAATTGGTTATCTAGTTCAGGCCTGGCAGTATAACAGATTACATTTGCCGCAATGTAATTGAGGGGGAGCTGATGGTCCCAGTGGAGTAGGGTTTCGCAGAGGCGGTGCTGGAGCGGCCGCTCAACAAGCCCTGAAGATTGCGGCATGCTGTGGCAGCATTAGGCTGAGTTTCGTCTGGATCGATCAACCACGCAAGCACAACCGGGGTCACCCTTCGGTCAGCCGGTGTCAAGTAGCAACGAACCCTCGTCCCTGTTTTTTGCTTCTCAGCAACTACAGGGTTTCTCTAATGTCTGCCGATGACTGTCTCGCTCCCGATTCTTTCAGTGCATGCATCACAACCGGGGTCACACAACCGGGGTCAGGTCTTGCATTAACGCAACCGGGGTCACGCAACCGCACACAACCGGGGTCAGGTCTTGCATTAACGCATCACAACCGGGGTCAGGTCTTGCACAACCGGGGTCACATCACAACCCATCACACAACCGGGGTCAGGTCTTGCATTAACGCAACCGGGGTCACGCAACCGCGC
Source organism: uncultured Chromatiales bacterium (assembly GCA_964557295.1). Classification (GTDB taxonomy): domain Bacteria; phylum Pseudomonadota; class Gammaproteobacteria; order RBG-16-57-12; family RBG-16-57-12; genus JBFMHP01. The sequence goes on along the minus strand of CAZKZP010000007.1, from coordinate 3,438 downwards.
GCACAACCGGGGTTGCACAACCGGGGTCAGGTCTTGCATTAACGTGATCGGGGTCGCGCGCGTGATCGGGGTCGGGTCTTGCATTAACGCACACAACCGAACGCATCACAACCGGGGTCAGGTCTTGCATTAACGCAACCGGGGTCACGCAACCGCGCGTGATCGGGGTCGGGTCTTGCATCAACGCATCACTCACCGGCCTTCTCCTCAAACGCCATTACCGCGCGGCTGACTGTCGAATAATGCACGCCAAAATATTTTGCAATCGTCGCCATCGAATACCTCCCTGACAAATAGGCGCGCGCCATGGCCTCGTTGCGCGGGTAACGTGTCTCAAATTCCTCTAAGGATTGTGTAATGGCGCGGCGCTGTGCGCGGGGGATTTCGCTCAGCGTGGGGCTTTGCTCTATCCGCGCCTGCATCTTGCGCATGAACTTGTCTGAGCCAAGAAAGATCTGCCCTTGCAGTTGCGTCCAGATGCTCGGCAGGCGCGCACCTTCGTGAACAAATGCCACATATTTAGCGATGGCCGTGGCGCGACGCTGCCCGAATTGCGCAAGAATCCAGTCAGTTTGCAGCCATGCGGGCGCCGCCGCCTGTCCGCACGTCGCCTGATAGCTGCTCCACGGCCATCTCTCCAGGTGCTTGACCATGTCAGCCCGCAGTGGATTCAGCACCACGTACCGCGCCAGCTCCAACAAATAGCTGTCCCGTTCCACCAGTATCGCCTTGTAGCGCCCCTGGAAGACATGGCCAACTCGCCCATGGGCACGATTGAAGCGCTGTGTATAGACCCCATTGAGCTGGCGCATGCCCTGCGACAAATTGGCTTCCGGTGTTTCGATCAAGATGTGGTAATGGTTTGTCATCTGACACCAGGCGTGACACACCCAATTGAAGCGCTCACATACCTGGCCAAATACCTCCAGCCACACCTTCCGGTCAGCGTCGGTTAGATAAATATCCTCCCGCCCGTCGCCGCGCGTGGTGACGTGATAGATTCCGCCAGACAGTTCGATTCGTAAGGGTCGTGCCATGATGAAAACCATAGCAGGGAGAATGCGCTAATGCAAGACCTGACCCCGCTCACTCTGACCCCGCTCACTCTCACAAGACCTGACCCCGCTCACTCTTGACCCCGCTCACTCTGAGAAGCAAAAAACAGGGACGAGGGTTCGTTGCTACTTGACACCGGCTGACCGAAGGGTGACCCTGCTCACTCACGTTAATGACCCTTGCTTGCCTTCCAAAACATAAAGACTAAGACAACAATCAAGATGATCACTCCTAGAATGCCGAGTAAGTAGCCTATTCGAAATACAACTGCCTCTTGTTTCCAGATCTCGCGGAACGAGGCGAGATAATCCGTCTTTAGTAGCTTGAACGGGTTCAGCCGACCGAGTAAATCGCGAATGATCTGCAAAATGATTACGATGTAATCCATAGAATTTTTAACTTAATACTTCCACTCCACCTTAGATTCAAGGCACACACATCCGGTTGATCCCACAGCTGATATCACTGGCTCCGATGTGCGTAGTGTCGGGGCACCCGTTGGGTTCGATGAAGTACATTGATTCGGAGCTTGAGGGATCTCACAGCTGGTTCGGACACAGCGCGTAGGGCGCAATAACCGAAGGGCATTGCGCCGAATGTCAATCGTCATACCCGAGCCCCACCTCATCGCCGCCCGCCCAATCAAGTGGATATACGCCTTGAGCAACCAGGCGGTGAAAAGTCGAATACGGCCAATCACACACACGTTTTACCAAGCCGTGTTTAACCGGATTGATATGCACATAGTCCATATGGGCACGATAATCGACGTCATCGCAAATCAGATGCTCCCAAAACCGCCGCTGCCATATACCTCGTTCGCCGCGATTTTGCCTCACTTTCGATCTTCGTTCTGTTAGCGGAAGTGATTTCGAGAATTCCATTTTGATCAATCGCCATCGCGTAGCGAAATCCGCATCTCCCATTGGCAATTCAATTACACAATGAAGATGTTCAGGTAACACGACCCATCCATGGATGACAAACGGGTGGCGCATTTGCACCGATCTCACAATGTTTCTCAAGGTATCAATTTGGCGGACCAACAGGTCATTACCCTGCCGTTGCAGCAGGTTGACCGTGAAGAAATAGATCCCGCCAGGGTGCCACGCGCGTCGATAATCAGGCATGGCGACAGTATCGTGGCAAATTACATGCGGCGCAATGCCCTTCGGTTATTGCGCCCTACAAGATCTACGGAGTACACCTTACCGCGTTGGCGACACGGCGGCTGAAGGAGTTTCCGGAAAGCGGGCGGATGATTCCCGAGGCGGAGGACAAGACCCTGCGCGAGATCATCGTGCAGGGCTATCGGGTGATGTACCGCCTGGAGCCCGGCCGCGTGTTGATCCTCGCCGTCATGCACGGCAGCCGCGATGTCGCGGGGCAGGAGAAAAAAGCTTGGGAGTAGTGATCCGTGGGCACGGACAGCAAAACATCCGGTGCAATGCGCTTCGCTTATTGCACCCTACGAGCTACGAGATCTATTGCGCCCTACGAGATCTACGAGATCTTACCGCGTTACGAGAACTCGGCTCGACCATTGCGCCTTACGCGAGTTACGGAGTGCGCCTTACCGCGTTACGGAGTGCGCCTTACCGCGTTACGGGGTACGCCTTACCGCGTTAGAGCTCGTACAGTTGTTGTATCGCCGGCGAGTCCAGCAAAATATTCTCTCCAAGCATTTGGGCAAATTGCCGAAATGCCTCAATCCCGGATGATGCCGAGACATCCACATCAGGGAGAGCCGTGGATGTATAAAAGATCCTTGCGCCATCGGATTCTATACGATATATCGCCAGTTCCCGCTTCTCCGCATCAATTTCAACTAAATGACTAAAATTTCTCATATCTAATTGTTCCACGTATTTAACGGTGGTATTGGTCTGCCGGCACGACAAGCGGCTAGGCGCTCAGTCGCTGATGCATAACACACCTCTGCTTTTGCTAATCCCCTAAACCTGCCGATAGCGCGACATGTCGACAATTCGTTCAAGTAATTCTTGTAGCATCGATCGCCGTCGTCATTGTCGCCGTCAGGCGGGCAATTCGGTTTGTCAGAAACATCATCGGCGGCCGAGTCTGGAACATCAGCGTCTAAGTCATCCCACACGCTAGACTGAGGAATATCTGAGCTATTATTGTTGATTACAGGGTAACACCACCTGCCTTTACACCTGATACCAACATCAGGCACTGGAATATGAATTGGTTCGTGACACCCTACCCCAACACATAGCAACCCTAAAGGATCAATATCTTTAATCGGATTATTGCCAACATAGGTGTAGGTGTTCAACCCACCTTCAAGCCCAATCGGATCACTAGTGATATACCTCCCCGTCCACGCATCATAATACCGATAGTAGTTGTAGTGCAGCC
>CAZKZP010000006.1:75876-99026 GCA_964557295.1 uncultured Chromatiales bacterium | reverse complement strand
CTGCGATGATCGCCATCTAAAGATGGCTCCTACATCAGATGTAATTGATCGCCGAATTAATAAGGTTGGGTGGTTCGTTGTCGCTTAGGGCGCGTGGTTGCTAGACAGCAGCGGAGGGCTGTGGCGCGGGTTCGATAGCGGCGTATGGGGCGCCCTCCAGCGCCGCGCGGATCGCGGGCAGGCGTTGACGCACATAGTCGCGGCCGATTTTGATGGCCTCCTCGGCCCGGTCGAATTCCAGCAGGCCGATGTGTCCGAGCCGGGGTTCGAGCAGGATCTCGGGGCGGTCCTCGGTGAGTCGCTGGCGCGTGATCTGATCCTGCATGATGTTGAGCGAGCCGGCGATCACCTCCAGCATCCCCGGCGTGCCGAGGTATTGCTCGATCATCGGCGCGAGCATGGCATTGGTGCGCGTCTTCAATTCATGGGCGAGCTTATCAAGCAACCGCTGTTCGGTGCTCGGCTTGGGGTGGTCCACGGGCGGGGCGGGCGTGGTGTAACGCTTGAAGTGGCGGCCGGCGATGTCGCTGTTGAGATTGACGGCGATCACCAGGCCGGCGCCGAGGGTGCGGCAGTTGGACACCGGCACCGGATTGACCAGGCCGCCGTCGACCAGCCAGTGCACGCCGCGGCGCACCGGGGTGAACAGGCCGGGCAGCGCGATCGAGGCGCGGATGGCCTCCAGCAGCGAGCCCTGCTGCAGCACCACCTCGGTGCCGCTGGCCAGGTCGGCGGCCACGGCGGTATAAGGTCGTGGCAGGTCCTCGATGTTGGCGTCGCCGAACTCCGCGTTGAAAAACTCGATCAGCCGCTTGCCTTCGATCAGTCCGCCGCCGACCATCAACTTCAGATCGAGATAGCGCATGATGGTGCGCCGGTCGAGCCGGCGCAGCCACGCCACCAGGGGGTCGATCTGACCGCGCACGTAAAATCCGCCGACCAAGGCGCCGATCGAGGTGCCGCAGATGATGTCCGGCCGGATGCCCTGCGCCTCCAACTCCTGGAGCACGCCGATGTGCGCCCAGCCGCGGGCCGAGCCGCCGCCCAGGGCGATGCCGATTTTGGAGGGTGCCGTCTGGACGTAGTTCATGGCAAGGGTTCCTGGAGGTTTCTGTAAGGATTCTAGTCCGTAGGTATGGGCAGCACCATGGCAGTTTGCATGCGCTGAATGCCGAGTGGCCAACGCAGAGGGTTTCTGTGTAAACTTCAGATCGGTTGTTCCAGTGCTTTAACGTGCACTGAGGTTGATTCCTGAGGCGCACTGACGCCGCAATTGATATGGATAAGGAGAAAACATGGGAAGTGTTCTCATCAATGTCCCCGATATCGCTGACAGCGATCTCATCTACGACGAAGCCGAAACGCGGCAGATACTCAAATTCTTCTGGCCGAACGACGCCGTCGCCATCGACGCGATGAGCATCACCAACGACGCGCGCCGCCTCGCCCAAACGGCCTTGATCGCCGCCATCGATGGGAGTTACGCCATGGGGTACCTCGAAAAGCTGCTTCAAGGGATTACCCGCCCCAGCAAAGGCATCGGCGCGCTGGCAAAGCGCCTGGCCCGCAATTTTACCCGCCACTGGTGGCGGCATGCGCAGCCGCGGGATCTGGAAGATGTACGGATCTATGAGTCCGTTCGATCATCCCTAGCTCAGAATCTTAGAAAACGGCTTGAGGACGTTAAGAATGGTCTTGCGCTCCAACGGGGTCCGCATCCGCTTTATGTACATGTACAGCCGGCGAACAAAATCCACTGGGCTTGAAAATGAGATTGAAACGTATAGCTGCCTGGGGCATAGGCATTGTCGTGGTTGGAGCGATCGGTCTCTATGGGGTTCTGGTTTTTGAAACACGAAGGCACGCCCCCTCGTACCTGTTGTCTTGTATGGAGGGCGATCCACCCTTGCTCGCTTGGACGTGTAAGCAGGTGTTGTTACACGACACTTTGGGGCCGGATCAGGTAGAACAGCTTAATCGTGAAGGCGGCGTGCTGTACCCAGTCATGATGGAAAATCTAGTGACAGCCGAGGAAATGCTGGCCTTGTTCATCGCCCGAGGGGTGGACGTTAATGCGGGTGACCAGAATTCAATAGGCGGGTGGACAGCATTGCATATCATGGTCTCTGACGGTGATGTAGAGCGGGTGCGTATGTTGTTAAGGCATGGTGCTCGTCCTGATATTCGCCATAAAGAAAGTGTGACGCCGCTGGATTACGCAAGGCAGATGCAACAGAAATATCCCAACGAACCGAACCGGGCGGAAGTGGTTCGGATATTGGAAGAGGCGACGAAGAAGCAGGCTGAGCTTCCGTAATTGAAAAGGAAACTGAAACGCATAGCGGCCTGGGGTCTGGGCATTGTCGTGGCCGGAGCCATCAGCCTCTACGGAGTCCTGGTTTTTGAAATGCAAAGGTACGACCCCTCATACTTGGTGTCTTGTATGATGGTCAGCCCCCCTTGTCCGCTTGGACCTGCAAGCAAGTGTTGCGGCACGGCCGTTTCAAGCCAAAGCATGTCGAAGCACTGAATCGCGTAGCGGGTGTGAAGTTTGCGATCGCCTTGGAAGACCTGGACGCTGCCGAAAAGATGCTGTTGTTATTCATGGCCCGAGGCGTGGACATCAATGCCGTGGACGAGCTCGCACGGAACTGGACGGCGCTATACAGTGTGGTCGCCGACGGTGATACAGCGAGAATACATATGCTGCTGCGGCACGGCGCACGTGTTGACGTGCGCGACACCGGGGGCATGACACCGCTGGATTTTGCCCGCCGACTGCAAGAGAAATATCCCAACGAACCGAACCGGGCGGAAGTGGTTCGGATATTGGAAGAAGCTACCAAGAAACCGGCTGGACTTCCGTAAACGAATCGCTTTGGAGAGGATGGCGGGCAGACCTGGTTCATGCTTCGGGTTGTTGCGCCCTGGCTGGTTTGGGTAGGAAGGGGCGGTCCGGGGGCATGCCGTGACTGTTTATTGACCGGGCAATGTCTCGTATAATCCGCGCTGGTTTTGATTGGGTGCAGGGCGTCGGGTCCTGCCAGTGAGATTAGAGGAAAAGGCTATGAGCTTCAAAAATATCGGTCCAGGCAAAGACGTTCCCAACGACATCAATGTGATCATCGAGATCCCCATGAATGCGGATCCCATCAAATACGAAGTGGACAAAGAGACGGGCGCGGTCATGGTCGACCGCTTCATGGCCACCTGCATGTTCTATCCGGTCAACTACGGCTTCATGCCCCACACCGTGGCCGGTGACGGCGATCCGGTCGATGTGCTGGTGATGGCCCCGTACGCGCTGGCGCCCGGGTCGGTGATCCGCGTGCGCCCCGTCGCCCTGCTGAAGATGGAAGACGACGGCGGTGTGGACGCCAAGGTGCTGGCGGTGCCGGTTACCAAGCTGACCCCGATCTACAAGGATGTCCAGGATCTGAAGGATGTCCCGCAGCTGCTGCAAAATCAGCTGACTCATTTCTTCGAGCGTTACAAGGATCTCGAGCCCGGCAAATGGGTGAAGGTCCAGGGCTGGTTCGGTGTGAACGAGGCCAAGGCCGAGATCCTGGCCGGCATCGAGCGCGCCAAGGCCTAAGCGCTTGCGCTATCAAAAGGCGGCGCCGGAACAGGGCGCCGCCTTTCTTCTTTTCAGCGCCTGTGATTGTGAGCAGGCATCCGGTATCATCGATGCCATCCTTTCAAGATTTTGTGGTTTTCGAGCAACATGATGTCGGTCAGTCCGCTGCTAAATCATAGTCATCGCCTGTTTGTCTGGGCCTTCCTGCTGATCGTGGTGGGCGGCTACGCGCTGCTGGCCTGGCACTGGCCGGTGTTGCTGATGTGGGCGACCTTCGAAGATCTGGCGGGCGAGTGGACGCAGGTCTTCTTCTTTGCGGCGACCTGCATCATGGCCTGGCTGCTGGCGCGGGAGGCCGGCCGATACCGGGTGTTTTTCATCCTGCTCGGCCTGGCCTGTTTCTATGTGGCTATGGAGGAGATCTCCTGGGGGCAGCGCATCTTCGGGCTCGAATCCCCCGAGTTGTTCCGCGAGAAAAACCTTCAAGGCGAGACCAATCTCCACAACTTCTTCACCGGCCCGTTCGCCACCACGCTCAAGCACGCCCTGGCTTATGTGATCGCGGCGGGGCTGGTCGTCTATGGTGCGGCGTATCCCTGGGCGCTGCGCCGGGGGATGGCGCTCGCCCGCTGGTGCGATCGGCGCGGACTGGCGCCGCCGCCGGGTTATCTCTGGCCGGTGTTCGTGGCCGCGGCGATCATCGAAGTGGAGCCGGTGGGGCTCAACGAGGCGGAGGTCGCCGAGATCCTGGTCGGGTTCGGCCTGTTGATCACCGCGCTGCATTACCGCTTTGCGCTCAAGCGGCAATTGTCGCCCGCAGATGCCGCCGCGTGGCCCGAACGCGAGAGCCGCCCGCTGAGCCTGCATTTCGCGCTGGCTACGGCGTTGGTGCTCGGCGCCGCTGCATTGAGTACGTATCTGATGTATCAGAAACCGCAGATCCGGGCGATCACCGCGGATCGCTTCGAAGACGGCTATGACAAGTATTCCCACTACTATGCGGAATATGGCCGCTGGGACAAGGTGCTGGAATTGAACCTGCTGCTCCAGCAACGCCGCCAGCGCGATATGGAGGTGTATCGCCGCATCGCCGAGGCCTATCGCGGGCTGGGCGATGACAAGAAGTTCAACCAGTATCTATCCCTGGCCCTGGAGCTCGACCAGGAACGGCTGCGCTCCAACCCCGAGCGCGATGACACGATGCGCTCGCTCTCCAAGTCCTATCGCATGCTGGGCGACGAGCAGCGGGGCACGCTGTATCTGAACGCCGCCGAGTATCTCCTGAATCAGCGGCTCGCGCAGAATCCGCACGATCCCGAGGCCTTGTATGCGATGGGCGAGACGCAAGAACTGCGCGGCGATCCGCGCAAGGCGCTGGACTATTACCGGCAGGCCTACGAGCTGCGGCCGGATGTCGAACTTTTCAAGAACACTTACCTCATCCAGAAGTCGCATCTGGGCGAGTGAGCGGGGAGCGAACATCATGCTGATCGAATTCACCAAGATGCACGGCATCGGTAACGACTTCGTGGTCATCGATGCCATTTCCCAGTCCGTGTCGCTGAGCGCGGAACAGATCCGCCGCCTCGCCGACCGCCACGTCGGCGTGGGCTGCGACCAGGTGCTGCTGGTCGAGCGGCCGACGCAGGCTGGCGTGGACTTCCGCTATCGCATCCTCAATGCCGACGGCAGCGAGGTGGAGCAGTGCGGCAATGGCGCGCGCTGCTTCGCCCGGTTCGTGCATGACAAGGGGCTGACCACGAACAACCCGGTGGTGGTGGAGACCGCCGGCGGCATCATCCGCCTCAGCCTGCGCCCGGACGGGCAGGTGGAAGTGAACATGGGCGAGCCGCGCTTCGCCCCGGCGCAGATCCCCTTCCAGGCCGACGCCGAGGCCGAGCGCTATACGCTCGATGTCGCCGGCGAGAGCGTGACGCTTGGCGCCGTCTCCATGGGCAATCCCCACGCCGTATTGCAGGTGCCCGACGTGGAGCGCGCGCCGGTCGAGCGCCTCGGGCCGCTGATCGAGCGTCACCCGCGCTTCCCCCGGCGGGTCAATGTCGGATTCATGCAGGTGCTCAGCCGTGACGCGATCCGGCTGCGCGTCTTCGAGCGCGGCGCGGGCGAGACCCTGGCCTGCGGCAGTGGCGCCTGCGCGGCGGTTGTTGTAGGGTATCGCCAAGGTTTGTTGAACGATAAAGTAACGGTGCAGCTGCCCGGTGGGAGCCTTGAAATCCACTGGCCGGGACGCGGGCCGGTGCTGATGACCGGCCCGGCGGAGACCGTGTTTGAAGGAAAGATTGAGTTATGAAAACCCATGTGACCCTGGTCGAAGACGGGCAGGAGAAATCGCTGATCGAATATCTGCGCAAACATCCCGATTTTTTTCAGCGCCACCGCGAATTGCTCGCCGAACTGCACATCCCGCACAGCAACGGCAACGTGGTCTCGCTGATCGAACGCCAGGTCGACATCCTGCGCGAGCAGAACGGCGGCCTGAAAAAACAGCTGCACGATCTGGTCGAGATCGCCCGTGAGAACGACTTGCTCGGCCAGCGCATGCATCACCTCACCGTGGCGCTGCTGCACTGCCGCGATCGCGCCGCGCTCACCGAGGTGCTGCGCAAATCACTGCACGATGATTTCGCCGCCGACGCGGTGCGGGTGCGCTTCTTCGACCAGCCCTGCGAGCAAACCGCTCCCGAGCCGTGGCAGGCGCTCGGCGCCGGCCTCGCCGCGCGGCGCGTGCGCTGCGGCAAGCCCTCGCCGGCTGAAATGAGCTTGATCTTCGGCGAGATGGCCGAGTCGATCGGCTCGGTGGCCGTGATCCTGCTCGGCGCCCACGGCGTGCTTGCCATCGGCAGCCACGACGAGGAGCGCTTCGACATCGACATCGGCACAGATTATCTGGTCAAACTCGGCGAGATCATCGCCGCCACGCTCGATCATCTATAACGATGCACGCCGCCGAACGGGAGTGGATCGAACGGTTCCTCGGCCACCTCGCCCACGAGCGGCGCGTCTCCCCGCTCACCGTCAAACACTACCGCCGCGACCTGGAACAGCTCGCGCGCTTCTGCGCCGAGCGCCACCTGGCGCAGTGGCGCGCGCTCGACGCCCACCACGCCCGCGCCTATGTCGCTTGGCGCCACCGCACCGGCTTGAGCGGCCGCAGCCTGCAACGGGAACTCTCCGCCATCCGCGCCTTCTATCACTACCTGCTGCGCGAAGGCGCGGCCACGATCAATCCGCTGATCGGCATCCGCGCCCCGAAAACGCCGCGCAAACTGCCCAAGACGCTCGACGTCGACGAGGTCGCGTCCCTGCTGAACGCGCCGGGCGATACCGCAATGGAGCTACGCGACATGGCGATGATGGAGCTGATGTATTCCAGCGGCCTGCGCCTCGCCGAGCTGATCGGATTGCGCCGGGTCGATCTCAATCTCAGCGATGCCACCGTGGAGGTCACCGGCAAGGGCCGCAAGACGCGCGTCGTGCCGATCGGCCGCCAGGCGGTCGCGGCGCTGCAACGCTGGCTCGCCGTGCGCGCCGATTGGCCGGGCGCCGACCAGCCGGCGGTCTTCCTCGCCCGGCAGGGTAAACCCATCTCCGCCCGCGCCGTGCAACAGCGCATGCGCGCATGGGGCGCTAAAAAAGGATTGAGCGCGCGCGTACACCCGCACCGCCTGCGCCACTCCTTCGCCAGCCACCTGCTCGAATCCAGCGGCGACCTGCGCGCCGTGCAAGAACTGCTCGGCCACGCCGACATCTCCACCACCCAGGTCTACACCCACCTCGACTTCCAGCACCTCGCCCAGGTCTACGACAAGGCCCATCCGCGCGCGCGCAAGAAGAAGTGAAGCCCAACACCTCTCTGCTTTTACGGCTGGGCTGATTGCTGCGTGCACCCCACTTGGTTACAACTGGCACCGCGAAGCGATCGTCGTACACTGCCTGGCACATGCTTACGTCATCTCCGAGTTCTCGGGCGATGATCACGCTGGTGCCGCTGTACTGACAAGCCATCCAATAGCGCGTGCTTGATTTAGGGAATACCCAGATGGCCGTAGTAGAGCCCTTCGCTTTGGTTTCTTTCGAGGGGCAAGAATTACGTTTTTGTCAGGCGGGCCGGCAGAAAACATGACTCCGACAAAAGGATGCTCTTCATAAGTGTCGAAACTTTTCCATCCATCGGGCACGCTTCCGCTTGCCTGTTGTGTTGCGGTTAACTTTGCGGGGCAGGTGCATGGCCTCGGCGTCTCAGTCGCATCTTGTGCGGACAGCATATTATTAACCCGGCGACAAAATAGATCTGGTGTGCTGTTCCCTCTCCCTCAGGGATTTATGCCCTTTAGGGTAGAGGGCTAGGGTGAGGGGAATTAACACATTAATTTACCCCCTCATCCTGTCCTTCTCCCGGAGGGAGAAGGGACGCTTTTAAGATGTGTGGCAGATATATTTAATCGCCGGGTTAATAATGACGGCAAGGAAAATTATAAGCGTTGCCTTGATGTTTATTCCACCACAGAAAAGGCGCTATGAAGCTCAATACCGCTCCGCCTTTATGAATGCTGGGGCTCCGGTGTCAGCCCTCCGGGCTGGGTGCGGATGTTGCCGCTGGTGTGGGTTCCACTGGAAACCAGTAGGAGCACGGGTCATAGCGGACGCCCTCCCGCCGGGTCACCCGTCCGACGGCAAGCCAGGTGTCGGTGGCCGTGTCACGCAGCAGGAAAATAAACGGGCGGCTGCGCGCATCGATGTCGTTACTGCATGACCAGCCAGAATCAGCCCTTGCAATTACACCATAGACACTACCATTCCAATAGCTCGGGGGCTCATCATGCGTGGCCTCCAATTCGGACAGGACGTGCGCGGACAATTCGACGCCCTGGACCCCAAGTGCGATGGAGGTCTGTTGGTCTACACCGTCGAGGAAGAGATATCCTGCGCCGTTTACGCCGGAGAAATTGGCGACGCCTTCTATGTGGGCGCCACTGTAATCCAGGTCTGCCAGAAATGTGCGCACGCTCGTGGTCGATGTAAATCGAAATGCGGGCAAATAAACCGTTTGGGCGGCCGGTTGGAGCGCGGCAATCACATTGGCGAATAACTGCTGGTTGATTTGCGACTCCACGGCCGTGTAACGATCGTCTTTAGGCATGATGATGGTTAATGACACCGCGCCCTGACCCAGGGGCAGGTCGAAGGCCTGATAATCGTCGTTTTCCGTATAAGCCATCGTGCCGGTGAGCTTGATGCCGGGGACAATGACCTCACTACCGGAGTAGCCAAACCGGATTTCGCTGAGCGCCTCGCTGGCGAGGCCGTCATAGCCGGATGCCGGTTGCTTCATGCCATTACCCACGCCAAGCCGGCTGCGATTCGTGAACCCGGTATACAGCGAGGCGGCATCGGGGGCTGCGGCATTGACCGCATGTCGAATGCGAGCTGAGGCGTCGGAGGCGAGGAAATCGATGCCTTCCATGGTTGCGCCGAAATAGCTGGCAATGCTGTCAAGAAACGAAGTGAGGTAAGGGTATTTGACCTGCCCGAGCAGCAGGCTGTAACGGGACAAGTCGGATTTGCCGCTCAGCAGTTGTTGATCCCACTCATTGGCCTGTTCAGGGAACGACTCATTATCAGGGCTGATACCGATCGACTGTAATAATTCATTCCTCGTCGCTCCTTTCGAGGCCAGCGCTAATTGAGTGATGTTCTGGGTGATCTCGTAGGGGGAAACGACAAAGTTGTCATCATGAATTGCGAGATACACCTCTTGTGTCATGGCATGATTGGCGTCACGCAGCACACTCCAGTCAAGGGGGGTCTCGGTCGACAGCGCTACGCGCTGATTCTGATCGGGGTAGTCCTCTATGAAACTGCTTGGAGGGGCGGGTGTTGAACTATCATTTTGTGGCAGGCAGGCCACCACGCTGATGGCTGCGAGACCGAAAGCTATAGTACGAGCGGCATTCATGGCATGACTCCTTTGCTCTTTCAGAAATTTATTGGGGAAAGTATATCACCAGGAAACCTTCAAAAGCACACGGCGCGCGCTGTGCATTCCTTGGTGGCACCATTGTCACGCGGAGCGCGTGGGCTGGGCTGAGCGCCTGGTGCGAAGCCCGGCATCTCTCTGCCTTTATGAGTGTCAGGCTTCCCGCGCCAGCCCAATCTGCGGGTTGCCCCGTCTCACGGTCCATTTTCGCATGCGCATTCCCTTATCGTTCACCCCGCATGGTGTAGAATAAGCTCCTCTGAGCACGAGGAGAGCCGGATCTTGGAACAGTTTCATGGGACCACAATAGTGGCTGTGCGCCGTGATGATCGCGTGGTGATCGGTGGCGATGGCCAGGTGACGCTGGGCAATACCATCATGAAGGGCAATGCGCGCAAGGTGCGCCGCTTGTATCAGGACAAGGTGATCGCCGGGTTCGCCGGCGGGACGGCGGATGCCTTTACCTTGTTCGAGCGCTTCGAGGGCAAGCTGGAGAAGCATCAGGGTAATCTGGTGCGCGCGGCGGTGGAGCTGGCGAAGGACTGGCGCACCGATCGCATGTTGCGCCGGCTGGAGGCGCTGTTGGCGGTGGCCGATAAAAACGCCTCGCTGATCATCTCGGGCAATGGCGATGTGATCGAGCCGGACGGTGGGCTGATCGCCATCGGCTCCGGCGGGCCGTTCGCCCAATCCGCCGCCCGCGCGCTGCTGGAGAATACCGCTCTCGATGCGCGCGCCATCGTGGAAAAGAGCCTGCACATCGCGGGCGATATCTGCATTTACACCAACCACAATCTCACCATCGAAGAATTGGAGATCGCGCATGTCGAGTGATATGCAGGCCTCGTATCTCACCCCGCGCGAGATCGTCGCGGAGCTGGACAAGCACATCGTCGGCCAGGCCGATGCCAAGCGCGCGGTGGCCATCGCGCTGCGCAACCGCTGGCGCCGCGCCCAGTTGCCGGAGGCGATGCGCGCCGAGATCACGCCGAAGAACATCCTGATGATCGGCCCGACCGGGGTGGGCAAGACCGAGATCGCCCGGCGCCTGGCCAAGCTGGCGCGCGCGCCGTTCATCAAGGTGGAGGCTACCAAGTTCACCGAGGTGGGCTATGTCGGCCGCGACGTGGAATCCATCATCCGCGATCTGGTCGATGTGGCGATCAAGCTGGCGCGCGAGGAGGCGGTCAAGCAGGTGCGCGTGCGCGCCGAGGACGCCGCCGAGGAGCGCATCCTCGATATCCTGCTGCCGCCGGCGCGCAGCAGCACCCTGGGCTACGACGCGGCCCAGCCGGCCGGCGCCGAGGAATCGGCCACGCGGCAGAAGTTCCGCAAGAAACTGCGCGAGGGCGAGCTCGATGAGCGCATCATCGATGTCGAGCTCAAGACCGCGCCGCTCGGCGTGGAGATCATGGCCCCGCCCGGCATGGAGGAGATGACCAGCCAGTTGCAGAACATGTTCCAGAGCTTCGGCAGCCAGCGCACCAAGTCGCGCAAGCTGCCGGTGAAGGAGGCGATGAAGCTGCTGATCGAGGAAGAGGCGGCCAAGCTGGTCAATGACGAAGAGCTCAAGCAGGCGGCGGTCCGCAGTGTCGAGCAGCACGGCATCGTCTTCCTTGATGAGCTGGACAAGATCTGCCGGCGCGGCGAGGTGAGCGGCAGCGATGTCTCGCGCGAGGGCGTGCAGCGCGATCTGCTGCCGCTGATCGAGGGCTCGACCGTCAACACCAAGTACGGCATGATCAAGACCGATCACATCCTGTTCATCGCCTCCGGCGCCTTCCACCTGGCCAAGCCCTCGGACCTGATCCCCGAGCTGCAGGGGCGGCTGCCGATCCGCGTCGAACTCAAGGCGCTGCGCGCCAGTGACTTCATCAAGATCCTCACCGAGCCGGACGCCTCGCTCACCGAGCAATACACCGCGCTGTTGCGCACCGAGGGGGTGGAGATCGAGTTCACCAGGGATGGCATCTCGCGCATCGCCGAGATCGCCTGGCAGGTGAATGAAACCACCGAGAACATCGGCGCGCGCCGCCTGCACACCGTATTGGAGCGACTGCTGGAGGAGATCTCCTTCAGCGCCGCCGACAAGGGCGGGCGTTATCTGATCGACGCCGCCTATGTCGATGAGAAGCTCGGCGCGCTGGCGCGTGACGAAGACCTGTCGCGTTACATCTTGTAGGGGCAAGCTTCAGCTTGTGATACACCGTCGCGCCGCAATGATCGCCGTCTATCGCCATCTCAAAGATGGCTCCTACAATGGCGTCGGTTTCGACGGCGGGGTGGCAATTCAATGATTCAATTCAGGATGTCCTAGAGTATGACGAGTCAGACGACCATGACACCGACTGAACTCAAACTGCGCCGCCAGTCGCGCGTGCTGGAGCTCGCCTACGCCGACGGCAATCGCTTCAGCCTGCCGTGCGAATACCTGCGCGTGTATTCGCCCTCGGCCGAGGTGCGCGGCCACGGTCAGGAGATCTTACAGCTGGGCAAGGAAAACGTGAACATCACCCAGATCGAACCGGTCGGCCAATACGGCGTGAAGCTCTTTTTCGATGACGGCCACCACACCGGCATCTATTCCTGGGAGTATCTGCTGCGGCTGGCGGTCAAGTACGAGGAATTGTGGCAGGATTATCTGGCGCGGCTCAAGCAGGCCGGTTATCAGCGCCAGTCATAAAGCGAGGTCAGCATGAATCACGACAAGCACGACGACACCACCCACTTCGGCTTCCGCCAGGTGGCGAAAGACGCCAAGGCGGGGATGGTGGCCGAGGTGTTTCATTCGGTGGCGCAGAAATATGATCTGATGAACGATGTGATGTCGCTCGGCATCCATCGGCTGTGGAAACGCTTTACCATCGACATGACCGCGGTGCGCCCCGGCAACCGCGTGCTCGATCTAGCCGGCGGCACGGGGGATCTCGCCATCAAGCTGGCGGAGAAGGTAGGCCCCGGCGGCGAGGTGGTGCTGGCCGATATCAATTCCTCGATGCTGCAACAGGGGCGCGAGCGGCTGGCGGATCTCGGCGTGGTCGGCAATGTGCGTTACGCCCAGGTCAATGCCGAGTGCCTGCCGTTTCCCGATCACTACTTCGATTGCATCACCATCGCCTTCGGGTTGCGCAACGTCACGGACAAGTCCAAGGCCCTGGCCTCGATGTATCGCGTGCTCAGGCCCGGCGGGCGCCTGCTGGTGCTGGAGTTCTCCAAGGCCGCCCCGGCGCTGGCGCCGGTCTACGACGCCTATTCCTTCAAACTGCTGCCGCTGATGGGCAAGCTGATCGCCAACGACGAAGCCAGTTACCGCTATCTGGCCGAATCGATCCGCATGCACCCGGATCAGGAGACGCTCAAGGGCATGATGCAGGAGGTCGGTTTCGAACGCTGCGAATATTTCAACATGACCGGCGGCATCGTGGCGCTGCATCGCGGCTACAAATTATGAGCGAGGAGTTGCAGACCGAATACGCCGGGTTCTGGCGCCGATTGGTGGCGCTCTGGATCGACGCGGTGCTGTTTTTCATCGTCTCCAGTCTGATCCCCATCATCGTGTACGGGGTGACCGGCGGCGTAGTCTCGCTGATGGAACTCGAATGGCTCAACACCTGGCTGTTTCTGCTGACCGCGGCGGTTTGCTGGCGCCACTTCGAGGGCACGCCGGGACAGTTGATGATGGGCTGCTACGTGGTGGATGCCAAGACGCAATGCGCGGTGAGCTACAAACAGGCCGGTATCCGCGCGCTTGGCTACATCCTCTCGTTTCTGCCGTTGCTGCTGGGCTTTCTCTGGATCGCGTGGGACAAGCGCAAGCAGGGTTGGCACGACAAGCTCGCCGGCACCGTGGTGCTGCTCGACCGCAAGCACGAGCGTTACGATGAATCGCAAAAGAGCCTGGAGCAACTGGTGAAGGAGCTGCGATGAGCGCCGCCGATATCTTTGCCTCCGGCGTGGAGCTGGCGCTGAACCGCTGCCTGGCCTATGACCCGTCTACGCTGCCGCGCCTGGCGCAGCTGTCCGGCAAGACAATCGCACTGGAGCTGGTGGGACTGGGCGTGACGGTCTATGTCGAGCCGATAGCGGAGAAGGTCCGCGTGCTGGCGCGCAGCGAGCGTCCGGCGGATGTGACTCTCACCGGCACGCCGATTGCCTTCGCGCGCATGGGCCTGGCCAAGACGCCGATCGACAGCCTGTTCGCCGGGGAGATCAAGCTCAGCGGCGACACCGAACTCGGCCAGCGCTTCGGCGCGATCATCCAAGGCATGGACATCGACTGGGAAGAGATGGCCGCGCAGGTGATGGGCGATGTGCTGGCGCACAAGCTCGGCGAAGGCGTGCGCGCTGGCCTGCGCGCAGGGCGCAAGATCACCGCCACGCTGGAGCAGGATACGGCGGAATATCTCAAGGAAGAGCTGCGCGAGGTGCCCGCGCGCGAAGAGGTGGAGCTCTTCCTGCAGGACGTGGACACGCTGCGCAACGATGTCGAGCGCATGGCGCAGCGGGTCAAGCGGCTGCAACAGTCGCTGGATTCCCCGTAGGAGCGAGCCTGCTCGCGGAAAAAAACATCACCAAACAAGATTCCCCGTAGGAGCGAGCCCTGCTCGCGAATAACGGTATCGACAAGCGAGCCATTCGCGAGCAGGCTCGCTCCTACAGGGCTGGGGTCGATGCGGTGAGTTGCGAGCCGGGCTCGCTTCTACAATCGATATTTATTCGGCGGCGGGTCGTGGTTGCCGGGCGAAAACAAAAACACAAACGAGGTTGCGGGTGATTAGTTTCGGCCAGGCGCTGCGCCTGTTGTACATCAATCGGGTGTTGATCAAGCACGGGCTCGACGAGATCGTGCTGGCGACGCACCTGTTCCGCCCGGTCCGCTTCATCGGTTATCTGCTGCCGTGGCACTGGTTTCGTCCCAAGCCGAAGGGCTCGCGCGGCGAGCGCATCCGCAAGGCGCTGGAGGACTTAGGCCCGATCTTCGTCAAATTCGGACAACTGTTGTCCACGCGCCGTGATCTGCTGCCCGGCGACATCGCCGATGAGCTGGCGCTGTTGCAGGATCACGTGCCGCCGTTTCCGGGCGCGCAGGCGCGCGCCATCGTCGAGAAGGCGTTTGGCCAGTCCGTCGCCGAGGCCTTCAAACATTTCGACGAACAGCCGCTCGCCTCGGCCTCGATCGCCCAGGTGCATGCAGCCACGCTGCACGACGGGCGCGAGGTCATCGTCAAGGTCGTGCGTCCGCACATCGATAAACTCATCAAGCGCGACATCGAGTTGCTCTACACCGTCGCCGGCTTGGCGGAGCGTTACTGGTCGGAGGCGAAGCGCCTGCACCCGGTGGCGGTGGTGGCCGAATACGAGAAGACCATCCTCGATGAGCTGGACCTGATGCGCGAGGCGGCCTCGGCCTCGCAACTGCGCCGCAATTTCCTCGGTTCGGAACTGCTTTATGTGCCGGAGGTCTACTGGCCGCTCTGCCACCGCAACGTGATGGTGATGGAGCGCATCTCCGGGATTCCCATCAGCGATATCGCCGGATTGCGCAAGGCCGGCGTCGACCTCAAGGCGCTGGCCGAGCGCGGCGTGCAGATCTTCTTCACCCAGGTGTTCAAGCACAATTTCTTCCACGCCGACATGCACCCCGGCAATATCTTCGTCTCGCCCGAAGGGCAGTACATCGCGGTGGACTTCGGCATCATGGGCACCCTGAGCCCGGAGGACCAGCACTATCTGGCGGAGAACTTCTTCGCCTTCTTCCAGCGCGATTACCGCCGCGTGGCCGAGCTGCACGTCAACGCCGGCTGGGTCGCGCAGGGCACGCGCGTCGATGAATTCGAGGCCGCGATCCGCACCGTGTGCGAGCCGATCTTCGAACGCCCGCTCAAGGACATCTCGTTCGGGCGCCTGCTGATCCGCCTGTTCCAGACCGCGCAGCGCTTCCATATGGAGGTGCAGCCGCAGCTGGTCTTGCTGCAGAAGACCCTGCTCAACATCGAGGGGCTGGGCCGCCAGCTCTATCCCGATCTCGACCTGTGGGAGACGGCCAAGCCGTTCTTCGAGCAGTGGATGCGCGATCAACTCGGCTGGGGCCGCGCGGTGAACGAACTCAAGCGGAATCTGCCGCACTGGGGCGAGCAGCTGCCGCAACTGCCGGGCTTGGTCACCGAGGTGTTGCAGCACATGCGCCAGGACCACTCGGGGCAGTCATCACAACAGCGCCAGTTCGACGCCCTGCGCGCGGAAATCCGCCGCGCCAACTACCGCTCGATGGCCACCCTGCAAGGCGCGGCGCTGGTGCTCTGCGCGGTGCTGATCAGCGCGCTCGACGGCCGCGGCCCGACCATGCTCGGCGGCGCCCCGCTGCTGAGCTGGGTGCTGGGCGGCGCGGGCGCGGTGCTGATCCTGCGCGCCTGGCGCAGCGAATAAGCCATCCTCCTCTCTGCGCGCATTCAGCCGCGCCGCAATCCCGCCTCGACCTCGTGGCGTTTTTACTTTCCGCTCAGCACCTCGATCAGGTGCCGCGCGACCATGTCGAAGTCTTGCTTTAATGCGTGAGGCAGGGTGGTGTCGGCCACCAGCGTGACACCGCAGCTGGTCGCCGAGGCCGGGGCTTTCTAAAGGGTGGCACCGGCTGAATGAAGGGTGACCCCAGAAGCGTTTCGGATCCACCATTTCGCCTACGTTGATTTCCGTTGAGAGTACGTGCATCCGATAGCGTCGTCGTTGCCGGGCATCGCCCTTGACCAGCCTCCAGCTTCCGCCGGCGTTAACCCGCAACAATCTGACTTCGGCTATACGCGCTCTTACGCATTCCCCGCGCAGAGGGTGTTTCTCCGCGTGCCTCTTAATTTACTAACCCTAACCATCATTTGGACTGCCGTGAATACAAGGGCCTACGACAACAGCCGTCGCAAAGAAATGGAGGCGGACACCATCCGCCGGATTGTGCGCGCGACCGTTGAATTGCACGCCAGGAAAGGTGCGGTTGGCACGACACACGCCGAAATCGCCGAAGCGGCCGGCGTCTCCCTGGCCACGGTGTACAAGCACTTCCCGTCGCGGGAGGCGCTGGTGCCGCACTGTACCGGAATGGTGAAGCAGCAGGCGCCGCAAATCGATGTGCACGCCATTCTCCAGACGCCTTGCCAAGAAGAACGGATGCGCCGGTTGGTACAGGCGTTGTACCGGCAACACCGCTACTTTCAACCCTGGATGCGCTGGGCGGCGCGCGACACGCTTTCCTTGCCGGCGCTCGCGCAGATCATGGAGGAAGACAGCCGCCAAACGGAAAGCCTGGTGCGCACGGTGCTCGACAGTATTGCCGGCGCGCCTGTCAGTGACGAAATTTTCGCGCTTGCCATGCTGATCCTCGATTACCCCGCATGGCAGCGGCTCGAACTGATGCTGACCGACCCGGAGCGGGTCAGCCACGTCGCAGAGCAGGCTCTGCAAGTTCTGATGTCCCCATGCTCCCAACCGATAGGAGGAAGTAACCATGGCAAGTACGATGTACCCCGCCACCACGGTGGATGAAGTCGCCCGCGGCATCTACCGCATTTCGACGCCGGTTCCGCCCAAACTCATGCCGGGCGGATTTTCTTTCAACCAGTACCTGGTCGTGGACGACAAACCCCTGCTTTACCATGCCGGGCCACGCAAGCTCTTCGAGCAGGTCTGTGCCGCGATAGAGCGCGTCATACCCGTCTCGCGCCTGGCCTACATCGGCTTTTCGCACGTGGAAGCCGACGAATGCGGCTCGCTCAACGAGTTTCTTGAGCGTGCGCCCCATTCCGTGCCGCTTTGCGGCCGGGTCGCGGCCATGGTGTCGATCGACGACATCGCCTTGCGACCGGCGAGGGGGATGGCGGATGGCGAAGTGATCGACCTGGGCGAGCATCGCATCCGATGGATGGCCACGCCACATCTGCCGCATGGCTGGGAATGCTCCATGGCCTTCGAAGAAACGACCCGCACCCTGTTGTGCGGCGACCTGTTCACCCAGCCCGGCGATGTCCATCGGGCATTGACCGAAGACGACATTCTGGAAGCGAGCGAAGCATTCCGTGTGCGAATGGATTATTACGCCCACAGCCCGGACACGGGGCATCACCTTCAGCGCCTGGCCGACTTGCAGCCGGTCACGCTCGCGTGCATGCACGGCGATGGCGCGGCACTGCTGCGCAGTGCTTGACGGAACCGCAATCTTTCAGGGCTGCCCGCACTGCGTGACCGTGGAGGACAGCTATCAATAACTTCGGAGTGATTTTGTTTCCGAGAAATTTCTATTGGGTGTTCTGTACGTCTCGTTTTGCAGGTGTGAAGGTCTCAAAGGCATATGCTGGGTTGATAAATCCAACATATGCCCGGTGACGATTGTCGGGGGTTCATTGCGCAAGGGTGCGGTAGGCGAGAGCCTTATTGCACCCCATCCGCTCTATCCTAAAATGCGTTATTGCAAGTCCTCGATGCCGACCCCCGACTGCTCGTTCACCGACGCGGCGGATTCACGGCCCGCCCCTTTGGGTTGGCGACGACGTGCAGGCCCAGGCGTCGCGCAAGCCGGGCGAGATTGGCGCGGTCCATTTGTAGTTCCCGTGCCGCGGCGGCCCAGTTGTGCGCGTGCCGTTCCAGGCAGTGTTGAATCAGTTGACGCTCAAAGGCCTCCACGGCTGGCCGCAGACCTTGGTTTGCGGCTTGGGTCGCTCGATGTGGCGTATCGGCTGAAGCGGCGTGGAGTGGCGGCGCGGGAGCCGGCAGCCCAAGATCGGCGGCGGTGAGCGTCAGGATTCGCGGCCGGGGCTGTTGCCGCCCCAGCGCCTTCAGCACGCTGCGCCCGATCAGGTGTTCCAGTTCGCGCACGTTGCCGGGCCAGTCGTAGGCCAGCAGCGCGGCTTGCGCATCGTGGTCCAGCCGCAGACTGCCCAGGCCGAGGCGGGAGCGATTCTCTTCAAGAAAAAAACCGCTGAGCAAGAGCACATCGCGTCCGCGCTCGCGCAGCGGCGGAACCCGCAAGGGATAGACGCTCAAGCGATGATAGATATCGGCGCGCAGACGGCCGGCGCGGACCTCGGCGGCCAGATCCCGGTTGGTCGCTACGATCAGACGCACATCCACGTGGTGTTCGCGGTCCGAGCCGAGGCGCTGCAACTGCCCGCTTTGCAGCACCCGCAACAGCTTGGCCTGCGCCGCCAACGGCAGTTCACCCACCTCATCGAGGAACAGCGTGCCGCCGTCGGCCAATTCGAATTTGCCTTGGCGCTCGGCCACCGCGCCGGTGAAGGCGCCGCGCACATGGCCGAACAGCTCGCTTTCCACCAGTGTATCGGGCAGGGCGGCACAGTTCAGGCTCACAAAAGCGCGGCTGGAGCGCGGGGAGGCGGCGTGCAGGGCGTGCGCCACCAGCTCTTTGCCCACGCCGGTCTCGCCGGTGATCAGCACCGTCAAATCGCTCGCGCCCACCAGCTCGACCTCTTTGAGCAGACGCTTGAAGGCGCTGCTGTGCCCCAGCAGTTCACGTCTCGGCTGTCCGGCGGCTTCCCGGTAGCGCTCGGCATGAAGATGCTCGTCCTCGACCTGCAGCGCGAGGCGGTTGATGCGCATGGCAGCGGCCACGGTGGCGGCGGCGAAATTGCCGAAGGTTTGCAGCGTCTCGAGATGGCCTGCGGTGAAACTGCCCGGCGTGAGCGAATCCAGGGTCAACAATCCCCAAGGTCGCTCCTCGACGTACAGCGCACACCCCATGCAGTCGTGCACCTCGAGGTGGCCTTGCAGACCTTCGATCAGGCCGTCGTAGGGATCCGGCAAGGGGCTGCCGGGCGCGAACCGCTTGGGCTGCGGCGTTTCGAGCAGGGCCGCGAAGCGCGGATGTTCCGCCACCCGGAACCGGCGGCCCAGGGTGTCGCGGCTCAGGCCGTCGATGGCCAGCGGCGCCAACCACTCTCCTTCCAGGCGCAACAAGGAGGCGGCGTCGCAGGGAAACAAGGCGCGCAGGGCCTGCAACAAGCGCCGGTAACGCTCGGCTTCGGGCACCTCCCGGGATAAGTCGGCCACCAGCGGTACCAGGACGGTCAGCCACTGCGATGTTGTCATATCGACCTCTTTGAGTCTTTTTGACTTCTATTTAGAATAAGTCAGAACGACATTGTAGGTTGTAAGTTGTTGATTTACCAGTAGGCAATAACTGGCACGTCTTTTGCCCTAGTGTAACACTCGGACTTTATGGAGGCTATATGCTCAACGATACCCACCGTGCCCTTGTCAAAGCTACCGTACCCTTGCTGGAAAGCGGGGGCGAGGCACTGACCCAACACTTCTACCGCATCCTGCTCGCCGAATATCCGCAGGTGCGACCGCTGTTCAATCAGGCCCATCAAGCCAGCGGCGAGCAACCGCGCGCCTTGGCCAACGGCATTCTGATGTACGCGCGGCACATCGATAAGCTGGAAGGCCTGGGCGACCTGCCCGCGCAAATCATCAACAAACACGTGGCGCTGCAGGTTCAGCCCGAGCACTACCCCATCGTGGGCGCGTGTCTGCTGCGCGCGATTCGCGAGGTGCTGGGCGAGGAGGTCGCGACCGAGGCGGTGCTCGCCGCCTGGGGCGCCGCGTACCAGCAGTTGGCCGACATCTTGATCGCCGCCGAAGAGCGGCACTATGCCGCCAACGCGGCCGCCACCGGCGGCTGGCGCGGCGGCCGGTGGTTCCGGGTGCTGCGCAAGGTGCCCGAAAGCAGCGAGATCACCTCCTTTTACCTCGCCCCGCAGGATGGCGGCCCCGTGATCGCCCACCAGCCCGGCCAATACATCGGCCTGCGCCTCTCGATCGATGGGCAGGAGCAGCGCCGCAACTACTCGCTGTCCGCGGCGCCCAATGGCCGGGACTTGCGCATCAGCGTCAAGCGCGAGCCGGGGGGCGTGGTTTCGAACCATTTACACGACCGGGTGGACGAAGGCGATGTCCTCGAGCTCTTCCCGCCAGCCGGCGCCTTCACGCTGCATCACAGCGATCGGCCCCTGGTGCTCATCAGCGGCGGGGTGGGGATTACGCCCCTGGTGGCCATCTTACAGGCCGCGCTCAAGACCGAGCGGCCGATTCACTTCATTCATTGCGCACGCAACCGGTCGGCGCACGCCTTTCGTGACAGCATCGATGCCCTGGCGGGGCGGCATCCGCAACTCAAGCGCTTTTATTGCTACGACCAGGCTACCGAAGCCGATGCCGCCGATGCGGTGGGGCTGTTGGACCAGGCCCGCCTGGTGCAATGGCTTCCCGCCACCCGCGACATCGATGCGTATTTTCTCGGCCCCAAACCCTTCATGGCGCTGGTCAAACGTAACTTGCAGGCGCTGGGAGTGCCCGAGGCGCAGACGCGCTATGAGTTTTTCGGGCCGGCCGCGGCCCTTGCGTGAGGAACCCGCCGATGCAGGGCCTGCTGAATTGGTTGCGCTTGTTCCATCCGGCGCCATTGAGCATGGGACGGCGAGACATCTGGCTGGGCACGTTGGGCGTCGGTCTCGGCCTGCTCTTTACCGAGTGGCTCAGTCGTCAGGCGCTCGGTACCGCAAATCCCTGGTTCATCGCGCCAATGGGTGCGTCAGCCGTGTTGCTGTTTTCGGTGCCCGCCAGTCCGCTGGCGCAGCCCTGGGCGCTTTTTGGCGGCAACGTGGTTTCTGCGTTGATCGGCGTAGCCTGCCAACAATGGTTGGGTGGCGGCGGGGTCAGCGCGGCCTTGGCGGGCGCTGCGGCTGTCGCGGCAATGTTTGCGCTGCGCTGTTTGCACCCGCCCGGCGGGGCGGTGGCGCTGACCGCGGTCTTGGCCGGAGCGCCGATCAATGCGCTCGGTTACGACTTCGTCCTGTTGGTGGCAGCCAATTCGCTGTTCATGCTGCTGTTGACGCTGCTGTTCCACAACAGCATGGGCCGCCGCTATCCGCACCATGCTGCCGCCGTGTCTCATCCCCACGGCACCCGCGATCCCCTTCCTAGCCATCGGACCGGCTACGTCAGGGAAGACCTGGACGCGGCGCTCGCGTCCTTCGGTGAAGTGCTCGATGTCGATCGCGAAGACTTGGAGGAAATCATGATCCGCGCCCACCTGCATGCGCAACGCCGTGCCTGGGGCGCCCTGCGTTGCGCCGATCTGATGTCGCGCGACGTGGTGTGCGTCGGCCCGGCCGATTCGCTGGACGAAGCGTGGGCGCGGTTGGCGCGGCACAAGGTTGAAACCTTGCCGGTGGTAACTGCGGAAGGTACCTTGGTCGGCATCGTATCGCTGCACGATTTTTTTATGGCGCAAAGCGGCCTCACGCCGGAGGGTATCGCGCGCGCCAGCGCCGCCCGTAAGGTTGCCGATATCATGACGCGTCGCGTGCGCACCGCTCGCCCCGAGCAACCCATTGCAGACCTCGTGAAAGGATTCTCCGATGGAGGGTTGCATCATATGCCGGTGGTCGACGAACGCGAACAAGTGGTCGGTATGATCACGCAGTCCGATTTGGTGGCAGCCCTGTTCACGGCGCTTAAGAGGTAAGGCGGCGGGCGCATTAAGCGCTTCTTGGTGCGCGCGATTTCTATAGCTGTAATAAAACAGCTTCAAACGATTTTACCTTGATGACCTATCCTTCAAGGAAGAGACCCCTCAACCACCTGAAACAATAACAACGCTTTAAATCAAGCTATACTTCTCCGATGTTCAGATAATCCACCTATTACCCCGGGGCAAATAGATCTGGTGCAATTTCCTCCCCCTCAGGGTAAGCGTCCAGCCGCCTCACCTTCACATCAGACCTTGCTGAGGGCAGTGTTGGGCCCTCAGGGACGACTCCATGGATGGAGTCGGTAGGAACGAAGTTCGGAGCCCGAGTCGAGAGGGCTTGGGTGAGGGGAATAAAATCAATGAATTAACTTCCCTTACCCTAGCCCTCTACCCTAAAGGGCATAAATCCCGGAGAGAGAGGGAATGACACCAGATTTAATTTGATGCCGGGCAAGTAAGTGCCTTCGGCTTTGACCCCATTGATGCGTAAGGCGCGCCAAGCCCGCGCAAGAGGTGGGACTCACCCAGGCGCGTGTCGCCTGGGTGAGGTGAGGCTTGCTATGGAACTTGTACAGGTGAGAGTGCCTTATACCCCCCATAGCCCAACTCGCCAGACCCGTTGCTGCCCCAGGCCCAGAGGATGCCGTCGGTCTTGAGGGCCAGGGTGTGGCTCTCACCTGCCGCCACACTGGCCCAGTGGGTATCCGTGCCGATTTGCACCGGGGTGTTCTGGTCTGTGCCAGTGCCATCCCCCAACTGGCCATAGTAGTTATAGCCCCAG
This sequence comes from uncultured Chromatiales bacterium, assembly GCA_964557295.1. Taxonomy (GTDB): domain Bacteria; phylum Pseudomonadota; class Gammaproteobacteria; order RBG-16-57-12; family RBG-16-57-12; genus JBFMHP01. The sequence continues at coordinate 76,135 of CAZKZP010000006.1, read as the reverse complement.
GCCCAGAGGGTGCCGTCGGTCTTGAGGGCCAGGGCGTGGTAGCGATTTGCCGTAACGCTGGCCCAGTGGGTGTCGGTGCCGATTTGCACCGGGGTGTTACGCCAGGTGGTGGTGCCATCGCCCAACTGGCCATCCCCGTTATATCCCCAGGCCCAGAGGGTGCTATCGGTCTTGAGGGCCAGGGTGTGGTAGCTACCCGCCGCCACACTGGCCCAGTCGGTATCCGTGCCGATTTGCACCGGGGTGTTACGGCTTATGG
>CAZKZP010000006.1:25377-75776 GCA_964557295.1 uncultured Chromatiales bacterium | reverse complement strand
CCCAACTGGCCATCCCCGTTGTTGCCCCAGGCCCAGAGGGTGCCGTCGGTCTTGATGGCCACGGTGTGCGAGTCACCTCCCGCGACCAGTTTGTAATCTGACGATGACGGACCATTACCGCCATCTCCTCTCCCTCCGCCGCAGGCGGTGAGGGAAATCGCTACACATAGGGTGAAAAATCTGAAGAGAGATCCTGCAATACTCATACGTCATTCCTTTTGTTCAAGCCGAAGCCGGAAGGCAAAACTGTGAGGCTGGGAAACCGCGCTTAGTTTAATGAATACCAAGATCGAAGTCACGAGGCTGGCTGTGCAGTAAAAAACAGCGTTGGCATCGACCATGGCACGCGATGGCAAAATTCCTGGGCGTAGATGCGAAATGTTAGAATCGCTTTTTCTGACCGCAGCGGTAAATTCGTGCACCCCACCCTGACACCCAGGCAAGAGCGCCTGTTTCTGCTGATACTCGGCGGGATCCAGTTCAGCCATGTGCTGGATTTCATGATCATGATGCCGTTGGGTCCGATACTGATCCAGGCGTTCGGCTTGAGCATGCATGAGTTCGGTCTGCTGGTGGCGGTCTACAGTTTCTGTGCGGCGATTTCCGGGGTGTTGGCCACTACCTTTGTGGATCTCTTTGAGCGCCGGCGCTTGATGTTGACGATGTTTGGCCTGTTCGGCATTGCAACGCTGGCGTGCGGGCTCGCGCCCGGCTATGTCACGCTGCTGATCGCGCGCGGACTGGCGGGGGCATTTGGCGGCATCATGGGCGCGCAAGTCCAAACCATGGTCGGCGATGTCATTCCCTTTGCGCGCCGGGCGCGCGCCAGCAGCATGATATCGGCGGCCTTTTCGATTTCCACGGTCGCCGGTGTGCCGTTGTCACTGTGGCTGGCCAACCAGTTCCAGTGGCGCGCGCCGTTTATTTTCATCGCTGCGTTGGTCGTGTTGTTCATTCTGATCGGACGGCGCGTGCTACCGGAATTGCACCACCATATCAGTGCCGAACGTCGTGCCCATCCATTCGCGCCGCTGGTTACGGTCTTGCGCGATCCCAATCACCTGCGCGCGCTGCTGTTTTCCGCGCTGGTGATTTTTTCCGGCTTTACCGTCATTCCCTATATCACGGTGTATGCCGTGCATAACGGCGGCATCGCGCTGACGGACATCCCGCTGATCTATCTCGTCGGCGGCGCGGCTACGCTGATTTCCTCGCGGTTGCTCGGCGTCTGGGCCGACAAGCATGGCAAGGTCGAGGTTTACCGGATGGTGGCGTTCGCCGCCGTGATTCCGCTGCTGGTGCTCACCCATATTGGTGTTGTGCCACTGTGGGCGTGGATCCTCTGCACCACCGTGTTCTTTGTGCTGATCTCAGGCCGGATGATTCCGGCCATGGCCATCATCACCTCGGCGGCCCAGCCAAAACTGCGCGGCACCTTCATGTCGCTGCATGCCACGACCCAGGCCCTGGCCATGGGGCTGGCGACGATGGTATCCGGCTTCATCATCGGTACGGATGATGCCGGGATGATGACGCACTACCGGGAGGTGGGTTATGTCGCCGTGGCCGCCAACCTGCTGGCGATTTGGTTTGCGGCTCGCGTCATCATGCACGACAAGCCGGTGGAGACTGTCTCTGCGAAATAGAGGGAGGCAGAGAGATAGTGGATGGGTGAAGCGCAGCGCAACCCATCACATCATTCGGCAGAAATAGCCGCCTCGATGGGTTTCATTTCATTCCACCCATCCTACACATCAACCGCGCTGCAATCCCGCCTCGACCTCGTTGCGTTTTTGCTTTCCGCTCAGCACCTCGATCAGGTGCAGCGCGAAATCCATCGCGGTGCCGGGGCCGCGCGAGGTGATGACCTTGCCGTCCTGCACCACGGGCGCGTGGCTGTAGGTCGTCTCTGGCAGATGCATCTTGTCGAGAAAGCCGGGATAGCTGGTGGCGGTCTTGCCCTTGAGCAGTCCGGCGTGGGCGAGCACCTTGGGCGCGGCGCAGATCGCGGCGGTGTAGCGGCCGCGCGCGGCCATCGAGGTCAGCAGTTCGCGCACGCGCGGATCATCCTCCAGGTGCTGCGCGCCGGGCATGCCGCCGGGCAGCACCACCATGTCGAAGTCTTGTTTTAATGCCTGATCCAGTGTGGTGTCGGCGATGAGCATGACGCCGCGGCTGGCCTTGATCGGTTGGCCGTCGAGGCTGGCGCTCACCACAAGATGTCCGGCGCGGCGCAGCAGATCGATGATGGTGACGGCTTCGAGTTCCTCGCAGCCTTGGGCGAGTGGGACAAGGATGCTTGCCATTGGGTTTGCCTCTGAGATTTGATCATAGCGGTGACGGGCACGAGATCGACGCCGAGCTCTTCGAGCTGCGGGAGCAGGCGTTCCAGTGCCTCCAGGGTTTCGGGATACGGGTGGCCGATGCCGAGGGCATGTCCGCGTTGCTTGGCGAGGCGCACCAGTTTTTGGAACTGAGCGCTGATCTCGTCGACCGTGCGCTCATTGTCGAGAAAGACATCGCGGCGCAGGCTCGGGATGTGCTGTTCGGCCGCCACCTGCAAGGCGATGCTTTTCTCGGTGGTCATGCTGTCGACGAAAAACAGATTGCCGCGCCGGTCGAGTTCGCGCATCAGCCACAGCATGTGGCCGGGGTGGCGCGTGAGCAGGCTGCCCATGTGATTGTTGATGCCGATGACGTGCGGGATCGAGGCGAGGTCCTCTTGCAAGGTCTGGATGAACTGCTGCTCCGTCATGTCCAGGGTCAGCGCGCCCGGCCCGGGATTGAGGTCGGTGATCTCCGCCTGCATCGGCGCGTGCAGCAGGATTTCTTTGTTGAAGCTGTGCGCCAGTTTCGCCAGCTCCACCGCGTGCGGCGTATGTGGGAGGAAGGCGTAGGCGATCGGTCCGGGGAGAGAGACGGCGCGCAGGCCGGCGTTCAGGGTGTTGCCGAGGTCGTCGAGGATCAGGCTGATGCTGGGGCGTGGCGGTGGGGTGAAGTCTAGCTCGTTATCCGCGGCGGCGGTGAGCGCCGGACCGATCAGACCGAAGCAGCCAACCAGGGTCAGCTGCTTGAGGAACGGCCAGAATCGATCGCGGCGCTTCTCCGTCATTCATTGGTCAGATCATCGTTGCGAGATGATCATGCCCTTGAGTACGTTGACCGCTTCGTAGAGCTGGTAGTCGGACTTGGCAAGGCTTTCTTTTTCCTTTTCCTTCTCCGGCTCTTTTTTCGCGCCCTTGTCCTCAGGGGCCGCCGGTTTCTTGGGTTCCTTGCCGGTTTCCTTGTGATTCATCAGGTGGCCGTTGAGGTCGGCCTCCTTGATCAGGTTGTCCTTATTGTCGACGACCTCGGCGATCTTCAGATCCTCGAAGAGGATGTCCGGCACGATGCCCTCGGCCTGGATCGAGCGGCCGGAGGGGGTGTAGTAGCGCGCGGTGGTGATCTTGAGCGCCGAGTCGCTGGTCAGCGGCAGGATGGTCTGCACCGAGCCCTTGCCGAAGGTCTTGCTGCCGGTGATGACCGCGCGCTTGTGATCTTGCAGCGCACCGGCCACGATTTCCGAGGCCGAGGCCGAGCCGCCGTTGACCATCACCACCATGGGCGCGCCGTTGAGCACGTCATTGGGGGTGGCGTTGAAGGTCAGTTTCGAATCCTTGATGCGTCCTTCGGTGTAGACGATCAGCCCTTGTTTGAGGAAGGCGTTGGAGACGTCGACCGCGGCATTGAGCACGCCGCCGGGATTGTTGCGCAGATCCAGGACCAGCCCCTTGAGCGGACCCTTGTTTTCCTTTTCCAGCGCGCTCAGCGCCTCGGTGAGGTTCTCGCCGGTCTTCGCTTGGAACTGGGTGATGCGCACGTAACCGACGTTGTTATCGATCAGGCGTGACTTGACGCTCTTGACCTGGATGATGTCGCGGGTGATGGTGAACTTCAGCGGCTTCTCCTCGCCCTCGCGCACCACGGTCAGCACGATGTCGGTCTTGGGCTTGCCGCGCATGATGTCGACCGCCTCGCGCAGGGTCAGGCCCTTGACCGGCGTGTCGTCGAGACGAATGATCAGATCACCGGCCTTGATCCCGGCGCGTTGGGCCGGGGTGTCATCGATCGGGGAGATGACCTTGACGAAGCCGTCCTCCATGCCCACCTCGATGCCGAGGCCGCCGAATTCGCCCGTGGTGCCGACTTGCAGTTCCTGGTACTCATGCGCGTCGAGGTAGGTGGAGTGCGGGTCGAGACCGGAGACCATGCCGCGGATGGCGTTGTCGAGCAACGTTTTGTCGTCGACCGGTTCGACGTAATCGTTCTTGATGCGCGCGAACACCTCGGTGAAGGTGCGCAGCTCATCGAAGGGGATGGCGGCGGCGGGCGCGTCACGCTCGGCGAACACGCCCTGTCCGATGGAGATGGAAATGCCCAGAACCAAGCCGAGTGACAGGATCAAAACATTGCGAGTCATTACATTCATTTAAATCTTCAACCTTTTCTCTGTGTTGCCATTTCAGGCAAACGAATTCTTCCAATTATGGCAGTATGTTCCGGCAATAGTAAATGTCGGACTGTTCAGCCTGGCCTTGATCCCCGGCACCAGTTTGCAGGGTCGGTCGGCTTGCCGTTGTGACGGACTTCAAAATAAAGACTGCTTTCCCGTCCGCCGCCGGAATTTCCGACAAAGGCGATGACTTCTCCCTGCGCGATGTCATCGCCGACCTGCTTGTGCAGGCTCTGGTTTTGGCCGTAGAGGCTGAGGGCGCCGTTGCCGTGATCCAGGATGATCAGCAGGCCGTAGCCCCGCAGCCAGTCGGCATACACCACCTTGCCGGCGGCGATGGCCTTCACTGGCGTGCCTTCGGCGGCGGCGATGAGCATGCCTTCCCATTTCAGGCTGCCCAGGCCGCGCGCTTGACCGAAATTCGCCAGCGGCCGGCCCTGGACTGGCCAGGGCAGACGACCCTTGCCCGCGCTGGGCGCGGACGACACGGATTTCCGGCGCTTGAGCTCCTGGATGATGTTCTCGAGCGCTTTGGCGTCCGCGGTCAATTGCCGCAGGCGCTGTTGGCGGTCGGTGATCTCGGAGTTGAGCGCGGCGAGCAGCTGCCGACGGGTTTGCTGTTCCTGCGCCAGTTGATTTTTATGCGCGGAGAGTTGCGTTTGGGTGGCGCGCAGTTCGGTTTGCCTCTGCGCGGTCTCCTGTTTGATGTCCTCCAGCGCCCGAAGTTCCGCCTTGGCGCGATCGATTTCTTCCACATGAGCCGCATTGAGGTAGCGGTAGTACGTCAGGGTGCGGTTGAGATTCGCTGGATCGGTCTGTGTCAGGAACAGTTTTAAATACCCATGCTCGCCGGCCAGGTAGCGCTGGCGGGCGTACTGGGCGAGCGTCTGGCGGTGGTCCGCCACGCGCGCGGTGAGCGTATCCTGCTTTTTGCCGAGCTGTTCCAGCGCGCTTCGCAGTTCCTTTTCCTGGCCCTGGCTTTGGCGCAGTGCGCGGCTGGTTTGGTGGATGCGGGTTTCGAGTTCGCGCAGGAGGTCGGTGAGACGGTCGCGCTCGCGTTGGGTCTGGCCGAGCTTGCGCGTGAGGCTGCCGATCTCGGTCTTGAGCTGTTCGAGCCGGCTCTTCTCCTCGGTCTGTGCCTGGCAAGGGGCGTGCAGGAGTATCAGGCCGGCCAGTAGCGCGGCGAGTCGCCGCGGCAACGATGACTGCGCCGGCCGGCAGTGTCGCGGCGCGCGTGGCATGTCCTCAGAGCAGCTCCACCAGGGAATTGCCGCCCATCTCGGCTGGTTTGTTCAGGCGCATCAGGTAGAGCATGGTGGGTGCGACGTCGGAGAGCACGCCGTTGTCGACCAGGCGGGCCGGGCGGCCGATGTAGACGAACGGCACCGGGTTGACGGTGTGCGCGGTGTGCGGCTGGCCGGTGTCATCCCCGAGCATCTGTTCGGCGTTGCCGTGATCGGCGGTGATCAGCAGTTCGCCGCCCTTGGCCTGCACCGCCGTGATGATCCGATCCAGGCAGGCGTCGAGCGCCTCGATGGCCTTGACGGTGGCGTCGAAATTGCCGGTATGCCCGACCATGTCGGGATTGGCGAAGTTACAGATGATCACGTCGTATTTATTGGATTCCACCGCGGCCACCAGCCTGTCGGTGACCTCCGGGGCGCTCATCTGCGGCTGGAGGTCGTAGGTGGCCACGTTCGGTGAGTTGACCAGGATGCGGTCCTCGCCTTCGAAGGGGGCTTCCCGCCCACCGTTGAAGAAGAAGGTGACGTGCGCGTATTTCTCGGTCTCGGCGATGCGCAGCTGGCGCAGGCCGAGGTTGGAGATGTATTCACCGAAGACGTTGCGCAGCCGGTCGGGCGGGAAGGCCACCGCGACCTCGAAGTCGGCATGGTATTCGGTCAGGCTCACGAAGCTGCCGAGCCGGGGCGTGGCCTGGCGCACGAAGCAGTCGAAGCGCGGCTCGATGAACGGGCGGGTGATCTGCCGGGCCCGGTCGGAGCGGTAATTCATGAAGATGAGGACATCGCCATCCTGCACGCGGACCGGCTGCTCGCCCTTCGGCGCGATGCTCGTGGCCTTGACGAACTCGTCGCTCTCATCGCGCGCATAGGCGGCGCGCAGCCCGCTCATGGCGTCGGCGGTCTGGTATTCGGCCTTGCCGGTGGTGATCAAGTCGTAGGCGGCCTGGATGCGCGGCCAGCGATGATCGCGGTCCATCGCATAATAACGGCCGATGATCGAGGCGAACCGGCCCTTGCCCAGGCGGGCGAAGACCGCTTCCATCGCCGCGATGGAGGATTCGGCGCTGCGCGGCGGGGTGTCGCGCCCGTCGAGAAAGGCGTGCAGATAGATCTTGTCGGCCCCGCGCTGCGCGGCCAGCTCCGTCATGGCGTGGATGTGTTCTTCGTGGCTGTGCACGCCGCCCGGCGAGAGCAGTCCCATGATGTGGACGGCCTTGCCGCTGTTCTTGGCCAGATCGACGGCGTCGGTCAAGGTCTGGTTGGTGAAGAACGAGCCGGTCTTGATGGCGCGGCTGACGCGCGTGAATTCTTGATACACCACCCGTCCTGCGCCAAGATTCAGGTGGCCCACCTCGGAGTTGCCCATCTGGTCGGCGGGCAGGCCAACGGCCGAGCCGGAACCCTGTATCAGGGTATGCGGATAGCGTTCCCAGAGTTGATCCCACGCCGGGGTGCGGGCCGCGGCGATGGCGTTGGATGTGCTGGTTTCGCTGTAACCCCAACCATCGAGGATGATGAGGGTCATGGGTTTGGGGGACGCAGACATGTGATGTACAACTACCGGTGGTTGAGCTTTCTGGAGTTAGTCTAACTTAGGGGCGGTCGCGGAGCAAAGACGCGAACCGGCCAATTTCGCCATGAATTTTGCTGTTTATTAACGTTTTCTGCTATAAATAGCTGTAGATGTGACGGCGCATGGGGGATTGTATAGATTTTTAGGGTTCGCCGCCACGTCTTCTAGTGGTTATCTGCATTCGCTGACAATGCTATAAGGGGGGACATCGTCATGTTGAATTTTGAAGCAGCCAAGTTGGGGGTTCTAGAGGTTATGGGTTCCGATCTCGCCTATGGGGATGATGATATCGATCGGGCGGCCAAGTCGCTCAAGGCGATGTCGCATCCGCTGCGGCTGAAGATCCTGTGCGTGTTGGCCGACCAGGAGGTGAGTGTGCAGGATATCGTGGAGCAGGTGGGGACTTCGCAAAGTAATATCTCGCAGCATCTGGCCATCATGCGCGAGAAGGGGATCTTGACGACCTCGAAGGTGGCCAATCGTGTCTATTACCGCGTGGCCGATCAGCGCATCCTGCGGCTGATCATGTCGATGCGCGATATTTTCTGCTCCACTTTGCAGCAATAATCCCGCGCGACTCGACGCTCCAGTGTGAGCTTGGCCGGAAGGGTGGTATCATGCCACCCTTTCGGCCATATATCTGATCAATCCATTGGTGTGAGGCATCTGTAATCTATGGGAGAGTTCCTGTCTTTCTTGTCGGAGCACTATATCCTGAGTTCGGCCTTTGCCGTGCTCAGCGTGCTGCTAGTGTGGAGTTTCATCGCGCCGAAGGTGCAGGGGTTCGCGGAGCTCAACACCAGTGAGGCGGTGAAGGAAATGAACGCGGGCAAGGTGGTGTTGCTCGATGTGCGTTCGGAGAACGAGTTTCTCTCCGGGCATGTGATCAACTCCATCAACATTCCGCTGAACTACCTCGGAAAGCGGCTCCCGGAACTCGAAAAGCACAAACAGTCGCGCCTGATCGTCATCTGCCAGAGCGGGGCGCGCTCGAAGCAGGCCTGCGCCACCTTGAAGAAGGCCGGCTTCGCCAATCTGGCCTCGCTCGCCGGCGGGGTGATGGCCTGGCAGCACGATAAACTGCCGTTGAGCAAGAAGCGCTGACCCATGGCGAAGGTGGAGGTTTTCAGCGCGCCGCAGTGCGGCTATTGCGTGCGCGCCAAGCGCCTGCTGGAGAGCAAGGGTATCGCCTATGTCGAGATCGACATCGCGCGCGACCCGCAGCGGCAGCAGGAGATGATCGCGCGCAGCCGGCGCTATACCGTGCCGCAGATCTTCATCGATGGCGAGCCGATCGGCGGTTGCGATGAGCTCTATGCCCTCAATCGCAGCGGCGCGCTCGATGAGCGGCTGGGGATTGCCGCGAAGAAGTCTGGTTAACATAACTTCCCCACTTGGGGGGTAGAGAAATAAGGAAGGATGAGATGAGTACAGAAGGTCAGGCCGGCGCGCCGGAAAAACAATTGGTGATCCAGAAGATCTATCTCAAGGACGCCTCGTTCGAATCACCGAGTACGCCGGATGTGTTCACCAAGTCCTGGCAGCCGGAGGTGAGCGTGGAGGTCAACAGCGGCAGCAAGCGTATCGCCGAGGACGTCTTCGAGGTGCAGTTGAGCATCACCGTGACAGCCAAGCTCGGGGACAAGACCGCGTTCCTCAACGAGATCCAGCAATGCGGGATCTTCACCGTCAAGGGTTTCGATGAGCAGGAGATGGTGGGCATCCTCGGCAGCTATTGCCCGAACATCTTGTTCCCGTACGCCCGCGAGGCGATCTCGGATTTCGTCGGCAAGGGCGGGTTTCCGCAGCTGTTGCTCGCGCCGGTCAATTTCGATGCATTGTTGGCGCAGCACCTTGAGCGGCAGCGCATGACGCAGGAAACCCAGGTGCATTAGTTGCCGCCATGGCGGAGGGTCTGAGTCCTGCGATTGTGGTGCTCGGCGCCGGTTCCTGGGGGACGGCGCTGGCGATCCTGCTGGCGCGCAATGGCGCAGATACCTATCTCTGGGGGCGCAACGTCGAACATGTGCGGCAGATGCGGCAGCAACGCTGCAACGCACGCTATCTGCCGGGCGCGGAATTTCCACCACGCTTGACGGTCGTGGAGGATTACGCCGCTCTGCTGCCGCAGGTGCGCAATGTCCTGCTGGCCGTCCCCAGCCATGGCTTCCGCCAATGTCTGGAGACGATCGCCCCGAGTCTGCGTCCTGATGTGCGCGTGGCCTGGGCCACCAAGGGGCTGGAGGCCGGTTCGCACAAGCTCCTGCATCAGGTGGCCGCCGAGGTCCTGGGCGCGCAGACGCCCACGGCGCTGATCTCCGGACCGACCTTCGCCAAGGAGGTCGCCCTGGGCCTGCCGACCGCAGTGACGGTGGCCTCGCAGTTCCCGGGCTTCGCCCACGACCTGGCCGCGTATCTCCATCAAAACAGTTTCCGTGCCTACACCTGCGATGACCTCATCGGCGTGGAGATCGGTGGTGCGACCAAAAACGTCATGGCCATCGCCGCCGGGATCGCCGACGGCCTGGGCTTCGGTGCCAACACCCGCGCCGCGCTGATCTCGCGTGCCATGGCCGAGATGATGCGTCTGGGCGAGGCCGCCGGCGGCCATCGCGAGACCTTGATGGGGCTGGCGGGTTTGGGCGATCTGGTGCTGACCTGCACCGACAATCAATCGCGCAACCGCCGCTTCGGGCTGGCGCTGGGGCGCGGCAAGTCGCGCGCCGAGGCCGCCGCCGAGATCGATCAGGTGATCGAGGGCATCGAGACGGCGCGGGAGATCCACGCGCTGGCCGCCAGCCTTGGCGTGGAGATGCCCATCACCGAACAGGTCTATCGCGTGTTGTTCGAAGGCGCCACGCCGCGCGAAGCGGTGCGCGCCTTGCTCGAACGCGAGCAGAAGGCCGAGGTGATCTGAACATGGCTGACGCGGGCCATCTTGCGCGGCAAGCCCGAAACATCCACCGACGATCGACGATCCCCCCATGCTGAGCTATCGCCACAGCTTTCACGCCGGCAATTTCGCCGATGTCCACAAACACCTGGTGCTGAGCCTGCTCATCCAAGCGCTCTGCCGCAAGGACACGCCGTTCTGTTATCTCGACACCCACGCGGGCGCGGGATTCTATGATCTGCTCGGCGCCTCCGCGCAGAAGACCGGGGAGTATCGCGACGGCATCGCGCGGTTGTGGCGCAACGAATCGGCGCCGCCGGTACTGCGCCATTATCTCGATGCGGTGACGGCGGCCAATGCGGCGGCCAGCTCCGGCGAGCCGCACTATTACCCCGGCTCGCCCTGGCTCGCGCGCCGCTGGCTGCGGCCGCAGGATCGCATGGTCTTGTGCGAACTCCACGGCAGTGAGTATCCCGGATTAAAGCAGTTGTTCCAGAGCGATGCCCAAGTGGCGGTGCATCACCAGGATGGCTATCAGGGGCTCAAGGCCTTCCTGCCGCCGAAGGAGCGCCGCGGGCTGGTGCTGATCGACCCCGCCTATGAGCTGAAGGACGAATTCGAGCGGGCGGGCGAGGCCCTGATCCAAGCGGTCGGGCGCTGGCAGGGCGGCGTCTATGCGCTGTGGTATCCGATCATCGCCCACAAACCCGTGGCGGGCTTCTACGCGCGTCTGCGCGCGAGCGGCGTACGCAAGATCCTCGTCACCGAACTCAACGTGCAGGAGGCCTCCGGCGCGGGCATGACCGGTTCGGGCCTGCTGATCGTCAATCCGCCGTGGCAGCTCGATCAGCAGTTGCGCGAGCTGTTGCCGTGGGTGTGGCGGCAGCTCGCGTTGCAGGGTCAGGGCGGCGTGACGGTCGACTGGCTGGTGCCGGAGTGAGCGGCGCCGGCGAGACGTTTTGCCGCCTCCGGTTCTAACCTATTCTTCGCTGCATGAGACTTTGTGAAAGTCATTCATTCCATCGTTCCATGGGATGGAAAACGTGGCGGCCAAATCACTTCGGCTCGACATCCCTCCAGGCGGGTTCTGCGCTGTAAACGTCATGCGTGTCAGAGGTGAAGTGTTTGATGATGATCGTGCTGCCGGGCGCCGGTTCGACGGGGAGTTTCGCGGTGAAACTGGCGAATGACGAATTGGTGCTGCGGCGCATATAACCGATATCGGCTTCTTTGAAGGGCTTTCCGGCCGGGTCGATCAGGGTGATATGCAGGTGCCCCGGAATACGGCCGCGATCGGTGGGGCGGCGCTTGATCTCGCCGCGCAAAAAAAGCGCTTCAGCATCCCGGGAGAGATAGGCGCGGTGGATCGTCGCGCCCTCTGAGTCGATCTGTTCGATGTGGATGCCGTGCTCCTCTTTCGCCAGCTCGGTGGTCGAGCAGGCCGTCGCGGCGCACAGCGCGACGGTGGCGAGCAGGACGGTGGCTGCGCGGCTACGCAAATTGTTCAACATGGCATTGCTCCTTTGGGGTGTCAGAGAGTGGATGGGGGTTCTGTCTGCCGGCGGTACGCCAGCCGGTAAAGTACCGGCAGCACCAGCAAGGTCAGCACGGTGGATGAGATGATGCCGCCGATGACGACGGCGGCCAGGGGGCGTTGCACTTCCGCGCCGGTTCCCACGTTGAGGGCCATGGGGACAAAGCCGAGGCTGGCGACCAGGGCGGTCATCAGCACGGGGCGCAGGCGTGTCAATGCCCCTTCGATGATCGCCTGTTCCAGGGCGATGCCCTTGGCCACCAGGTCGCGTATGAACGACAGCATCACCACGCCGTTCAATACCGCCACGCCGGAGAGGGCGATGAAGCCCACGGCCGCGGAGAGGGAGAGCGGCAGATCCCACAGTGTCAGGGCGGCGATGCCGCCGGTGAGCGCCAGGGGCACGCCGCTGAATACCAGTGCCGCGTCCTTGACGGAGTTGAAGGCCATGAACAGCAGGCCGAAGATGATCAGCAGGGTCAGCGGCACGACGATGGTCAGTCGTTTCGATGCGGAAATGAGCTGCTCGAAGGTGCCGCCGTAACTGACCCAGTAACCGGCGGGCAGTGGCACCTCACGCAGCACGGCGGTCTGTACCTCGTCGACAAAGCCGCCTAGATCGCGATCGCGCACGTTGGCGGTGACCACCACGCGGCGTTTGCCGTTTTCACGGCTGATTTGGTTGGGGCCGAGGGTGATTTCGATGTCGGCCACCTCCTGTAGCGGAAGGGTGTGCGGCGCGATCTTGATCAGCCCCAGATGGTCGGCGTCGCCCGTGATCTCGCGCTGAATCTCTTTCGGCAAGGGAATGGGCAGGCGCTTCAGGGCCTCCAGATCGCCGCGCAGGGCATCGGGCAGGCGCAGCACGAGATCAAAGCGGCGGTCGCCTTCGAAGATCTGTCCGGCGACCTCTCCGGCGATGGCCACGCGCAATGCCTCCTGCACACTGGCCACGTCCAGCCCGTAATAGGCCAGGCGCTCGCGGTCGGGGATGACGGTCAGCAGCGGCAGGCCGGTGACCTGCTCGGTGCGGACATCGGCCGCGCCGGCGACATTCGCCACCACCGCCTCGATCCGTTCGGCCAGTTCCACCAGCGTCTCCAGATCATCGCCGTAGACCTTCACCGCCAGATCGGACCGCACGCCGGAGATGAGTTCGTTGAAACGCATCTGGATCGGCTGGGTGAACTCGTAGTTGTTGCCGGGGATGGTCTTGGCGGCGGCCTCCATCGCGGCGATCAGCTCCGCCTTGGGTCTGCGCGGATCGGGCCACTCTTCCCGTGGTTTCATCATCACGAAGGTGTCGGCGACGTTGGGCGGCATGGGGTCGGTGGCCACCTCTGCCGTGCCGATCTTGGTGAAGCTGTGGGAGACCTCGGGGAACTCGCTCAGGCGCGCCTCCAGCTGGCGTTGCATCGCCACCGCCTGGGTGAGACTGGTGCCGGGGATGCGTAGGGCGTGCAGGGCGATGTCCCCTTCATCCAGGTTAGGCACGAATTCGGTCCCCAGGCGGGTGGTCTGGATGATGGAGATGGCGACCAATAACACCGCCGCGGTGACCACGGGCAGGCGATGCTTTAATGCCCAGCGCAATACCGGTTCATAGCCACGGCGCGCACCGTGCATCAACAGATTCTCTTTTTCCTCGACCTTGCCGCGCACGAACAAGGCGACGGCGGCAGGCACGGCGGTGAGAGAGAGGATCAATGCCGCGGTGAGGGCCATGACCACCGTCAGGGCCATGGGGTGGAACATCTTGCCTTCGACGCCGCTGAGGGCAAAGATCGGCACGTAGACGATCATGATGATGATCACGCCAAAGACGCTGGGGCGGATCACCTCCACGGTCGCTTCGCGCACGATGCGCAGGCGGGTGGCCAGATCGGGCAGGGTGCTGCTGCGGCTCTGATAGAGCGCCAGATGGCGCAGGCAGTTTTCGACGATGATGACGGCGCCGTCGACGATCAGACCAAAGTCCAGCGCGCCGAGACTCATCAGGTTGCCGGAGGTGCGCGACTGCACCATGCCGGTGATGGTCATCAGCATCGCCACCGGGATCACCGCCGCCGTCACCAGCGCCGCCCGCCAGTTGCCCAACAGCAGGAAGAGGATGACGATGACCAGCAGCGCGCCTTCGGCCAGATTCTTCTGTACCGTGGCGATGGTCTTGTCCACCAGATCGGTGCGGTCGTAGAGGGGTGTCAGCGCCACGCCTTCGGGCAGTGATGGCTTGATCTGCTCCAGCCGCTCAGCGGCGGCGCGCGAGACCACGCGGCTGTTCTCGCCCATCAACATGAACACGGTGCCCAGCACCACCTCTTCCCCATTCTGGGTGGCGGCCCCGGTGCGCAGTTCGCTGCCGAGGGTGATTTGGGCGATGCTGCCCAGCTTGATCGGCACGCCATCGCGCTTGGCCACGATGATGGCGCGGATGTCGTCCAGGCTGGCCAGCTGGCCCGGCGAGCGCACCAGATACTGAGCGCCGAAGCGTTCGATGTAGCCGGCGCCGGTGTTGAGATTGTTGCGCGCCAGCGCCGCCATGATCTCCTCCAGGCTCAGGTCATAGGCCAGCAGCTTGTCGGGATCGGGCAGCACGTGGAACTGCTGGGTGTAACCGCCGATGGTGTTGACCTCGGCCACGCCGGGGGTGTTGCGCAGTTGCGGGCGCACGATCCAGTCCTGCACCGTGCGCAGCTCCATGGGCGTCATGTCACTGCCTTCCCGGGCGGAGACGGTGTACATGAAGATCTCGCCCAGCCCGGTGGCGATGGGACCCATGGCCGGTTCGATGCCCGCGGGCAACTGTTCTTTCACCTCGGAGAGGCGTTCGTTGATCAGCTGCCGCGCCAGATAGATGTCCGTGCCATCCTTGAACACCACGGTGACTTGCGACAGGCCGTAACGCGACAGGGAGCGGGTGTAATCCAGATGGGGAATGCCCGCCATGGCCGTTTCGATGGGGTAGGTGATGCGCTGCTCCGCCTCCAGCGGCGAGTAGCCCGGCGCTTCGGTGTTGATCTGCACCTGGACGTTGGTGACGTCCGGCACCGCGTCGATGGGCAGTCTCTGGAAGTTGTAGAGGCCCAGCGCCACCAGTGCCGATACCACGGTCAGCACGAGCCAGCGGTGGGCCAGGGATGAGGCGACCAATCTATCGATCATGCGGGCGGCTCCTAGTGGTCGTGCGCAGCGCCGGACTTTTCGATGTCGGCCTTGATTAGATAACTGTTTTGCGTGACGTACTCGGTGCCCGGCTTGAGGCCCGCCTGCACCTCGATCCACTCCTGGTCGGCACGGCCCAGCTCCAGCATGCGCACCTCATAGGTATCGTCGATGCGGGCGAAGACGACCTGGAAGTCACGGAAGGACTGGATGGCCGATTTGCGCACCGCCAGCGGCACGCGATGCTCGGCCACGGTGACTTGGCCGCGGATGAATTGGCCGGGGCGCAGGTTTCGCGCGGGATTGTCGATCACCACCCGTGCCTGAATGCTCTGGCTGGCGTGGGCCGCCAGGGGGGAGAGCCAATCGATCTTGCCCTTGATGCGATCCCCGCTCAGTGTCTCAATGTAGGCGGGCTGGCCGGGGCGCACGCGACCGATGTCCGTATTGAACACATCCAGCACCGCCCAGAGTTTGGAGAGGTCGGTGATGACGAACAGCGGCGCATCCGTCGTGGTCTCGCCGATCTGCGCGCCGCGCTCGACGATGACGCCGCTGATCGGCGCGGTGAGCTGATAGGTTTGCAGGCTTTCGTTGCTCTGAATCTCCGCGAGCACATCGCCGCGCTGCACCTGCTCGCCCAGTTCGCGCGGTACCGCTTTCACGACGCCGGGAAAGCGGGCGCGAACCTGGGAGAGGCGCCTGGGATCGATCTGGACGCGGCCGGTGAGGCTGAGATTCTCCGTGATGATTCGCGGCCCGGCGGCCTCGGTTTCAATCCCGCTCTTGGCGGCGATCTCGTGGCTGATCTGGACACGGCCTTCGTAATTTTCGTATTGCCAGTGGTGGCGCCGGCCCTGATGGGTCGCCTCGACGCTGACATCAAACGAGTGGGGTTCGGTGACCGTGCCGTCTCCACGCAGATAATCGCCTTGCGGTGTGAAGTTGAAGGTGTCGGTCTGGCCATCGAGGCGCGTGAGTCTAATGACAACGGCCACCTCGCTCGGGCTGAGTTGCTTCTCGTTCAGATAACTATAGAGATGAAACTCCGGCGGTACGCCCTTTTCGAACAGCGTGATCTCCAGGGCAAAATCGCCATCACGCAGCAGACGGCCGCCGTGCGGCCCCTTTTCACTCTCGTCCTCGTGATCTGCGCCATGATCATCGTGGCCCGGTTCGTGCTGATGGGGCGCCGCCAGCAGGAGCCAGAGGGCGACCGCCGCCCCGAGGAGGGCGATTAAGGCCGTATAAAGCATGTTCTTGTTCATGGGTGTGCTCCCGCGTGCGGTGTGGCGCCCGTCAGGCGCTCGATGTCAATCGTCAGGCGATGGTAGTTGGCCGCCGTCAGCACCGTCTCAAGGCGGGCATCGAGCAGGGTGCGTTGCGCTTCGTTGAGTTCCAGCAGGGAGAAGCGGCCGGTTTTGTACCCCTGTTCATAGTCGGCCGCGGCCTGCTGCGCCTCGGGGATGATGCGCTGGCTCAGCGTCTCGTAAGCGGTGCGGGCGTGCTGCAACTCTTGATAGAGTTCATGCAGGCTGCTGTAGAGTGCGAGGCGTTGTTGCTCATAACGCAGCGGCTCACGCTGAGAGAGGTATTGCATCTCGGCGATCTCGGGTTGGGCGCGTGCGCGCGCGCCCAACGGCAGGCTGAGCGACATGACCAGTGCGGCATCCCTGGCGTCATTGAAGTGGCGGATGCCTCCACTCAGCCCCAGGTTGGCGGTTTGGCGCGACTGCGCCAGCCGCAAGCGGGCCTGGGAGATGCGCTCTTCCGAGGCAAAGCGCACCAGGTCGGGATTGTTGGCCAGCCGCGCTTCCAGTTGCTCGAACGGGGCGACGGCGGGCAGCGCAAACAGTTCCGCCTCGGCAGCGGTGAAGTCGGCCTGGGAGGCGCCCCAGTAGGTCGCCAGTTTCAGGCGCGAGATACGGAGTTCGTGCTCGGCGTGCTCCAGCTCGATCTCCGCCCGCGCCAGCTCGATCGCCAGCCGGCGCTGTTCGGCCAGATGGCTTTTGCCCGCGGCGACGCGCTGTGAAACGATTTCATGGGTGTGCCGCACCAGCGCGAGGTGCTCCTCGGCAATGCTGAGACGATGCTGATCCACCACCACATGGATGAACTGCTCAGTGGCCTGGGCGAGTAGATCGAGGCGTTTGCCATCCTGCTCATTGCGTAGCAGGGTGCCTTGCTGTTGGGCCAGCGCATCGCGTGAAGAGCGGGCGTTTTTGGACTCCAGAATCTTGACCAGGCTTAAGGTGGTCTCAAGCTGGTCGATCCCCGTGTAGTCGCCGCTGCCGGCGAGGTTTTCCAGTTCAACCCTCACTTCGAGCGGCGTGGTCTGTTGCGCCTGGCGCACGCGCGCCGCCGCCGCTTGTATCTCATAGCCGTGGACGGCGAGCTGGGGGTTGTGTTCGAGCACCCTGGCGAGTGTCTGTTGCAGCGTCAGTATCGACGGTTGGGAGCCTTCCTGTGCCTGGGCGATGGGCGCAGATAGGCAGGCCAGTGCCAGAATGATGGCGAATCGCATGTATTACCTCTCTTGGGCCTGATTCAGGCGCAATGTCCAAACGGTGGTGAAATGGATGTGGATCACGCGCGGGCGGACCTTGGGCGGGTCAGCCACGCAGCGTGTGACGTCAGTGTTGTGGGAGGATCAGCGCGGCGGCGCGCGCAGCGGTGGCGGAAGTGCGGTGCGCCAACGGACGAAGGGCGTGGTTTCACGCGGGCGTTGCCGTGGCAGCCCGCGGGAAAGCGGCGGAACGAGCCAGATGAAAACAGCGATGAGGGCGCAAGCGAGGAGGGTCAGGGTAAGGTTTTTGCCCGCGCCTTCCGGGGAGATGTCGACGGCAAATGTACCGGAGCTCGAGTGATGTGCCAGTGTCCCGTGTTCAGCGTCATGGCTGTTACCGAGGTGGGCTGTGTGCAGATTGGCGTCGTGCACATGTTGTGCAATGTCAGCGTCATGCACGGGATCGGCGTGGACGTGCATGTGCAACTGCATCGACAGCATTAGCAGCAGTGCCGGCAAGAGACAGGCCAGCCACACTAAAGGGGTGCGTTTTATTGAGGTGCGCAGGGTTTGCATAGGAACCTGGATTGAAGCAATGAACCGTGGTCTATGTCAAGCGGCGCCGGTTTTATTTATTGAACCCGGATTCTTCAGCGATGCTCCGCGGTGGCCAGGCAGAAGGGCTATCTTGCCCCGGTGAAGCCGTTCTGGCGCCAGGCCTCGTAGAGGACCACGGCGGCGGCGTTGGCGAGATTGAGACTGCGGCTGTCGGGCAGCATCGGCAGGCGCAGCAGGTGATCGGGCGGGAGTGACGCACGGATCTCCGGCGGCAGGCCGCGCGATTCGGGGCCGAACAGCAGGGCGTCGCCCGGTTGGAAGCGCGCCTCGGCGTAGCTGCGCGTGGCCTTGGTCGTCAGGCCGTAGAGGTTGGCCGGCATGACGGCGCGGATGAAGTCTTCAAGTGATGGATGTTCGCGCACGCCGGCGAATTCGTGATAGTCCAGCCCGGCGCGGCGCAGGCGTTTGTCATCGAGTTCGAAGCCGAGCGGGTGGATCAGGTGGAGCTGTGCGCCGGTGTTGGCGCACAGCCGGATGATGTTGCCGGTGTTGGGTGGGATCTCCGGCTGGTACAGCACGATGTGAAGCATTGGATATGGGATTAATAATCGTCGCTCTTTTTCTCGCGCTGTTCGGCGCCTTCCTGCACCGTTTGCTCCACGTCTTTGGCCTTGTCGACCGCATCGCCGTAACCTTTGAAGGCGTTGTCTTCGCTCATCTTGGTTGGTTGGGGTTGCGGTTGCTCCTCGGTCTTGGGGCTGCATGCGGCCAGTTGCAGGCCGAGGAGGGTGCCTAGTGTCAGAATCAGTAAACGCATGGGGGTGCCTCGTCGCGGTGGATGGGAGACGACAGTGTAGAGGCTTCGGTGGCTGATTTCACGCCGTTTGTCGCAGCAATGTTCGTAGTCGCTCGATACGCGTGCGGTTGACGCCGAGATCGGAGCGCCCGCTGCGCGCGGCCGAGCGCACCTGGATTGCCTGGCCCGCCGCGTCGAGGCGGAACTCCACATCGTCGATGAAGCGGAATACCCGCGAGGTGTACACGGCGCGCAGATAGCCGGCGCCTTCGACCTCGATGCGTCCGCCGCTCTGCGCGATCACCTGCTTGAGCTGCTGCCAGGCGGCATCGGGCGTCTGGGTGAATTTCAGGGGCTCGATGTAGGCGTTCGCGCGCGGGTCTTCGCTGCACACGCAGTTGGGCGTGGCGGGGCAGTCGCTGAGCCGGCCGTCGACGAGCGCGGGCGGGGTCTGCTGGCGCGAGAGCGCGGACATGACGGCGAACGCCACCCCGATCAGCAGGACCAGTGCCAGCGCGAGATAAAGCACGAGCTTGAGCGCGCCCATGTTCAGGCCTCCGCCAACGCGTCTTCCATGCCGAGTTCCTTGATCTTGCGCGTGAGGGTGTTGCGCCCCCAGCCGAGCCGCTTGGCGGCCTCCTGGCGGTGGCCGGCGGTCTGGCTGAGCGTGGTCTCGATCATGATGCGCTCGAAGCGCGGCAGGGCCTCGTCGAGCAGGGCGCTCTGGCCTTGGTGGAGCCGGTGCAGGGCCCAGCGGCGCAGGGCGCTTTCCCAGTCCTCGCCCGCTTCCACGGTCTGCGGCGCGGCGCGCAGCTCCGGGGGCAGGTCATCGATGTGGATGGTCTGGCCGGGCGACATGACGGTGAGCCAGCGGCAGGTGTTTTCGAGCTGGCGGACGTTGCCCGGCCAGTCGAGCTGGGTGAGGTAGGCGCGGGTGGTTTCCTCCAGGCGTTTGGGTTCGACATCCAGCTCCTTGGCGGCCTTGGCCAGGAAGTGCTGCGCCAGCAGCGGGACATCCGCGCGGCGCTCGCGCAGGGAGGGGATGTGGATGCGGATCACATTGAGACGATGAAACAGGTCTTCGCGGAACAACCCGTCCTTCACGCGCTGCTCCAGGTTTTGGTGCGTGGCGGCGATGATGCGCACGTCCACCTTCACCGGCGTGTGGCCGCCGACGCGATAGAACACCCCGTCGGCCAGCACGCGCAGCAGCCGGGTTTGCAGCTCGGCGGGCATGTCGCCGATCTCGTCGAGAAACAAGGTGCCGCCATCGGCCTGTTCGAAACGCCCTTGGCGCTGGCCCTGCGCGCCGGTGAAGGCGCCCTTCTCGTGACCGAACAGCTCGGATTCCAGCAGGTCCTTGGGGATGGCGGCGGTGTTGAGCGCGATGAAGGGTTGGTCGGCGCGCGGGCTGTGGCGGTGTAGGGCGTGGGCGACCAGTTCCTTGCCGGTGCCGGATTCGCCGTTGATCAGCACGGTCATCTTGGAGCGCGACAGGCGGCCGATGGCGCGGAAGACCTCCTGCATCGACGGGGCCTCGCCGATGATCTCGGGCGTCTCGGCGCTGGGGACGGGCGCGGCCGCGGCCTTCTGGCGGCGGTGCTGCAGCGCGCGCTGCGTGAGTTCGATCGCCTCGTCGATATCGAAGGGCTTGGGCAGGTATTCGAAGGCCCCGCCCTTGTAGGCGGAGACCGCGCTGTCGAGATCGGAGTGGGCGGTCATGATGATCACCGGCAGCTCCGGGTGGCGCTGGCTGATGCGCTCGAGCAGCGCCAGGCCGTCGATGCCGGGCATGCGGATGTCGGAGATGATCACGTCGGGCTGCTCGGTCTCCAGCATCTCCAGGATGCCGATGGCCTTCTCGAAGCTCGCGACGCGCATGCCGGCCTGCTGCAGGGCCTTCTCCAGCACCCAGCGGATGGAACGGTCGTCGTCGATGATCCAGATGTTGGGTTCTTGCATGGTTTATGTCCTGCGGGGGGTTAGGATCGGCAGCAACAGGTTGAAGACGGTGTGACCAGGTTCGCTGCTCACCTCGATCAGACCGTGGTGCTGATTGATCAGGTTCTGGGCGATGGTCAGTCCGAGGCCGGTGCCCTCGGCGCGGCCGCTGACCATGGGGTAGAAGATCGTCTCCAGCATCTCGGCCGGGATGCCGGGGCCGGTGTCGATGACCTGGATGTTCAGCACCAGGCGGTGGCGGCTGTGGCCGATGGTGAACTGGCGCAGCGGCCGCGTGCGCAGGGTGATGGTGCCGGTCTGGGCGCCGATGGCCTGCACAGCGTTGCGCACGATATTGAGCACCGCCTGGATCAGCTGGTCGGCATCGGCCTCGAGCTCCGGCAGGCTCGGGTCGTAGTCGCGCACCAGTGCGATGTGGTGGTTGATCTCCAGCTCGACGAGCTGGCAGACGCGCTCCAGCACCTCGTGGATGTTGGTCGGCCGCAGGCGCGGGGTGTGATTGGGCAGCAGCATCCGGTCGACCAGATTGCGCAGGCGGTCGGCCTCCTCGATGATGATGCGGGTGTATTCGCGCAACTCCGGACTGGCGAGCTCGCGCTCCAGCAGTTGCGCCGAGCCGCGCAGGCCGCCCAACGGATTCTTGATCTCGTGCGCCAGTCCGCGCATCACCTCCCGCGTGGCCTGAAATTGCGTTTGCAGCTGCTCCTCGCGGGTGATGCGCAGGTGGCGGTCCATGGACAGCAGCTCCACCAGCAGACCGTCCGGGTCGGTCGGGGTGGCAAATGGCGTAATGGTGCAATCGAGGGTGGTCGTGCGCAGGTCCGGGAGGGTCAGCGTCATCTCGCGCTCGGTGCAGGGGTGATTGGAGGCGCGCACCTTCTCCGCCAGGTCGATCAGCGGCTGGCCGTAAGGCAGCAGCTCGCGCAGTGATAGTCCGAGATGCCGCCGGGCGCTCGAGGCCAGCAGCATCTCGCAGGCGGGATTGAGATATTCCAGCCGCAAGCCGTGGTCGAGTACCATCACCGCCGTCGAGAGATTCTCCAGGGTCTGTCTGGCGCTGTTTGTTTCGAGGTAGCGTTCCATATCCGGGCACTCAGCAAGAATCAAACCAACTTGGGGATTACAACCAGAACGGCAGGCAACTTTCCGAAATATTTATTCAAAAACAAATGGATATGTATAGAGCGCAGATTGCGCTGCACGTCTCGGGCGAAGGTGATATGGGCGTGAGACCGCTTCGTCTACATAAGTATGCACTAAAATGGTGCGGCCATGATAGTGAAAGTGCCGGTAGGGTGCCGGCGGGCAAGGGAAACGGTTCTACTTGCTCTTGTGGAGCTTGGAGGCGCGGTGGAGCTGGAAACTGTGGGTTTGGGAGCTCTTCAGGGTGGTATTGTTGGCATCGATGATCTCGACGCGCACGGTGTGGGCGCCGCGTTCGACATTCGACAGGGTAACGCTGGAGGCCTCGACCGCGGTCATTTCCTGGCCATCCAGGAAGACGCGCATGCGATGGCCGGAGGCGACATCGAGCGCCGGCTCGCTCTGTGCGCTGACGGTGAGGTCGCCGCTATTGCTGCGCACGGCCTCGTCCTGTGCCGGGCTCGTGATGTCCAGGCGCTGATAGTTGCTGACTTCTGGTGATCGTTCTCGGCGGGGCTGCTCTGCGCGTGGCGCCTCGGTGGCCCGGGCCTTGGACGCAGGCATGGTGTTGTGCAGCCGTGGGGTTTCGATCTTCTCCACGCCCTGCGCGTCGGCGGGCGGTTCATCGCCAAAGACGGTGTTGCCGTTCTTGTCGATCCACTTGTATGCCGCACTGGCGGACGATGTCGCAGCGAAGAGTGTCAGGGATAGAATAAGAAGTATGCGCATGCGAAGAGCTTAAACCATGTAATCGCGTCGTGCCAACAAAAACGCCCCCGTTCGGGGGCGTTTTTGTGTCGCGTGTGACGACAGCCTTAGCAGCTATAGTACATGTCGAACTCGACCGGGTGGGTGGTCATGCGGATGCGCGTGACTTCTTCCATCTTGAGGTCGATGTAGGCGTCGAGCATGTCGTCGGTGAACACGCCGCCGCGAGTGAGGAACTCGCGGTCCTTCTCCAGGCATTCCAGCGCCTGATCCAGCGAGTGGCACACGGTCGGGATGTCCTTCGCCTCTTCCGGCGGCAGATCGTACAGATCCTTGTCCATGGCGTCGCCCGGATGGATCTTGTTCTGGATGCCGTCCAGACCGGCCATCATCAGCGCCGCGAAGCACAGATAGGGGTTGGCGATCGGGTCCGGGAAACGGGTCTCGATGCGGCGCGCCTTGGGGTTGGTTACGTACGGGATGCGGATCGAGGCGGAACGGTTGCGGGCCGAGTAGGCCAGCATGACCGGGGCTTCGAAGTGCGGTACCAGACGCTTGTAGGAGTTGGTGCCCGGATTGGTGATCGCATTCAGGGCGCGGGCGTGCTTGATGATGCCGCCGATGTAGTACAGGGCCAGCTCAGACATGCCACCGTACTTGTTGCCCGAGAACAGGTTCACGCCGTCTTTGGCCAGCGATTGGTGCACGTGCATGCCGGAACCGTTGTCACCGACCATCGGCTTGGGCATGAAGGTGGCGGTCTTGCCGTAGATGTGCGCGACGTTGTGCACGATGTATTTGTGGATCTGGAGTTCGTCGGCCTTCTTGACCATGGTATTGAAGGCGACGCCGATTTCACATTGGCCGGCGGTGGCCACCTCGTGGTGGTGTACTTCCACTTTCAGGCCCATCTTTTCCATGACTTCGCACATCGCTGAGCGGATGTCTTGCAGCGAGTCGACCGGCGGGACCGGGAAGTAACCACCCTTGACGCCCGGACGGTGACCGATGTTGCCGTCGGGGAAGACCTTCTCGGAGTTCCAGCCGGCTTCTTGGGAGTCGATCTTCACGAAACAGCCGCTCATGTCGGCGGACCAACGCACGTCGTCGAAGATGAAGAATTCAGGCTCGGGACCGAAGTAGGCGGTGTCGGCGATGCCGGTGGACTTCAGGTAGGCCTCGGCGCGCTTGGCCACGGAGCGGGGATCGCGCTCATAACCTTGCATGGTGCTCGGCTCGACGATGTCGCAGCGGACGATCAGGGTCGGCTCTTCGAAGAAGGGATCCATCACGGCGCTCGTGGTGTCGGGCATCAGGATCATGTCGGATTCATTGATGCCTTTCCAGCCGGAGATGGAGGAGCCGTCGAACATCTTGCCGCTGGTCAGGGCCTCTTCGTCGAAGGCGTGGGCGGGGAAAGAGACGTGCTGCTCCTTGCCGCGGGTATCGGTAAAGCGGAGATCGACGTATTTGACGTCGTTGTCCTTCATCATTTTCAGAACATTAGCTACAGACATGGTACTCCTCCAGAAGAGTGAAGTTTGATGCAAGGGTTTTGGCTTGGATGACGCGGCCAGAAAATTGGATGTGCACTAAAAGCATGTAATATGCCAGATTATTAAGCCATTGTTTCTTTGGCAGTTGTTCCAAACGAGCAGCACACCACGATCCTAAATTGCTCCAATTTGGTGCATAATCGGGCGAGCGTGCATCAAAATGAGGCGTTGACGGTGGCGCAGGGCCGTGCAATCGAGCAAGCACGTGGACAGCCGACACGGCAGACCCGCTACTCTACTGGCATCCCCGGGGTTTGCCAAGCCATTTATGGCGAGTGTTTGCCGACCTTATGAACGAATAATTTAGTCCCTATAAAACTTTATCTCCAGCACTATAGAGTCATGTATAACGCCGTATCCAAGATAGAATTCAGAGTACCCGATGTTGGGTAGATTGATTTGCCGTGCCTCTGTGGACAATGACAGAGGATTCTTCATTAAGTAGCTTTTCACGATTCCTGCCTCATTGGCTTCAAGCGCGATGTCTGCCAGTTGTATGAATTTCTTGTCAAGGGCGTCCAAATCATCCTTCGGATACGGTCCGATGAGCATGACTGCGTGCGTGCCGTAATGCTCGCACGCCCAATACTTTGCTGAAATCAGGGATCCGTCCTTGGTGATGATTTTTACCTCGCGGCTACTTTTGTCCAGGGTGTATCGAGAGATTTTCTTGTCGTTCTTAAACCGGGATTCACTGAAATTCTTGGCGTCGAAGACGCAATTTGATTGCCCCCCCATCGCTTGCGCCGAGAGGAGCAAAAGGAAGATGCCTGCCGCAGACTTGAGCCAGTGTTTTTTCATTCTCGCCTCGCGCTTGGTGTGATTAAGGCTGGGGAATTTCGATGTGGTAGGCGGGATCACCCGGCGGGGTCAGAAATTTTGACACCCGAGAGTCGTTCTTGACCGATTCTTCAAACTTTTTTCTTAAAGCAAGGTTGATGCTGTTTGGAGAGATATCGACCACATTCAGTTTGTTTGGATCGCTTGCGTGTCGGGAAACTTTGCCTGGACCGATGCTGGTTATCTTGGTGGTAAGACTCGCAATGATTTCAGCTTCTGATTTCCCTTGTTTTTTAAGAGATGAATAGTGGTCAATTACTTTATCGCCGTGTTGGCCATATAGTTTTTTCTGATGATTCACGCCGTGGCGCTCAATATTTTCATACATAACCCTCGCTTGTTCGCTTGCGGTGCGTGCCGTGCTTGTAATAGTTAGTTGGGATACGCCAGCCGTTTTCATTATTTCTTCGAGTACTTTTTTGCTGTACGTAGAGACTTTGCCAGAATCCTGTGCTGGATTAGTGAAATTAATCAGCGGCATGTTTGCTCCTTAAATATCATGAATCAACACGATGCGAAGAGAGGCTCTCTGTTTTGCAATTCTAAGCGAACAATAAGGTCAGTGCTTAGGGGGTGTCAAACGCCTTGATCCGGCATCAGGGCGTCCCCGCGATCCGGAGGGTGATGACCAACTCCCCGTCATGCCGCTCGATGCCGAGCACCTCGTGGCCGTTGATGCGGCACCAGGCGGGGATGTCGGATGCCGCGCCTGGGTCGGTGCAGGTGACCTCCAAGGTCTCGCCGGGGGCGAGCTTCTTGGCCGCGTTCTGGGTGCGGATGACCGGCAGCGGGCAGAGCAGGCGGCGGGCATCCAAGGTGTGGCGGCTCATACGTACCACTCTGCTTTGAGTTCGGCGACGGGCAGGGGTTGGACCGGCAGGAGACGCTGGGTGCCGTCGGGGAGTTCCAGCGCGAGGGTCACGAGCTCCTGATCCTTGTTCTTGCTGAAACGCGCCGCGATGCGCGCGGCGAGTTCGGCGTCGCCCTCGCGGAGTTCGCCGTCGATCAGCACCAGCGGGCCGGGGCAGTCCACGGTGCGCAGATTGGCGAACTGCTTGCGGTAGCCGTCCATGAAGCGGTTCTCGCCGTCCTCGCGGCCGATGATCAGCTTGAAATGCGGGCGCGGCCGGAGGTGGCGGCCGACCTTGAGCAGCATGATGTCGTCAAGTTCATAGTCGCGGCTGTGGCGGGCGTCCCACAGATCGACCAGCTTCTTGGAGTAGCTTTCATCGGTGAGAAAGCAGCAGCCGCCGGCCGGCTGGGCGTAATCGATGAAACCGAATTCCTGCGCCATGGCGATTTGCGGCTTGCGCGAGCGGCCGTTGAGGTCGAAGAGCTTCGCGCGGTCCACCCAGCCTTCGCGCTCGGGCAGGGTGGGGGCCATGTTCTTCGCGCACAGCGGGCGCAGCAGCCGCTCGCCGACGCCCGACTCGCGCACCACGACGTTCATGGTGTCGCGCCGTTGCGACATCGGGCGCTGGCCGATGACCTCGCCGGTGATGATGAAGTCGAAGCCGTTTTCCTCCATCCACTGCGTGGCCTTTTTCACCATGAAGCACTTGCAGTCCAGGCAGGGGTTCATGTTGGCGCCGTAGCCGTGCTTCGGGTTGATCAGCACGTCCTTGTATTCGTCGATCACATCGATGATGTGCAGCTTGATGCCGAGCTGCTCGGCGCACCACAGCGCGTTGTTGCGCTTCGGCTTGGCCTGGTCCTGCTTGCGGATGGCGTGGGTGTGCCCCTCCACGCAGAATCCGGTGTAGAAGTTGATGCCTTCGACGTGGATGCCCTGGTCCTTGATGACCTTGGCCGCCAGCATGGAGTCGAGGCCGCCCGAGATCAGGGCGACGGCTTTGCGTTGTGTGCTCATGAGGAAGAAGAGGCTGCTCTAGTGTTACGGGGCGGGTAGTTTAGCCTAATCGGGCGGGGGCGGCGAGCGGGTTGATCGCAAGCTGAAGCTTGCTCCTACGGGCAGGGCGGTCATGGTGAGAGCCATCTTCAGATGGCGACGATGGACCCGAAGTCAGTGCCGACGCTTGGGGGTGGGCGCTGGGATGGTCTGCAGCTGGGCGAGCAGTTGGCGTTGGGCGTGGCGGCTGCCGGTCTGCTCCCAGTCATCATGCAGGCGCAGCAGATCATGCCAGCGCTGGGGCGCGCAGAAGTCGCGGATGGTGCGCAGCACGTCCATCAGTGTGACAAAGGCCTCGGAGAGGCGCTGATACATCTCGGCGGCCTTTTCGGCGGAGGTCTCGGCCAGTTGCAGATAGGCGCTGCGCCCCAGGTCGACGAAATAACCCACCTGCACGCGGCGGCGGTCGGCCTGCTGCGGGTAGAGGCCGGAGTAGAGCAGGCAGGTGTCGCCGACCTCGCGCAGCTTGCCCTCGCGTGACGCCCCTGCGGCCAGCTGGCCCTTGAGATATTCCATGGCGAGGATCTTGCGGGCGAGCTCGGGGCGGTCGGCGTAACGCATCAGCAGGAAGACCAGATAACTTTCCAGCTCCGGGTCCAGTTGCCGGTCGATGGCGTGTTCGGCATCGTTGACCAAGGCGTGCCACAAGGCGGTGGCCGAGGGTTGCAGCTCGATCTTGCTCATGATTGACCTCCACGACTGAGGACTCATTGACTCAGTCTATTATTGAGATCGTCCGTGTGGCAAGGAAGCTTTAATTCGAGCTTGGAAGGGGCCTTAGGCCGCGTTCTTTTTCTTGCCGATGCGCGGCTCGGTGCCGGCGAGCAGATTGCGGAGGTTGCTGCGGTGGCGCCAC
Source organism: uncultured Chromatiales bacterium (assembly GCA_964557295.1). Lineage (GTDB taxonomy): Bacteria > Pseudomonadota > Gammaproteobacteria > RBG-16-57-12 > RBG-16-57-12 > JBFMHP01. The sequence continues at coordinate 48,044 of CAZKZP010000006.1, read as the reverse complement.
AGCAGCAGGGTCGAGAGCAGCAGCGCCAAGATGGTGAAATATTGATTGCCGGTCAGCCACCAGGCATAGATCGGCGTGAGCATGGCGGCGGTCAGGGCCGCGAGTGAAGACAAGCGGAAGATCGCCGCCACCGCCAGCCACGTGCCCAGGGTGCACAGCGCCAGAATCCAGTGGAGGCCCAGCAGCGCGCCGAAGGCGGTGGCCACGCCCTTGCCGCCTTGAAAGCCGAAGAACACCGGATAGAGGTGTCCGAGGAAGGCGCCTAAGGCCACCAGGGTCAGGGTGAGATCGGCGGCGCCGAGCAGCTTGGCGAGTAGCACCGGGATCACGCCCTTCAGGATATCGCCGATCAGTACGATTGCCGCGGCCTTCTTGCCGCCGAAGCGCAGCACGTTGGTCGCGCCGGGATTCCCCGAGCCCTGCGAGCGCGGGTCCGGCAGGCGCAGCAGCTTGCAGGCGATGATGGCGGTGGAAAACGAGCCGAACAGATAGGCGACGACGATCAGCAATACATCCAACATAGGCGATGAACGGTAGTTCAAAAACAGGAAGGGCGCTATTATGTAGGATTGCGTGCGCGCGAACAATCCAAACCATACGAAAGCACTGTTTAATGGACATTATTTTCATCCGCGACCTGAAGATCGAGACCGTCATCGGCGTGTACGACTGGGAGCGCACTATCAAGCAGACCATCTGCCTCGATCTGGAGATGGGCGCCGACATCCGCCGTGCCGCGGCCACGGACGACATCCATGACACCCTCGACTACAAGGCCGTCTCCAAGCGCGTGCAGGACTTCGTCGCCCAAAGCAGTTTTCAGCTGGTGGAGACGCTGGCCGAGCGCGTCTGCGAGATCGTGCGCGAGGAATTCGCCGTGCCCTGGGTGCGGCTGCGCCTGCACAAGCCCGGCGCCCTGCGTGGCGCGCTGGATGTGGGCGTGGTAATCGAGCGGGGCGAAAAGCTCTGACCATGGCGCGGGTGTATGTCAGCGTGGGCAGCAATATCGACAAAGAGCGCAATATCCGCGGCGGCGTGCGGGCGCTGCGGGAGCGCTATGGCGCGCTGATCCTCTCCTCGGTGTATCAAAGCCGCGCCGTGGGATTCGCCGGCGATGATTTCTATAATCTGGTGCTGGGGTTCGATACCCGCGAGAGCATCGCGCAAGTGACCGCCTGCCTGCGCGGGATCGAGGAGCATTTTGGCCGGGTGCGCGGCAGCGCGCGGTTCAGTGCGCGCACCCTGGATCTGGATCTGCTGCTCTATGACGACGTGGTGCAGGAGAGCGATGAAATCGAACTGCCGCGCGATGAAATCACCAAGCACGCCCATGTGTTGCTGCCGCTGGCGGAGATCGCCCCGGATCTCAAGCATCCGCGGCTGGGCAGGACCTTCCGTGAGTTATGGCGCGCCTTCGATCAGCCCGGGCAAGAGCTGTGGCCGATCGAGTTCGCGTGGGCTGAATAGAACGGCGTTCGCCTGCAGGACAGGCTCCTACGCCTCATCTCCCCACCCGTAGGAGCGAGCCTTGCTCGCGAAGGGGCGGCTCATAAATCACTCCACATATTCCGCTTGCGCCAGCGGATCTTCGGGATGAGCAGACCCAGTGCCATGCCGGAGAACAAGACGATGGCGCCGATGGCGAACCACTGGCGTTCCGCGCTGCCTTCGAGCGTGCGGTTTTTCTCCTGGGCGAGGCGCAATTCATTCTTCACGGCGGTCAATTCTTCCTTGATTTCCCGATTCTCGCGGTCGAGCTCGGCGGGCCGCGCGGCGATCTTGCGCAAGGCATCGAGTTCCTGCTGCAACTTGCCCGACTGATTGTCGAGACGATTGCGTTCGCTCTGGGTGGATTGAAACTGGCCTTTGATGCCGGCGAGTTCCTTTTTGAGCGACTCGTTTTCCTGTGCGATCCGGGCGAGCTTGGCCTCCGCGTCCGCCAGGCGCAGGCGCGCCACGGGCGTGTCGACCAGATATTGGGTGAGCACCCAGCCCTCCACGTCGCTATCGGTGCGCGCACGGACGTATTCGCCGTCTTGTGATTTTTCCACTATGTTCAGCGCCGTGCCGCTTGGCAGGGTGCGGATGATCTTGTACTGGGTGCCCGGCCCGGTGCGCATCATGATCGGCATGTTGTCAGTGACGTATTTCACGTCGGCCGCGCTGGCAGCGGCGGTGACGAACAGCAATGCGCAAACAATCAGGGGTCGAATCATTGGGATATCCTTGCAGTAGCTACTTTGAAGTTATAAAAATTTTGTCATTGTGCCAATTTGCATCGTGACCGTGGATGAACTGGTTCACATCGCTAGCGGCCGGTGGTGCTAACTGTTGAGCGCCCGCCCCCCGTCGACGGTCAGGATGTGTCCACTGGTGTAATCAGCCTCGGCGATCAAAAACAGCGCCGCCTTGGCGATGTCCTCCGGGCGTCCCTGGCGCTTGAGGAAGGTGCGGCTGATGATGCGCTGCTTGGCGAGCTCATCCATCTCGTTTTCCGGCCAGAGGATGGCGCCGGGGGCGATGCCATTGACCCGGATCTGCGGCCCGAGTTCGCAGGCCAGCGCCTTGGTGAGCATCACCAGGCCCGCCTTGGCGATGCTGTAGACCGGGTGCTCCTTCAGCGGGCGCTCGGCGTGGATGTCGACGATGTTGATGATGCAGCCCTCGGTGTGGCGCAGATAGGGGGCGGCCGCCTGCGCGAGAAACAGGGGGGCTTGCAGATTGGAGCCGATCAGGTCGTTCCATTGCGCCAGGGTGATCGCGCCCACCGGCGTGGGGAAAAAACTCGAGGCGTTGTTGATCAGCGCATCGAGTCGCCCCCACTGGGCGGCGGCTTGGTCGACCAGCGGGGCCAGGGCGTGGTGATCGTGCAGGTCCGCCTGCAGCGCGAAGGCCGAGGCGGGACGTCGCGCATTGAGCTCGGCGCAGAGCGCCTCGGCGGCGTGCGCCGAGGCCCGGTAATGCAGCGCGATATGCATGCCGCGGGCGTGCAGCGTGCGGGCCATGCAGGCGCCGATGCGATGCGCCGCGCCGGTGATCAGGGCAACCTTACTCGCTAATGGGTATGTGGTATGCTGCACGTCTGGTGCGCGTCCTTTGCCGGATAAATACCGATTACTGTAAGCGCTTTTTCACGACATTAAAATATCTATGCACGATACCCATGGAGACCTGCCCGCGCCCGCCCCCGAGGCGCAGGCGCACAGCGCGCAGTTGGCGTCGCTGATCGCCGACGAGATTGCGCGCCAGGGCGGTCGCATCAGCTTCGCCCGCTTCATGGAGCTGGCGCTCTATGCGCCCGGTCTGGGCTATTACGCCGCCGGGGCGCGCAAGTTTGGTGCCGGCGGGGATTTCGTCACCGCCCCGGAGATCTCGCCGCTGTTTTCCCGCTGCCTGGCGCGCCAGTGTCGTGAGGTGCTCGCCGAACTGGGTGGCGGCGACATCCTCGAATTCGGCGCCGGCAGCGGGGTGATGGCCGCCGACCTCCTCCGCGAGTTGGAACAGCAGGAACAATTGCCGCGGCACTATTTCATCCTGGAAGTAAGCGCCGAGCTGCGCACGCGCCAACGCGAGACGCTCGCGGCCAAGGCCGCCCATCTGCTTGCGCGGGTGGTGTGGCTCGACGCCTGGCCTCAGGCGCCGCTGCGCGGCGTGGTGCTGGCCAACGAGGTGCTCGATGCCATGCCGGTGCACCGCTTTCGCGTCGAGGCGCAGGGTCTGAGCGAGGCCTATGTCGGGATGCGCGACGGGCGTTTCATCGAACAGTTCGCCGCGCCAGGCCCCGAACTCGGCCGCCGCGAGCTCGCGCAAGCACTGGCCGGATTGCCGCCGGGCTATGTCTCGGAATATAACGCCGCGGCCGCCCCCTGGCTCCAGGGCATCGCGCAGGCACTCGACCAAGGCGTGGTGCTCCTGATCGATTACGGCTTCCCGCGCCACGAGTTCTATCATCCGCAGCGGACCGGCGGCACCTTGATGTGCCACTATCGCCACCGCGCCCATCCCGATCCGTTGGTGTTCATCGGCTTGCAGGACATCACCGCGCACGTCGACTTTACCCTGATCGCCGAGGCCGCGCTGGCGGCGGGTTTCGCGGTGCGCGGCTTCACCTCACAAGCGTATTTCCTGCTCGCGCTGGGGCTCACCGAGATGCTGGCCGAGCTCAATCCGGTCGACATCCGCGCCCAGCTCGAATACGCCCAGCAGATCAAGAAGCTCACCCTGCCCAACGAAATGGGCGAGCTGTTCAAGGTCATGGCCCTGGCCAAGGGGATGGATCGCCCGTTGCAGGGATTCGCGCTCAACGATCAGCGTCAGCGTTTATAAAGGAGCCGCATCCATGACCGATACCCTGGACAAGACCCGCGCGATGCTCGCCAAGCACCATCGCAACGGTGAAGACTTCGCGCAACTGATGAAGGATACCTTCGCCGGGCGCTTCGATGAGGCGTTCTGGCGTGAGTGGCGCGCGTGGATGGAACCGGCGCTGTCACGTCAACCAGTGATCGTGGACCTGGGCACCGGCCCCGGCGTCATGCTGCGCACGCTGAAAGACCGTTATCCGGCGGCGCGGGTCATCGGCGTGGAGGCCGCGCCCTACATGCTCGCCGCGGCCCGCGCCAGTCTGCCGGCCGGCGCCGAACTGCTGGAGGCGGATCTGCACGATCCGAGCTTGCCACTGGCCGATAACAGCGTGGACGCCGCGCTGGCCGCCGTGGTGCTGCACGAAATGAATCAGCCGGTGCGCGCGCTGCAGGAAGTGCGCCGCCTGCTCAAGCCCGGCGGGCGCCTGTGCGTGCTCGACTGGGTGCGCGCGCCCTTGGCGCAGTATCTCGCCGCCGAGGGCCGCGAGGATGTCTTCACCCCGCAGTGCGATACGGAGACGCTGGAGGATGTGTTCATTCACTTCATCGAGCACAATCGCTTCAGTAGCGACGACTTGGTCTTCATGCTCGTGCGCACCGGCTTCAAGGTGCTGAGTGTCACGCCGTTGCGCAACGGGCAATTCGCGCGGATCTTCGCGGAGAGGATTTGAGGCGAGCGATTTCAGACTTTAATTAACTGGTGGTTAAATACCTCTGCTGCATACGCAAGAAGTTCCTTCTCCCCGAGGGAGAAGGACACGACTGCACGGATGCAGGAGTTAGGGCAACGCATGGAGCGGTTGCCGAGGATGAGGGGAATAAAATCAATGCATTAACCTCCCTCACCCTAGCCCTCTACCCTAAAGGGCATAAATCCCGGAGGGAGAGGGAACGACACCAGATTTAATTTGATACCGGGTTAATAAAATCACAGAGGCAATTAGGAGCTGCACCATGGATATAACAAAAATACTGGGCGTGACATTGGCCATGTTGTTGGGTATCGTGCCCGCCCATGCCGAATTTAAACGCGCGGCGGGCGTGGCGGTGGGTTCCGCGTCCTGGAGTTTTGATGATGACGCATACTATGAAACCCGCGCGACTGCATTCAAGCTCTTTTCCGAGACCTCGATCAATGACGACTGGAAACTGGGTGTGGCAGTCATCAGTCTTGGCAGGATCGAGGATGTGGTCGACGGTACGATCAGTTTCCGGTCCGATGGCCTGAGCTTGTCCGCCGTGCGGCAGTGGCCGTTCTCCGAGTCGCTGTCGCTGCGCGGGACGGCGGGGCTCTCGTTCTTGAATACGAATTTGAAGATCAAGGGGGGTGAGGAAGGGGGGTTATCGCACACCGATGTGCTGCTGGGGCTGGGCGTGCAGGCGCAATTGACCGAGCGGGCGGCGCTGCGTCTCGAATACGAGATGTACCGCATGGCCTTCGATACGTATGATTTTCGCGCCGGGGTATTCTTCCTGGGCTTGGCCTACGGCTTCAATTAAGCAGAGTCGTTGTCGCCCGCCGTGGAACGATACGGCGCGATGGCCGCGGCGATGCGCCGGACGCGTTCCTGCCGCATCGCTTCCTTGATCTGCACGCCCTCCAATCCCTGCGCGAGATAGGCCGCTGCCGTCACCTCGGCGGCGGCCGTGCGCGCGGTCTGCAACAACCGCACTTGCACATACTCCCGATCCTCGAATCCCGGCCGCCCGCGCGAGTCCGCCTCGCAGGCGAGCAGGAATTGCTCGAAACGCTGCGGGCGGCGCAGGGCGTCGGTGTCTTCCAGTAATTCCAGGATCGTGGCGGGGCGCAGTTCCGCGGCGCGATGGTATTTGCCGTGATACCGCGTGGCGAGCACGGCCAGGTCGCGATACTCCTTCGGCGCGCGCAGGCGCTGGCAGAGCGCCTTGACGAGTTCCACGCCACGCTGTTCGTGCGCGTGATGCTTGGGCCATTCCTCGGGCGGGGTGGTGCCCTTGCCGAGGTCGTGGACCAGCGCGGCGAAGCGCACCTGTCGGTCGGGCGTCAGCCGCGCGGCCTGTTGCAGCACCAGCATGGTGTGCACACCGGTGTCGATCTCCGGGTGATGCTGCGCCGGCTGCGGCACGCCGTAGAGCCGCGCGATCTCGGGAAACAATCTCTCCAGCGCCCCGCAGGCGCGCAACACCTCGAAGAACTGCGCCGGGGTCGGTTCGCCCAAGGCCTTGTCCAGCTCCGCCCAGACGCGCTCGGGCACCAGGGCGTCGACCTCGCCGTTCGCGACCATGGCGCGCATCAGGGCGTTGGTTTCGTCTGCGACTGTAAACCCAAGGGGGGCAAGACGCGCGGCGAAACGCGCCACGCGCAGGATGCGCACCGGGTCTTCGACGAAGGCGGGCGAGACGTGGCGCAGCAGGCGGCGTTCCAGATCCTGCCGGCCGTGGAAGGGATCGATGAGCGCGCCGTCTTTGCTTTGCGCCATGGCGTTGATGGTGAGGTCGCGGCGCTGGAGATCCTCGTCCAGGGTGACATCGCTGGCCGCGTGCACGACGAAGCCCTTATATCCCGGCGCGGTCTTGCGCTCGGTGCGCGCCAAGGCGTATTCCTCGTTGGTTTTCGGATGCAGAAAGACCGGGAAATCCTTGCCGACCTGGCGATAGCCTTGGTCGATCATCGCCTGCGGCGTGGCGCCGACCACCACCCAGTCGCGCTCCTTGACCGGGAGCTGCAAGAGCTGGTCGCGCACCGCGCCGCCGACGAGATAGATCTCCATCCGCAGCGTCAGTCGCGGCCCGCGCCGCGGCGGAAGGATTGATACAGGTGTTGGCGTTCCTTGCTGCCGAGATAGCGTGGCACCACGGCTTCGAGCGAAGTGGGGTGGAGGCCGAAGACGGCGGGGAATTCGTTTTGGCACACGCTGTCGATGCTCATCGAGCGCACGTTGTCCTGAGTCAGCAGCTTGCCCGGCAGGTGGCCGAGGATGCCCGCCATGAACGCGGACAGACCGGGGCCGAGTCCGATGATCTTGCGGCAGACACCGATCTGCCGCGCGGTGTACGCCACCAGTTCCTGGAGGGTGTAGCTCTTCGGTCCGCACAGATCGTAACGCTGGCCGAAGGTGGCCTTGTGGTCGAGGGCGCGCGCATAACACTGCACCACATCGCCGACGTAGATCGGGGCAAAGCGCGCGTATGATCCGGCCAGCGGCATCACCAGTGGCGAGAGTTTGAGCAGCGCGGCGAAGCGGTTGAAGAAACTGTCGCCCTGGCCATAGATCACCGAGGGGCGGAACACCGTCACATCCAGACCCGGCGCGCCGAGCACCACGGCCTCGCCCCTGCCCTTGCTGCGCAGGTATTCGCTCGGGCCGTTGGCCGCGTCGGCATGCAGCGCGCTCATGTGCAACAGGCGGCGCACGCCCGCCTCGCGGCAGGCCTCGACCACCTTGCGCGGCAAGTCGGTGTGCGCGTGCTGGAAGGTGCTCTTGCCGCTTTCATTGAGGATGCCCACCAGATTGATCACGGTATCGCAGCCGGCGAAGTGCTTCTTGAGTTGCTGGCCGTCGTGGATGCTGGCCTCGATCACGGTCACGCTGGGATAGACCAGCAAGTGACGCGCCCGCTCGGGGCGGCGCGCGAGCACGCGCACCTGATGGCCCTGCTTGGCAAGCTCATTGATCAGGTGGCCGCCGACGAAACCGGTGCCGCCCAGGATGCAGATGGTTCTCTTCTTCACTGGATGCCAATCCTTTAATTCTGACAATGACAAGGACGAAGTGAATTCGTCATACTGTGAGTCGCGAAAAGAGGCTGAATTTTAGCAGGATAATCCCCGGATGCGTAGCGGCGCCGGCCCCGGCTATACTGAAAAATAAGCACCCACAGGACATCGCCATGACCTTCCAATCCATCAATCCCCTCGACGGCCGACTCTTGCGTGAAATCCCCGCCTGGAGCGAGCCTCAGGTCGAAGAGGCCTTGCAGCAGGCCGCGCGCGCTGCCGCCAGCTGGGCGGCCACACCTTTGGAACAACGCTGCGCGCACGTGCGCGCGATCGGCCGGAAGATCCTGGAAAGAAAGCAGGCGCTGGCCGATCTGATCACCCACGAGATGGGCAAGCTCAACTATGAGGCGCTCGCCGAGATCGAGAAATGCGCCCTGGTCTGCGATTACTACGCCGATCACGGCCCCGCGTTTCTCGCCGACGAGATCATTGCCTCCGACGCCGGGCGCAGCTTCGTCGCCCATCAACCGCTGGGCACGGTGCTGGCGGTGATGCCGTGGAATTTCCCGTTCTGGCAGGTGATGCGCTTCGCCGCCCCGGCGCTGGTGGCGGGCAACACCGCACTGCTCAAACACGCCTCCAACGTCCCGCAATGCGCCCTGGCGCTGGAGGAGGTGATGCGCGCGGCTGGCCTGCCCGAAGGCGTGTTCCGCAGCCTGATGATCTATGCCTCGCAGGTCGAGCGCGTGATCAAGGATCCCCGGGTGCAGGCGGTCACACTCACCGGCAGCACCCCGGCGGGCCGTCAGGTGGCCGCCGCCGCGGGCGTGGCGTTGAAGAAGACCGTGCTGGAGCTGGGCGGTTCCGATCCCTTCATCGTGCTGGAGGACGCCGATCTCGCCTTGGCGGTGAAAAACGCCGTCGCCTCGCGCTTTCTCAATGCCGGGCAGAGCTGCATCGCCGCCAAGCGCTTCATCGTCGTCGATACGATCGCCGATCAATTCCTGCTGCGCTTCCGCGAGAAGGTCGAATCACTCATGCCGGGCGATCCGTACGATGACGACACCACGCTGGCGCCGATGGCGCGTGTCGATCTGCGCGATGAGTTGCATCAACAGGTGCGCCAGAGCATCGCGCAGGGCGCCGTCGCCGTGACCGGCTGCGACATCGTGCCGGGGCCGGGGGCGTTCTATCAGCCCTCGATTCTCGATCGCATCGTGCCGGGGAATATCGCCTACACGGAAGAGTTCTTCGGTCCCGTGGCGCTGGTGCTCCGCGCCCGCGACGAGCGGGACGCCGTGCGCATCGCCAATGACTCGCGCTTCGGCCTCGGCGGCAGCGTGTGGACCGCCGACAGCGCGCGCGGCGAGCGCATCGCGCGCCAGGTGCAGTCCGGCGCGGTGTTCGTCAACGGCATGGTCAAGAGCGATCCGCGCCTGCCGTTCGGCGGCATCAAGGAATCGGGCTACGGGCGCGAGCTGAGCCATCACGGCCTGCGCGAGTTCGTCAACGCGAAGACGGTGTGGATCAAGTGAAACACGGCAAATGCGGCTTCATGCGCCCGTCTCCCGCGGGAGAGCGGGGCGAGGACTCATCAGGCAGTTTTGCCGGGGAACGGAGCGAGCCTTATTCGTTGACATATTTACCGTAGCGAAAGGAAGAGTCGAGCTCACCAACAGCACCAGGTATCAATCTTGCCGTAGTGACAAATGCTGGGAACCGTGCCTGAAGCTGCGAATCTTCCCGTTTGGGAAGTGGTTTCAGTCCGACACTCGTGATGCGTTCGTCAAAAAGCAAGGCATGTGGTTGAACCGCCTCGATTTGCAACTTCATGCCTATATGTTTTACACCCGAGATCATGAGGGGTGGTTGGTATTCATATACATGTACCGCCTCGCGTTCTGCAAAGCATACCCCAGGAAAGTTTTCGCGGGCACCATCGTAGATATTGTCGCGGTACAAGGGGTGCCCGAGGTCGGTCAACATATAATCCTTGCCGATATACAAGCCCCCTCCCTTTTCTTCCTCATATTTGCGAACCTCCAATATCCCCAGCTCCGCTAACTCCGCGCAATGCCGGCACTCCGTCGCACGAGACGATAACCAAAAAGGAATAGGCCGTCCCTCATCCCTGAATTGCTGGCGTGTCGCTTCAAAACGCCGAGGCTCGTAGGGGAAGGGTCCCGTTTCTACACATGTCATCGTTGGGCGTTTTGGAATCTCTGTTAATAATTCATCTATGCCGGCCTGCTCCTCCTTGCTTGGCTGATAGGAGCCGGAGGATGAGAAATAAATTAAGGTTGCACCACCTAGCATTGCGACAATAACCAGCCCTTTAAGACCACCTGACATTGTTTATTCCTCCAGTTTTACACGCAATCCAGCTTCGTGAAGCGTAGGGGTGGGAACAGATGCATCACCACGTAACAGCAAATCTTTGCCTCCCCACGTATAGACTTCACCTTCCGCCGTCACACCCAGCCCAACTCGGTCGCTGGGGGCGGCAACGGCTCGCCATTGGTGTTTGTCGTCGATCAAAACGGGGGCGCCGAAATGGCTTTGTGTGCTGTTCGCGCCCACCTCGCTGTCCATGTTGCGTCCCCATCCCCACAGGCTGCCATCGCTGCGTATGGCGTATGTGGCATTAAAACCTATTGCCACGTCTACCCAGCGATCCGTGCCTACTTGTTGCATCTCTTCGGGCTTTAGGGAATTGGTATCTTCAGAGACATTATTGGGATCTTTTCCAATGCCTAGCTGACCAAAGGAATTTGATCCGAAGACCCAGAGGTGGAAATTGCTGTCTTGCAGGAAAACACGATCATTCCGACAGAAGACGCGCTGGAATTTCGCTGGCGCGTTGATGGCGTGAAGATTAATTGTAGTGGTCCCGTTAAGGGTGTCCAAAACAGTGATCGAACCCTTAGGTTGATCACTCGACCATAAGGCGCCATCTTCGGAAACGGCATAGAAACCACGGCCAGCGACACAAAAGTCATGCCATTTGAGAGATGCTCCATCTGCAAGGGGCTTGAGCAACGTGGGCGTGGCCCCTCCAATTCCAGGCTTGATCTCGTCGTCATTCCACACCCACAAGGTTTGTTCTCTGCTCAGGCCGACGGTCATGCCGTAATACTCCTCGACTTTGTGCCAGCGCAGCGCATCGAACATGGGGTGATAAGTCTCGGGTATATTATTGCGCAGCTTTTCCCAGTCGACTGAAAAAGGGCGTCGCCACAAGATACCTCTGCTGTCGATTGCATATGCGGCATTGGTGCCCGCATTCACTGCGCGTAAATGCGTTGGGCCATCCAGGCGCAGTGGTATTTGTGTCTCATCATAGTTGAGGACGCCAAGCATTTTTACATTCTCTCTATTTTCCATTGCGTTTCTGCCCCAACCATAAAGTGTGCCATCGCTTGTGATGACCATGATGTGCCGCCGATCTGCGGCGATTACTCCCCTTATTGGTTGGACGATCGATACGGCATCGATTGATTCGGGCGCAGTGCCGCCGTCCACCTTTGGTGTTCGTTGATACAGCCAGGCGGCGCCCAGCGCCACAGCGGCACAGACTAAAAACCAACGGTACCCCTTAGGCGATTTATCAGCTGGAGGCAAGACTCTAGCGGTGGATTCGCCCTGGGGTGAGATTGAGGCCGCGGTCATCATCCTCGCCTGATATTTTCTGACTGCTATGCCGCATTCCCTGCACAGTTCAGTTTGATCCTGCACCTTGCCACACTTTGGACAGCGCATCTGGTGTGGTGCAAGAGCAGGCTTTGTCGTTGGTGAATGGGGCGTGTCATCCCCGACCAAGCTCAACCGCCGGGTGTTAGCCGCTGGGGCGGGTGGCGGTGCTGCTTCAACAGTTACGGCCGCAAGGGTGCACTCCACTCCGATCTCGATTAGTCGCTGCCGATGACGTTGGGCGGAAGCCAGATCCATGGCCTTGCCAAATCGAGAGGACTTGCCAGACAGCAAAGACTCAGCACGTGCGCGGTCGCTATTGAATAGCTTGGCCAAGCCGTCGATTGCGTCATCAATTTCATGATTTGGTAAGGTGTTGCCGCTCAGAATGATTCGGTATTGGGGGGTGTCCATGATTATCGTCGCCATGTTGCATGGAGGGATCGTTATTTGCCAGCGGCGGTGACAGCGGATCCTGGCACTATGTTCGAAAATGTCCGGCCCAGTTCATGATGTCTGGCATGGTTTGCCGACGTCATAGTTTGCCAAGGGATTCCATGCTGCCGGGGGCATGGCGCCGTATGATCGGGCATGTTCGTTGCGAGTCAGTGTTTCGTCAATGATCCTGTGTTTTGTAGTGCAGTATTGAGCGCATCGATGAGATCTTTTCGCGCCGCAATATTAACTTCTCTAGATGCGTATTTCTGTGGCAGATCGCTGCAAATTTTTTGCTTTTCTTCTTGCGACAAGCGATCAATAGTTGTCGTGATGTTTGATCGATCAAGCTCAAGCGAGTTGGTGAGTTTTGTCACTTCGGTATTCGACATGCTTGCGCGCAGAATATGCCAACTCTTGTTGATTACGACTTGATTGGTTCTTTCCCATTGCGAGCGCGCGTCTTTGATTTTGTGTGTCATCGAAGGAAAATTGTTTACACACCAATCGGCCGACGTATTGATCGCCATCGCGAGTCCTGCGACTGCTCCTGCGGCTGCAATGGGATCATTGCTTGCGCCTGGGGGAAAAAGGTTCCGTGCGCTATCAGCAGAGGCATCGGGAAGATTTTTTATTCCCCGAGAAACCACCTTTTCATCTGAGTCCGCCATAGGCTGGTCTGAAAAAGTAATCCCCCCATTTTTATCGACATGCTTATACACTTCAGAGCTTGCATATGAAGAGGCGAGTAACAAAAGCATGCTTATGCTGGCAATGCTTACACTCTGCAATTTCATTGGTTACAGACGCCTCCTTTTAATCCTTGTCGTTCCAGGAGTCATGCGCTATAGCGGGTGCTGCTGGGCTGGCGAACCTTAACAATCGACTCTCCGTCTGTATGGCCATTAATAGCATGAATATATCCGCAGAAGGAAGAGTCGCTGTTTTGTCTTTTGATTTGCAGATGAAAAAGTCTATTGGCGAATGTGGCTGCAAATCTGCTGTTGGTTCATATGCTGTGTATCCCCAGAAGGGGGAGTACACGTCTTGTATTATCGGTAGCAAAGTGGCTTTTATTAAATCTGGGCATAAGTATCTACCGCTATCAGCCTGGCTGGTTGTCTGTGATGGCAATAAAAAAGGGCGGATGAACCGCCCTTTTTTGTTGCGCGCGCGCCGGTTATCAACGGCCGCGTTTTTCCATCAGCTCGTGGATCATCGGGGTCAGGATCAGCTCCATGGCGAAGCCCATCTTGCCGCCGGGGACGACGAGGGTGTTGCGGCGCGACATGAACGAGTTCTGGATCATGTTCAGCAGATACGGGAAGTCGATCTTGCCCGGATCGCGGAAGCGGATGACGATGAAGCTCTCGTCGGGCGTCGGGATGTCGCGCGCGATGAACGGGTTGGAGGTGTCGACGGTCGGCACGCGCTGGAAGTTGACGTGCGTGCGCGAGAACTGCGGGGTGATGTAATGCACGTAGTCGTGCATGCGGCGCAGGATGGTGTCGGTGACCGCTTCCACGGAGTAGCCGCGCTGGGCGGTGTCGCGATGGATCTTCTGGATCCACTCCAGGTTGACGATCGGCACCACGCCGATCAACAGGTCGACGAAACGCGCCGCGTTGACGGCCTCATCGACCACGCCGCCGTGCAGGCCTTCATAGAACAGCAGATCGGTGCCGGCCTGGATGTCTTGCCACGGCGTGAAGGTGCCGGGCTCCTGGCCATACGGCTCGGCCTCTTCGTGGTTGTGCAGGTAGTAGCGCTTCTTGCCCACGCCGGTTTCGCCGTAGGTCTTGAACAGTTCTTCGATCTTGTCGAAGTGGTTGCCCTCGGGGCCGAAGTGGCTGAGCACGCGGCGCTCTTCGTTGGCCTTTTTCAACTGGGCGCGCATCTCGGTGCGGTCGTAGCGGTGGAAGCTGTCGCCTTCGACCACGACCGGGTTGATGCCTTCGCGGCGGAAGATGTGTTCGAACGCCACCTTGACGGTGGTGGTGCCCGCGCCGGATGAGCCGGTCACCGCGATTACTGGGTGCTTGGTAGACATCGAGGTCTCTCCTTAAAACGATTGCTTATGAAAACGGTGGTCGGCGCGGGTCTTTTTTCGCCAGGCGTGGCATGCCGGTCGCGCCAAAAATGAGCGCCCATTCTAGCATAGGTTTCCGAAATTGAACCCGGATTTTACATGGGCGCGTTTGGGCCGCGCGGCCCAAACGCTACTCGGTGGCTTCGGCTTCCACGGGGATGCTGTGGCCGCATTCCTTCTGCGGGCACACCTTCTCGGTGCCTTTGCGCTTGGTGGTCTTGAGCGTCATGATTGGCCAGCCGCAGGCGGGGCAGGGCTCGTTGACCGGCGCGTTCCAGACGGCGTATTTGCAGTCCGGGTAGCGCGAGCAGGAATAGAACAGTTTGCCGTAGCGCGATTTGCGCCCCAGCATCGAGCCCTGCTTGCACTCGGGGCAGGTGACGCCGGTGTCGGCCGGTTTTTCGAGCGGCTCGATGTATTTGCACTTCGGATAGGCGCTGCAGCCGATGAACTTGCCGTAGCGGCCCTGGCGGATGATCAGCGGCGAGTCGCAGGTCGGACAGGTGCGGCCTTCGACGACCTCGGGCTGGGCGGGGCCGGCCTCGCCGTCGTCGATGTTGCGGGTGTAATCACACTCGGGATAGCCGCTGCAGCCGATGAAGCTGCCGCGCCGGCCCAGGCGCTTGGTGAGTTGCTTGCCGCACTTCGGACACGCCTCATCAAGGGCCTCTTGCGTCACGTCCTTGCGGCTGACGGATTGTTCCTTGTCGTCGACCAGTGCCTTGAACGGTCCCCAGAACTCGTTCATCAGGGGGATCCATTCCTTCTCGCCGCGCGAGACGGCGTCGAGCTCGTCTTCCAGGCGTGCGGTGAAATCGTAGTCCACGTAGGTGGTGAAATGTTCGGTGAGGAATTTGTTCACCACCCGGCCGACGTCGGTGGGCGTGAAGCGGCGCTTGTCCAGTTCGACATATTCGCGCTGCTGCAGCGTTGAGATGATGTTGGCGTAGGTCGAGGGACGGCCGATGCCGTATTCCTCCAGCGCCTTGACCAGGCTCGCCTCGGTGTAGCGCGGCGGCGGCTCGGTGAAGTGTTGTTCGGCGCGCACCTCGGCCAGTTCGATGGTGTCGCCTTCGCGCATCGGCGGCAGCACGGCGTTTTCGCCTTCTTCGGCCTGGGCGGCGTCATCCACGTCTTCCTGATAGACCGCCATGTAGCCGGGGATGGCGATGGTCGAACCGGTGGCGCGGAACACGTTACCGGCGCCGGCCTGCAGGTCGGCGCCGACGGTGTCGATGGTAGCGTGGATCATCTGGCTGGCCACCGCGCGCTTCCAGATCAATTCATAGAGTTTGGCCTGGTCCTTGGTGAGGTGGTCGCTGACCTTCTCCGGCAGCAGATTCGCCGAGGTCGGACGGATCGCCTCGTGCGCCTCTTGGGCGTTCTTGGCCTTGGTCTTGAAGAGACGCGGCGCGGCGGGCAGGTTGTCGCTGCCGTAGCGCTCGGTGATCAGGGCGCGCAGTTCGGCGATGGCCTCTTGCGAGAGATTGACCGAGTCGGTACGCATGTAGGTGATGAGGCCGACGGTCTCGCCGCCGATGTCGATCCCTTCATAGAGCTGCTGCGCGGTGCGCATGGTGCGCTGCGCGGTGAAGCCCAGCTTGCGCGAGGCCTCCTGTTGCAGCGTCGAGGTGGTGAAGGGCGCGGCCGGATTGCGTTTGCGCTGCTTCTTCTCGACCTTGATGACGTGCAGGGCGCCTTGGGCGGCCTTGCGTATGGTCGACTGCACCTTCTCGGCGTGCTTGCCGTCGGTGATGCTGAACTGGCTGATCTTCTCGTCCTGGAAATGCGTGAGCTTGGCGACGAAACCCTGGCCCTTGGCGCGCGAGTCGGCCTCGATGGTCCAGTATTCCTTTGACTCGAAGCGCTCGATCTCTTCCTCGCGCTCGACGATCATGCGCAGCGCGGGGCTTTGCACGCGCCCGGCGGACAGACCGCGGCGCACCTTCTTCCACAGCAGCGGCGAGAGGTTGAAACCGACCAGGTAGTCGAGGGCGCGGCGGCTTTGCTGCGCATTGACCAGGTCCAGGGACAGATCGCGCGGGTGTTCAATGGCCTCGGCGACGGCGCGTTTGGTGATCTCGTGGAAGACGATGCGCGCCACGTGTTTCTTGTCCAGCAGCCCCTTCTCGTTGAGCAGTTCGTAGAGATGCCAGGAGATCGCCTCGCCTTCGCGGTCCGGGTCAGTGGCCAGCAGCAGGGTGTCGGCGGGTTTGAGCGCCTTGATGATCTCGGCGACATGTTTCTGATTTTTTTCGATGAGCTGGTATTTCATGAAAAAATCGTTGTCCGGGTCGACCGCGCCTTCCTTGGGCAGTAGGTCTCGCACATGGCCGTAGGAGGCGAGGACCTTGTAGTCCTTGCCGAGATATTTGTTGATGGTCTTGGCCTTGGCCGGCGATTCAACAATGACGAGTTTTGTTCCCATGGGTATTGTGTCAGTCGGACAAAGTTATTTTTAATTCAATGACTTGAGAAGGCGTTGGCGCATATGGACAAACACCTTCCCTAGGCTATCGAGCAACGGAGGTACGGGGTGTATCGGACTGTCAGTGGCCAATATTGAGCAAAAAGTGCTGTGCGATGCAACGATTTTTTTAGCCCGGATTCGCCGTATTGTTCGTTCGCAGTAGATCGCGAATGGAAAATTCGGGTTTAGTGCAGGGTGCCCATGTGTTCCTGGAAGACCAGGTTTTCCATCCAGGCGAAGGCGGCGTCTTTGCCTGGCTGGTTGAAGAGCACCAGCATGGTGATCCACTTTACCTGGTCGATATCGACTTCTTCGCTGCCCAGGGCCATGATGCGGTCCAGGACCAGCTCGCGGCTGGTGGGATCGAGGATGCCGAGCTGTTCGAGCGTGAGCAGAAAGCCTTGGCACTCGACGTCGATGCGCTTGCTTTCTTCGCTGCTGTAGAAGCGGTGAGAATTGCCCGGGGTCGTCAGGGACTCCTGGGGGCTGGTCTGTAGGTTGCTCAAGCCATCGAGCCAGTCAAAGGCCTTGTCGATTTCCTGTTCATCGAAGCCGGCGGCGGCGAGATCGGAGTGCAGGCTGGCCTGGTCGGGCTCGAATCCATCCTCAATATCCATATAGTTTTCAAAAAGATACATCAAGATATCCAGGAGGTTTTCTTTCATTCATTCGCCTTTTCGGGTAAACGGCAATAACGGCCCGCCGAGGACGTCACCAGCTGTCGCAATTCCAATGTCAACAGCATGGAGGAAACTCTATCGGCCGTCAATCCACTTTGCTCGATCAATCTATCGGGCGAGACGGGGTCGTAGCCGATCAGGTTCAAGAGGGAGGCCAGCTCGCCGTCCATGCGTTCTGGGGTCGATCGGCGCGCCGCGCCGGCGCCCGCAGCGCTGGGCGTGAGGGGCGGGAGTTCGAGCAGGATGTCTTCGATGCCTTCAACCAGTTTGGCGCCTTGGCGGATCAGATGGTGGCAGCCCTTCGCCACGGGATTGTGGATCGAGCCGGGGATGGCGAAGACCTCGCGCCCTTGCTCGGCAGCCAGGTGCGCGGTGATCAGGGAGCCGCTGGCGAGTCCCGCCTCCACCACGAGTGTGCCCAGCGAGAGGCCGCTGATGATGCGATTGCGTCGGGGGAAATTGCCGGGCAGCGGCGGTGTTCCAAGCGGGAACTCCGAGACCAGGGCGCCGTGCTGGGTGATTCGTTGTGCCAGCGGTTTGTTGCGCGCGGGGTAGATGCGGTCGAGGCCGGTGCCGGTCACGGCGATGGTGGCGCCCTGCTGCTCCAGCGCGCCTTCGTGGCTGGCGGTATCGACCCCAAGCGCCAGGCCGCTGGTGACGGTGTAGCCGGCGGCGGTCAGGGCGCCGGCCATGAGGCGGGCGGTCTGTTTGCCCGCGGCGCTGGGGTTGCGGCTGCCGACCATGGCGATCTGGGGGCGGCCGAGGTGCGATGGATCGCCGATGACGAAGAGCACGGCCGGGGCGTCGTGGATTTCGCGCAGTTGCGGCGGGTAACGCGGGTCGTCATAGGCGAGGACGTGGCGATCGGGCTGCTCGGCCCAGCGAATCGTAAACTCGACGGCTGCCCAATCGGGCGATTTGAAGTAAGCGAGTGTTTCGTCTGGCAGCGACCCAAGCCGATGCGGGGGACTATCGGCTTCGAACATCCGGCGGGGATGACCGTAGGCATCGAGCAGGCGGCGGATGGCGACGGGGCCTATCCCCGGTGCGAGGTGCAAGGCCAGCCAGTAGGCGAGATCGTCCATGATCCTCTGTATCCAGGTAAGGGGGTGTTACGCCTCAGGGGGTGGCGACATCGTCATAGAGGCGCATTTCGTTATAGGCCTCGAGGACGATGGCGTAGCTGACGTTTTCAAAGACCTTGAAGACCATCACCAGCCCGGCGCGGTTTTCCGGCAGGGTGACCTTCTCACCCTTTTCAGTGAAGCTGTCGCGCACCGTGATGCCGGATTGTTTGACCGCCAGCACGTGGCCGGACTCCATGCCGTCTTTTTCGCCCAGATTGACCACGACCACTTGATATTGGCCGATACGCGACACGCCATCGACGACGGAGATGATCTGGCCGGCGACCGAGGATTGCGGGGCGTGCGGTGTGAAGTTGGACGGGATCTCCTCGGTGGGCGCCGGGATCAGTTTGTCGCCGATCAGCACCTCGCGGTTGGCCTGGCGCACCAGGAAGGTGGCCGGATCGTCCATGGCTTGCAGCACGGCGTCGCCGACATGGAGGGCCTCGAAGCCCAGCGGATTCTTGGTGTCGTTCTGGTTGTAGTAGGCCTTGCTCGCCCGGATGATGATGAAGCGGTTGTTGTCATCGGGGCGGATCTTGCGCGCGAAGATCTTGTGACCGGTGCCGCCGATGAGGCGTTCGCCGTCGATCGCGACGATGTAGCCGGCGCTGTCGAGATCACGCTGGCTGATGATGCGGGTATTGGTGAGGAACGGCGCGATCTTCTCCATCGGGATGCCGCTGGTGACCTCGGTGGGCAATTCGGCTCGATGCGCGGTGGGCGAGAGCTTCACCACATTGGCGGTGGTTGCCGCCGTGCCGCGTTCGAGCATGAGTACGGGTTTGCCGTCACGGTAGACCAGGGTGATGGTGTCGCCGGGATAGATCAGGTGCGGATTGTCGATCTGCGGGTTGTAGTTCCACACCTCGGGCCAGCGCCAGGGGTCGCGCAGGAAGCGGGCGCTGATGTCCCACAGGGTATCGCCCTTGACGACGACGTAGCGATCCGGGTGATTCGGATTGAGGGCGATGGTGTCGGCATAGGCGCCGGCGGAGGACAAGGCCAGCAGCAGGGCCAGGATATGCTTTATTATAGGCATGGAGCTTTTCCTTGTTATCTTGATAGCGTCGAGTGTATTAGAAACCCGGGGAAGTCTCTAGATCATAACTTTTATTTTCAAAAGATATCGGAGCCATTTCAACTAAGTTAAGGGTGTTTTGGGAACTGGTGGGCGAATTTCACATGGCGGCGCCGGGTTTTGCGGCAAACCCCGCTGGTCGCGGCACAGGGCATCCCTTATAATTCTTGAAATTAATAGACATTTTCAACCCAAGATGCTGATCTGATGGCGATACTACCCATACTTCATTTTCCTGACGACCGCCTGCGTATCCAGGCGGCCCCGGTGCAGGTGGTCGATGATGCGATCCGCCGCCTGGTGGGCGACATGTTCGAAACCATGTACGCGGCCCCCGGCATCGGTTTGGCGGCCACGCAGGTCGATGTCCACAAGCGCATCATCGTGATCGATGTCTCCGAAACGAGCGATCAGCCCCTGGTGTTGATCAACCCGAAGATCCTGGAGCGTGATGGCCAGATCGTGCTGGAGGAAGGTTGCCTCTCGGTGCCGGGGATCTACGATGAGGTCGAGCGCGCCCGCCATGTGAAAGTGGCCGCCCTGGATGCCGATGGCAAGCCGTTCGAGCTCGAGGCCGAGGACTTGCTGGCGGTGTGCATCCAGCACGAGATCGATCATTTGGATGGCAAGGTGTTCGTCGATTATCTTTCGCCGTTGAAGCGCCAACGCATACGCAAGAAGCTTGAGAAACACAGTCGCACGGTGTGACCGGTCCGTTCCATCAGGTTGCAAAATAACATTCTTAGGAGCGGGCAGATGTATGCGTCAACCCTACCACTGAAGATCGTCTTCGCCGGCACGCCGGAATTCGCTGCGGTGACCTTGCAGGCGGTGCTGGACTCCCCACATCAGGTGTGCGCGGTGTATACCCAGCCCGACCGGCCGGCCGGGCGCGGGCGCAAGCTCACGCCGAGCCCGGTCAAACAGCTGGCCGTGGCGCGTGGGCTTCCCGTGTATCAGCCGGAGTCGCTGAAAACCCCGGTGGCGCAGGCAGAGCTGGCGGCGCTGGCCCCCGATGTGATGGTGGTGGTCGCGTACGGCTTGATCCTGCCGCAGGCCGTGCTCGACATCCCGCGCTACGGCTGCCTCAATGTCCACGCCTCGATCCTGCCGCGCTGGCGCGGCGCGGCGCCGATCCAGCGTGCCATCCTGGCCGGTGATAGCGAATCGGGTGTGACCATCATGCAGATGGACGCCGGACTCGACACCGGCGGCATGCTCAAGATCGTCACTTGTCCGATCCACCCCACCGATACCGCGCAGGAGCTCCACGACCGCTTGGCGGGTCTCGGCGCGGCGGCCTTGGTCGAGGTGCTCGCGCAGCTGCGCGGCGGTCTTCAGGCGCAGCCGCAAGATAACGCCCAGGCCAATTACGCCGCGAAACTGCAAAAGAGCGAGGCCGAAATCGATTGGGCGCTGCCGGCCGCGGCCTTGGATCGCTGCGTGCGGGCCTTCCATCCCTGGCCGATGGCCTACACCCTGCTGCGCGGCGAGACGTTCCGCATCCTGCGCGCCGCGCCGCGCCCCGCCTCGGCTGCGCAGGCGCCGGGGACGGTGCTCGCCTGCGGCGCGGCGGGCATCGATGTGGTGACCGGCGCCGGTGTGCTGCGTCTGACCGAGGTGCAATTGGCGGGCAAGCGCGCCGTGCCGGCGGGGGAATTCGCCCGCGGCCACGATCTCACCGGCCTGGTCCTGGGCCGATGAGCGCCGGCGACCACGGCAAGCGCGTGATGAATGTGCGGCTGCTCGCCGCGCAGGCGCTGGTGGAGGTGCTGTACGAACACCGCTCGCTCTCGCAGATCCTGTCATTTCATCTGGAACGCTGTCCGAGCGCCGATCGCGCCTTGCTGCAAGAATTGGCCTTCGGCACCTTGCGGTTTCATCCCCGGTTGGAGCGGCAGCTCGCGGGCCTGATGCAGAAACCGCTCAAGGCGCGCGACGCCGACGTGCAGGCCCTGCTCCTGCTGGGGCTCTATCAGTTGGGCCATATGCGCATCCCACCGCACGCCGCCGTCTCCGAGACGGTGGAGGCCGCGAGCGCGCTCGGCAAGCCCTGGGCCAAGGGGCTGATCAACGGCGTGCTGCGCAATTTCCTGCGTCAAGCGCCGGTCCCGGCGCAGGACGAGGTGGCGCGTTACGCGCATCCCGCCTGGCTGATCGGCAAGTTGCGCAAGGCCTGGCCGCAGGACTGGGAAGCCATCCTCGAGGCCAACAATGACCGCCCGCCGATGACGCTGCGTGTCAATGCGCAACGCACTTCACGCGCGGACTATCTCGCGCGCTTGGCGGCGCAGGGCATCGCCGCCGTGGCGGCGGACCATGCCCCGGAGGCCGTGGTGCTGACCGAGCCGATGGACGCGCGCGCCTTGCCGGGCTTTGCCGAGGGCGCGGTGTCGGTGCAGGATGCCGCCGCGCAGCTGGCGGCGGGTCTGATGGATCTGCGCCCCGGGCAGCGCGTGCTCGATGCCTGCGCCGCGCCGGGCGGGAAGACCTGCCACATGCTCGAACTGCAACCGGATCTCGCCATGGTGGCGGTGGATCAGGAGGCCTCGCGGCTGGAACGGGTGACGGAAAA
Organism: uncultured Chromatiales bacterium; assembly: GCA_964557295.1. Classification (GTDB taxonomy): domain Bacteria; phylum Pseudomonadota; class Gammaproteobacteria; order RBG-16-57-12; family RBG-16-57-12; genus JBFMHP01. The sequence goes on along the minus strand of CAZKZP010000006.1, from coordinate 25,833 downwards.
CCTGCGCCGCTTGCAGCTGGCGGCCACGCTGGTGTGCGCCGATGCCGGGGCGCCCGCGCGCTGGTGGGACGGCCAGCCCTTCGACCGCATCCTGCTCGATGCGCCCTGTTCGGCCACCGGGGTGATCCGCCGCCATCCCGACATCAAGGCGCTGCGCCGGCCCGACGACATCCCCGCGCTGGCGCAGACCCAGCACGCCATGCTCGAGGCGCTCTGGCCTTTGCTCCAGCGCGGTGGCAGACTGGTCTACGCCACCTGCTCGGTGCTGCCGCAGGAGAACGCCGCGCAGATCGAGCGCTTCCTCGCCGAGCATGCGGACGCCGAGGCGATCCCGATCGAGACCGCGTGGGGCCGTGCCGCCGGGGTGGGCCGGCAGGTCCTGCCCGGTGAGTCCGGCATGGATGGTTTTTTCTATGCCTGCCTGAGGCGCGCGTGATGCGAGTCCCAATGCCGAGC
>CAZKZP010000006.1:0-25367 GCA_964557295.1 uncultured Chromatiales bacterium | reverse complement strand
ATTGCACCGCCCCCCCCGCCCCGCGCTCCCGGCCTTCGCGCTCGGGGTGCTGGCCTGGTGGTGTCTCGCCGCCTCGGCCTGGGCTGGCGCGGCCACCATCACGCAGGCTCAGACCTCACTGCGCAACGGCATCCACGTCCTGGACGCCAAGGTGAAGTTCCAGCTCGACCCCGAGCTGACCGAGGCCTTGCAGAACGGGGTGATGCTGCCCTTCAAGATCAGCGTGCAGATCCTGCGCCGCCGGGAATATGTGTGGGATGAGGAGGTCGCCTCGTTGATGCAGCGGTATTCCCTGCAGTACCACGCGCTGAGCCGGCAGTTCATCCTCACCAATCACAACAGCGGGGTGGCGCGCAATTACCGCTCGCTGACGGCGGCGCTGGACGATCTGGGCAGGATCAAGGGCCTGCCGCTGATCGATGACAGCCTGCTGGAGAAAGACGGGCGTTATCTCGCGCGCATGCGCGTCTCGCTCTCCTCCTCCAAATTGCCCATACCCTTGCGCCTGCGTTCGTATGTCTATGCCGAGTGGGACGTGGAGAGTGATTGGTATGAATGGTTTTTGTAGCGGAAGATCACCCTTGTCCGCGCTCGAGGTCGGGATACGATGCAAAAGCCTTCGCTTCACGCGCGCCTGAGCCGCCATCCGCTGTATCGAGCGCTGCCGATCGTCGTCTTGTTTCTCCTGATGCTGGCGGCGCTGGTGCTGCTCAGCGATATCACCTCCAATTCGGAACGCTTCGAACGCCACTATCTGCGCCTGCTGGCCATCAATATTCTCGGCTTGATCGTTCTGGCGGTGCTGATCGGGCTCTATCTCGCGCGGCTGATCCGCGACTACCGCGCCGAGGTGATCGGTTCGCGCCTGGCCTTGCGTCTGGTCACCCTCTCGATTGTGATCGCCGTGGTGCCGGCCACCGTCCTGTATTACTTTTCCTTGCAGTTTCTCCAGCGCGGCATCGACAGCTGGTTCGACGTGCGCGTCGAGCAGTCCTTGCAGGATGCGCTCGATCTCGCGCGCGGCTCGCTGGATCTGCGCGTCAAGGAACTGATGCAGGAGACCCGCCGTCACGGGCACGCGCTGATGTATGTCAGCGACGCCATGGCCCCGATGTATTTGAACGAACTGCGTCAGAGCGGTGATGTGGCGGAGGTGACCCTGCTCAGCGCCGGCGGCCGGGTGATCGCCTCCAGCATGCGCGAGGGCGCCGGCCTGCTGCCGAGACGGCCGGACGAGGCGATCCTGTATCAGGTCCGGCAGGGGTATCACTATGTCGGTCTCGATCCGATCGGCGATGAACTGTATATCCATGTGGCGGCGCTGGTGCCGGCGGCCGCGCCCCTGGGCGCGCAGCGCATCCTGCGCGTGCTCTATCCCGTGCCGCAAAAAATCACCGTGCTGCTGGATAACGTCAACAACGCCTTCGCCGCGTACAAGAAGCTGGTCTACCTGCGCGCGCCGATGAAGAGCAGCTTCATCGTCACGCTTTCGCTGGTGCTGCTCCTGGCCTTGTTCACGGCGGTGTGGGTGGCGCTGTTCGCGGCCGAGCGCATGGTGGAGCCGATCCGCGTGCTGGCCACCGGCACGCGCTCGGTGGCCACCGGCGATTACACGCAGAAGCTGCCGTTGCCGAGCGACGAGGACTTCGGCACGCTGGTGCAGTCTTTCAACGAGATGACCCGCCGGCTCGCCCAGGCGCGCGATGAGGCCGAGAGCAGTCAGCAGCAGGCCGAGCGCGAGCGCGCCTACCTCAAGGCGGTGCTGGGCGGCTTGACCTCCGGGGTGCTGACGCTGGACCGCCTTTTCATGATCCGCACGGTCAATGCCGCGGCGCAGCAGATCCTGGAGGTCAGTTTCGACGGCCTGATGGGCGCGCCGTTGCAGGACCTGGGCGCCCGCTCGGCGCACGCGCGGGAGTTCGTCGATCAGGTGCTCGATCAGTTCAAGCGCCAGAGCGAGTGGCAGGATCAGATCACCGTCTTCGGCCCGAGCGGGCGGCGCGTGCTGATGTGCCGCGGGGCCACGCTGTCGAGCCGGCGCACGGGCGTCTCCGGCTTCGTACTGGTGCTCGACGATGTCACCGCCCTGATCCAGGCGCAGCGCGATGCCGCGTGGTCGGAAGTCGCGCGCCGGCTGGCGCACGAGATCAAGAATCCGCTCACCCCGATCCAGTTGGCGGCCGAGCGCTTGCAGCGCAAATATCTCGGTGTGATGCCGCCGGAGGACGCCGAGGTGCTCGAGCGCGCCACCAACACCATCATCCATCAGGTGCAGGCGATGGAGGAGATGGTCAAGGCCTTCGCGGAATACGCCTACACGCCCAAGCTGCAACTGGCCGAGCTGGATCTGAACCAGTTGATCGGCGAGGTGATCGAGCTCTATCGCAGCAACCACCTCGCCGCGGTCATCCACCAGCAGGGCGGGCACGAGGTGCTCCGGATGCCGCTGGATGCCGGCCGCATCCGTCAGCTGCTGCACAACCTGATCAAGAACGCGCTGGAGGCCATCGGCGGCAGTCCCGCCGGGAAGGTCGGCGTGAGCACGCGGATCTCGCATTCGAAGCAAGGGCCGTACGTGGAATTGCGCGTGGAGGATAATGGGCCGGGGATCGCCGATGCGGTGTTCGATCAGTTGTTCGATCCCTACGTCACCACCAAACCGAAGGGCACCGGCCTGGGATTGGCGATCGTCAAGAAGATCGTGGAAGAGCATAATGGCGTGGTATGGGCAGAGAACCTCCCCGCAGGTGGCGCGGCCATCGTGATCCGCCTGCCGATTCAGGATGTGATGAACGATGATGACAGTGCAGACGATACCGATCTTCCGAGGAATGGCGATGACTAAACCCTATGTACTGGTGGTGGATGACGAGCCGGATATCCGCGCCCTGGTCAAGGAGATCCTGGAGGATGAGGGATGCGAGGTGCGGGTGGCGCAAGACGGCGAACACGCCCGCGCCGCGCTGCGCGAACGCGATCCCGACCTGGTGCTGCTCGACATCTGGATGCCGGACATCGACGGCATCACCTTTTTCAAGCAGAACCTGGCGCAGCAGCCCAGGATCCCGGTGATCGTCATGTCCGGCCACGGGACGGTGGAGACGGCGGTGGAGGCCACGCGCCTGGGCGCTTACGCCTTCCTGGAGAAGCCGCTGTCGCTCAATAAACTCTTGCCGGCGGTCGAAGGGGCGTTGGCCTCGGCCAAATCCGCGGCGGGGCAGGAGAAGGTCTCCGCGCGCCGCGCCGCCTTCGATGTGCAGCTGGTCGGCAAGAGCGCCTTGATGCAACACCTGCGCGACCAGATCGGCCGCGTCGCCCATTACGACATGCCGGTGCTGTTGCTCGGCGAGTCCGGCAGCGGCAAGGGCGCCGCCGCGCGGTATCTGCACGCCTCGAGCGCGCGCAAGGACAAGCCCTTCGTCGAACTCCGCCTGGCCGCGTTGCCCGAGGCCAGCTTCGAGGCGATGCTCTTTGGCCAGGAAGAGGGCGCGCAGTCCACGCCCGGGGCCTTCGAGCGGGCCGACGGCGGCACCTTGTACCTGGCCAATATCGAGGCCTTGCCGGAACCGGCGCAGGCGCGGCTGTTGAATGTCATACGCAACGGCTCCCTGGTGCGGGTGCGCGGCGCGCAGGAGGTCCGGACGAATGTGCGCCTGGTCTGTTCCGCGCACGGCGATCTGGCCGCGCTGGTCGCCGAAGGCGAATTCCGCCAGGATCTCTACCACGGCCTCAAGGGCGCGGTGGTCACGGTGCCGCCGCTGCGCGACCATATCGAAGATGTGCCGGATCTGCTGAATTTCTTCGTCGACACACTGGTGCTCAAGCAAGGCCTGCCGTATCGGCATTTTCCCTTGCCGGTGCAGAACCGCCTGCGCAACTACCAGTGGCCGGGCAACGTGCTGGAACTGGTGAATCTGGTGCGCCAGCTGTTGATCTCCGCCAGCCTGGAGGAGATCGCACTCGATGAGGTCGAGACCCTGCTCAAACCCGCGCTGCCGAGCGCGGACAACTTTCTGCACGAGATGTTCGCCCTGCCGCTGCGCGAGGCGCGCGACTACTTCGAGAAGGCCTACCTGGAGTACCACCTGCAGCAGGAGGGCGGCAGCGTCGGCCGCGTGGCCAAGATCGCCGGGGTGGAGCGCACGCACTTGTACCGCAAGATGCGCGCGCTGGGCGTGGACATGAAACCGGGCAAATAGATGTGCGCAGCGGCGGTTTTCGTTACAATGGCGCCCCACTAGATCGGGTTGAAAGTACGCGAGCATGAAAATCATCATCCTTGGGGCGGGGCAGGTGGGTTCATCGGTGGCCGAGAACCTGGTCGACGAGGCCAATGACATCACGGTGGTCGACACCAATGGTCAGCGCCTGATGCAATTGCAGGATCGGCTGGATATTCGCACCGTGGAAGGCGAGGGCGCGCATCCCGAGATCCTGCGCCGCGCCGGCGCCGAAGACGCCGATATGATCCTCGCTGTCACCAACAGTGACGAAATCAATATGGTCGCCTGCCAAGTGGCCTACACCCTGTTCCACACCCCCACCAAGATCGCGCGGGTGCGCTCGACCGACTATCTCGCCGAGCCGCAGCTGTTCGGCGAGCACGGCGTGCCGGTCGATGTCTTGATCAGCCCCGAGCAGCTGGTGACCGATTACATCCAACGCCTGATCGAATTTCCCGGCGCCTTGCAGGTGCTGGACTTCGCCGGCGGCAAGGTGCAGCTGGTGGCGGTGCGCGCCTATCACGACGGGCCGCTGGTCGGCCACGAGCTGCGCGCACTGCGCCAGCACATGCCCAAGGTGCAGACGCGGGTGGCGGCGATCTTCCGCCGCGGCAAGGCGATCCTGCCCACGGGCGACACGGTGATCGAGGTCGATGACGAGGTCTTCTTCATCGCCGCGCGCAAGGACATCCGCGCGGTGATGCACGAACTGGGCAGCGCCGGCGAACAGGTCAAGCGCATCATCCTGGCCGGCGGCGGCAATATCGGCAAGCGGCTGGCCAAGGCCCTGGAGAACAACTACCGCATCAAGCTGATCGACCACAATCCCGCGCGCACCGCGGCGATCTCCGCCGAACTCGACAAGACCCTGGTGCTCACCGGCGATGCGGCCGACGAGGATCTGCTGCTCGAGGAAAACATCGAGAACACCGGCGTGTTCTGCGCGCTGACCAATGACGACGAGGCCAATATCCTCTCGGCGATGCTCGCCAAGCGCCTGGGCGCGCGCAAGGTGATGGCGCTGATCAACCGCGCCTCGTATGTCGATCTGGTGCAGAGCGGCACCATCGACATCGCCATCTCCCCGCAACAGGCGATGATCGGCACCCTGCTCGCCCATGTGCGCCGGGGTGATGTGGCCGCGGTGCATTCGCTGCGGCGCGGGGCGGCCGAGGCCATCGAGGCCGTCGCCCATGGTGATCAATACTCCTCCAAGGTGGTGGGGCGGGCCATCGAGAACATCGCCCTGCCGCCGGGCACGACCATCGGCGCGGTGGTGCGCGGGGAGGAGGTGCTCATCGCCCATCACGACACCGTGATCGCCAGCGGCGACCACATCATCCTGTTCCTGGTCGACAAGAAATATGTCGGCGCCGTGGAAAAGCTGTTCCAGGTCGGCGTGACCTTCCTCTGATCGAGACGAGGATAGCCCATGCAGTTCGCCACCATTCAACGCATCATCGGTCTGCTGTTGATGATCTTTTCCTTGAGCATGCTGCCGCCGATGGTGGTGTCATGGCTTTACGCGGATGGAGCGATGCTGCCGTTCGTGACGGCGTTTTTTCTCATCCTGGGCGCCGGCCTGATCATCTGGCTGCCGGTGCGCAATCATCGCAGGGAGCTGCGCGTGCGCGACGGGTTCCTGGTGGTGGTCGTGTTCTGGACGGTGCTCGGTCTGTCCGGGGCCGTGCCGTTCATGCTGGCTGCGGCGCCGAAACTTTCCTTCACCGATGCGGCCTTTGAATCGATCTCCGGACTGACCACCACGGGGGCGACGGTGATTACTTCGAGTATCGACGCGCTGCCGCCGTCCATCCTCTTCTACCGCCAGCAGTTGCAGTGGTTCGGCGGTATGGGGATCATCGTGCTGGCGGTGGCCATCCTCCCACTGCTCGGCATCGGGGGCATGCAGCTCTATCGCGCCGAGACCCCCGGTCCGATGAAGGACACCAAGCTCACCCCGCGCATCACCGAAACCGCCAAGGCGCTGTGGTACATCTACGTGACGCTCACCCTCGTCTGCGCCCTGGCCTATTGGCTGGCGGGCATGAGCGGCTTCGATGCCATCGCCCATAGCTTCTCGACCGTCTCCATCGGCGGCTTCTCCACCCACGATGCCAGCATCGGCTATTTCGACAGCGCCGTGATCGAGATGGTCGCGGTGTTCTTCATGTTGCTGGCCGGCATGAACTTCGCCCTGCACTTCCTGGCGTGGCGTTCCTTCAGCCTCAAGCCGTATTACTACGACAGCGAGGTGCGGGTCTATCTGCTGGTGCTGGGCACGCTATCGGTCATCACGGTCGGTTACCTCTACGGCACCAGCACCTTCCCCACCTTCGGCGACGCCCTGCACCATGGCATCTTCCAGGCCGTCTCGATCGGCACCACGACCGGATTCACTACCGCGGCGTTTTATTTCTGGCCGGGTTTTCTGCCGGTACTGCTGTTGTTCGCCAGCTTCATTGGCGGTTGTGCCTTCAGCACCGCGGGTGGATTGAAGGTGATCCGTTTCCTGCTCTTGTACAAGCAAGGGGTGCGTGAAATCACCCGCCTGGTGCATCCCAATGCGCACATCCCGATCAAGGTCGGCGGCAAGGTGCTGCCCGAACGGGTGGTGGAGGCGGTCTGGGGATTCTTCTCGCTGTATGTGGCGTGTTTCGTCGCCTTGATGCTGATCGTTCTCGCCACGGGAGTGGATCAGGTCACCGCCTTTTCCGCCGTGGCCGCGTGCCTCAACAATCTGGGGCCGGGCCTCGGCGAGGTCGGCGCGCATTTCGGCGACTTGAGTCCCGTGGCGAAATGGGCCTTGTGTGTCGCGATGCTGCTGGGGCGGCTGGAGATCTTCACCCTGCTGGTGTTGTTCACGCCGACGTTCTGGCGGAATTGAGGACGAGGCGCGCGCCGGAGGAGGTCGCCATCTGAAGATGGCTCCTACAATGATTTGATCCTGTAGGAGCATGCTTCAGCATGCGATTCGACTCTTGAGACGCTCAGCCCTAATAGACTGAATCTTCCCCTTCCGGCCGGGTCTTGAAGCGTTTGTAGCTCCATTGATATTGCGCCGGGTGGGTGCGCACCGCGGTTTCGATGGCCTGGTTGAGGCACTCGGCGGAGAGTTGGGTGTCGCGGCTGTGGATGTCTTCGGGCGCGGGGATGAAGTGCAGGTGGTAGCCGGCCCCTTTGGGCAGGCGCTCGGCATAACTGATGAAGACCGCCGCACCGCTCTTGTTGGCCAGGCGCGAGAGCAAGGTCATGGTGTTGGTCTGCACGCCGAAGAAGGGGGCGAAGACGCCGTTGCCGAAGCCGGGGTCCTGGTCGGGGAGGATGCCGGTGACCTCCCCGCGCTTGAGCCCCTCCAACAGGGCGCGCACGCCGCTGGTGTCGGTGGGCACCAGCCGGGCGCCGCCGCGCTCGCGGGCGTGGCGGATCATCGTATCCAGCGGCGCGAGCCTGGGGGGGCGGTAGAGGTTGGTGGTCGGACGCAGCGTCGGCAGGTAGAGGCCCAAGAGTTCCCAGGCGCCGAGGTGTGGGGCGGCGATGATTACCCCGCGTCCTTGCGCCAGGGTCGCGTCGAGCTGATCCTGGCCGCTGATCTGTCTGATGAGCGCGCGCGCCTGGTGCGTGCGCCAGAACCACAGGGCCCCGAGCTCGGTGAGGCTCTTTCCCGACTCCCTCAGGGAGGCCTTGACCAAGGCCTCGCGTTCTTCCGGGGCGAGGCCCGGAAAACACAGTTCGAGGTTGCGGCGGGTGATCCGCGTGGTCTTGCGGCCGAAGCGATAGATCAGTGCGCCCAGCCCCGCGCCCAGGGCCTGCGCGGGCCGCAGTGGCAGCCAAGCCAGCATGCGCAGCAGGGTTTCGAGCAGCAGGGCGCGTATCCGGTCTTTCATGCGAGGGTTCGTGGGCGGTTGTCGAATCAGGGGGGAATATTCGCGTCTGGACCGGTGTCCTGTCAAATCCGCGCCCTGGGTGCGCGCAAATTTCTTTCTACTGTTCTGGTCATTTACTGTACAATGCGCCTCCCCGTGAATTCTTCGGAATGACCTTTGTGATTGAGAAGCTACGTAATATCGCCATTATCGCCCACGTTGACCATGGTAAGACCACCCTGGTAGACCAGTTGCTGAAAAAATCGAATACGCTGGATGCGCGCACCCAGCTGGAAGAGCGCGCCATGGATTCCAACGATCAGGAGCGTGAGCGCGGTATTACCATCCTGGCCAAGCCGACGGCGATCCGCTGGGGTGAGTACCGGATCAACATCGTCGACACCCCTGGACACGCCGACTTCGGCGGCGAGGTCGAGCGTGTGTTGTCGATGGTCGACTCCGTGCTGCTGCTGGTCGACGCCGTCGACGGCCCGATGCCGCAGACCCGCTTCGTGACACAAAAGGCCCTTTCGCGCGGCCTCAAGCCCATCGTGGTGATCAACAAGGTCGACCGCCCCGGCGCGCGCCCGAGCTGGGTGCTGGATCAGACCTTCGATCTGTTCGTGCGCCTCGGCGCCACCGACGAGCAGCTGGATTTTCCCGTGGTCTACGCCTCGGCCCTCAACGGCTACGCGAGCTTGAGCGATGATGTGCGCGACGGCGACATGACGCCCCTGTTCCAAACCATCGTCGACAAGGTCCATCCGCCGCAGGTGGAGATCGAGGATCCGTTCCAATTGCAGGTCAGCCAGCTCGACTACAACAGCTACGTCGGCGTGATCGGCATCGGGCGCATCGCCCGCGGCCGCATCAAGGCCAACTCCCAGGTCGTGATCGTGGATAAAGACGGCAAGCGCCGCAACGGCCGCATCCTGCAACTGATGGGCTTCATGGGCCTGCAACGCATCGAGGTGCCCGAAGCCCAGGCCGGGGACATCATCTGCTTCACCGGCATCGAGGCGCTCAACATCTCCGATACCCTGTGCGATCCGAACGCGGTCGAGGCCCTGGCGCCCTTATCGGTCGACGAGCCGACCGTGTGCATGACCTTCCAGGTCAACACCTCGCCGTTCGCCGGCCAGGACGGCAAGTTCGTCACCTCGCGCCAGATCAAGGCGCGTCTGGAGGAAGAGCTGATCCACAACGTCGCCCTGCGCGTGGAAGAGACCGAGGACTCGGATAAGTTCCGCGTCTCCGGCCGTGGCGAGCTGCACCTCTCGGTGCTGATCGAGAACATGCGCCGCGAAGGCTTCGAACTCGGCGTCTCGCGCCCCGAGGTAATCTTCCGCATGATCGACGGCGTCAAGCACGAGCCCTATGAACAACTGACCGTGGATGTGGAAGAACAACACCAGGGCACGGTGATGGAAAGACTCGGCCAGCGCGGCGCTGAAATGCGCAATATGGAACTCGACGGCAAGGGCCGCGTGCGCCTGGACTTCATCATCCCCTCGCGCGGCCTGATCGGCTTCCGCACCGAATTCCTCACCGCCACCCAAGGCACCGGCCTGCTCTACAGCGTGTTCGAGCATTACGGCCCGATGAAGAAGGGCGAGTTCGGCACGCGCAAGAACGGCGTGCTCATCGCCAACGCCGCGGGCAAGGCCCTGACCAACGCGCTGTTCAACCTGCAGGATCGCGGCCGCATGTTCATCGGCCACGGTGAGGAGGTCTATGAAGGCATGGTCGTCGGTCTGCATTCGCGCGACAACGATCTGGTGGTCAACGTCCTCAAGGGCAAGCAGCTGACCAACATCCGCGCCGCCGGCGCCGACGAGGCCCAGATCCTCGTCCCGCCGATCCGCCACAGCCTGGAACAGGCGCTGGAATTCATCGACGAGGACGAGCTGGTCGAGGTCACGCCCAACCACGTCCGCCTGCGCAAGAAGCTGCTCACGGAAAACGAGCGCAAGCGCGCCTCGCGCAGCGGGGAATAAACCGCTGTCGCCGTGTGCGGGAAGGGGAGGCCATGGCCTCCCCTTTTTGTTACCGAGTGCCTTGAGGATGTCTCTCCGGCGAAGGCCGGGATCCAGTATCATGGGCACTGGACTCCGGCCTTCTCCGGAGTGACGACAATCCGGGATAAGAAGGGCAACACCGAATGATCGGCCTGTTACAACGTGTCAGTGAAGCCCGCGTGGTGGTCCAGGGCCAGACCGTGGGCGCCATCGCGCACGGCCTGCTGGTGCTGATCGGCGTGGAGAAGCTCGACACCGAGGCCCAGGCCGACCGCCTGCTCGAGCGCCTGCTCGGCTACCGCGTGTTTGCCGACGCCGAGGGCAAGATGAATCTCGGTCTGCGTGAGATCCGCGGCGGCCTGCTCCTGGTGCCGCAATTCACCCTGCCGGCCGACACCCGCAAGGGCATGCGCCCGAGTTTTTCCTCTAGCGCCCCGCCCGAGCACGGCCAGCGCTTGTTCGACTATCTGGTCGCGCAGGCGCGCGCGCAGCACGCGGAGGTTGCCACCGGCGTCTTCGGCGCCGACATGCAGGTCAGCCTCACCAACGACGGGCCGGTGACCTTCTGGTTACAGGTCTCGGCTCAGGAGTGATCCCATGGCGACCTATGCAATCGGTGATGTGCAGGGGTGTTTCGATGAATTGCAGGCGCTGCTGGCGCTGATCGGATTCAATCCCGCGCGCGACCGGCTGTGGTTCACCGGCGATCTGGTCAATCGCGGGCCGAACTCGCTCGACACCCTGCGCTTTGTGAAAGACTTGGGCGAGTGCGCCATCACCGTGCTGGGCAATCACGACCTGCACGCGCTGGCGGTGGCCGAAACCGGCCGGCCGCTCAAGCCGAAGGATTCACTGGCCGCGCTGCTCGCGGCGCCCGACCGTGATGCGCTGCTGGCGTGGCTGCGCCGCCAGCCGCTGCTGCATCACGACGCGGACCTCGGCTACACCCTGATCCACGCCGGGCTGCCGCCGCAGTGGGATCTGGCCCAGGCCCAGGCCTGCGCGCGGGAGGTCGAGCAGCTGCTGCGCGGCGATCAGTATCATGCGTTTTTCCCGCACATGTATGGCGATGAGCCGGTGCAATGGGACGCGGCGCTGCGCGGCTGGGACCGCATCCGTTTCATCGTCAATTGTTTCACCCGCCTGCGTTATTGCACCGCCGAGGGCGTCTGCGCCATGAAACCTAAGGGCGCGCCCGGCACACAGCCGGCGGGACTGCTGCCTTGGTTCGAGGTGGCGCAGCGGCGCAGCCGCGAGGCGCGCCTCATCTTCGGGCATTGGTCGACGCTGGGCTGGTATCAAGGCCACAATGTGTTCGCGCTGGATACGGGGTGTTTGTGGGGCGGCAGCCTCAGCGCCTTGCGCCTGGAGGATCTGGCGCGGTTCCAGGTGCCGTGCAGCGGCTTTTGCTCGCCGGGCGAGCCGTGCTGAGGGCGGGGCTCAGCGCTTGCGTTCCAGGATCATGAAGCTGTAGTCATAGGGATTGCGCTCATCGGCCGCGTGGTCGCTGCGCTCGATCTCCACCCATTCCGCCGGATCGATCCGGGGAAACCAGGCATCCCCGGCGAAATGCGCATGGATCTGCGTGAGATACAGCCGGTCCGCCAGTCCCAGCATCTGTTCATATAAAGCTGCTCCGCCGATCACCATCACCTCATCGACCTCACCGGCCATGGCCATGGCCTCCTCCAGATGATGCACCACCACCGCGCCGTCCACGGCGTAACCGTGTTCCCGCGTCAGGATGATATTGAGCCGGCCGGGCAGCGGCTTACCGATGGACTCATAGGTGTTGCGCCCCATCAGTACCGGCTTGCCCAGGGTCTGGCGGCGAAACCATTGCATGTCGGCCGGCAGCTTCCAGGGCAACTGGTTGTTGATGCCGATGACGCGGTCCTGGTCCATGGCGGCGATGATGGAAATCTTCATGGGGGTGCGAGTGTCCGGGGTGCGGGGCAGTCATGATAGCCAATCCTCGAGTCCGCGCTCAACCGGTATTCGCGGAGGAGCAGCCGGCGGTTAAAGGACACGATGAAGTGGTCGCTATGCTAATCAAACACTTTTATCAACCTCATGCACGGCTTCCGCGGTCCGGGAGGCGGGCGCATGAATGCCTGGACCGGGGCGGAGACAGTGCATGCTGTTAGATCAAGGCCGTGACAAGCCGCTGATCCTGATCGTCGATGATGATGCCACCATGCGTTTGTTCATGCGCGAGGCGCTGGAGCAATCCGGCTTTGAGGTCATCGAGGCGGGCGATGGTGATGAGGGGCTGGCGCACTACGAGCGCTGTCTGCCCGATCTCGTCACGCTCGATGTGGAAATGCCGGGCCTGGATGGCTTTGCCGTGTGCCGGGTGTTGCGCCGGCAACTCGGCGCGCATCTGCCGGTGGTCATGATCACCAGCCTCGAGGATGTGGCTTCGGTGAACCTGGCCTATGAGGCCGGGGCGACCGACTTCATCACCAAGCCGATCAATTGGATGATCCTCGGGCATCGTATCCGCTACATCCTCCGTTCCTATGAAAACCTGAAGGCGCTGCGCATCAGCGAAATGCGCTTGGAGAATGCCCAGCGTATCGCCAATGTTGGCGACTGGGAATGGGATCTGGCCAACGACAAGATCTATTGGTCGGATCAGGTTTACCGGATCTTCGATCTGAGCAAGGCGCATTTCATGCCCACGCCGTTGGCGTTTTACTCGCGCGTCCATCCCGAGGATGTCGAACGGCTGCTCGAGCTTACCGACAACGCCCTCTATCACGGCCAGCCGTATAGCGTGGAATACCGCATCCTCACATCGGAAGGCCGCGAGCGTATCGTGCTGGCCCAGGCGGAAGTGGTCTTCGACGAAGGCGGCGTGCCGCTGGGGATGGCTGGCACGGTGGAGGACATCAGCGCGCGCAAGCAGGCCGAAGAGACGATCCGCTATCTCGCCTATTATGACTCGTTGACCAAGCTGCCCAATCGTCAGCTGTTCAAGGATCGCCTGACGCAGGCGATCGGCTACGCCCAGCGCACGCAGACGCTGGTGGGCGTGTTTTCCATCGGTCTGGATCGCTTCAAGAACATCAACGAAACCCTGGGGCACAGCGAAGGCGACATCCTGTTGCAGCAGGTCTCCGAGCGTCTGAAACGCTATCTGCGCGAGAGCGACAGCGTCGCCCGTCCGCGCGACGATTACAATCTGGCGCGTCTGGGCAGCGATGAGTTTTCGCTGCTGCTCAACGGCATCGGCGATGTCAACGACATGGCGCTGGTGGCCCAGCGCATCCAGAACATCTTCATCGAACCCTTCGTGATCCATAAGCACGAGGTCTTCGTCAGCGCCAGCGTCGGCATCGCCGTCTATCCCATCGATGGCGAGGATACGGAGCAACTGCTCAAACACGCCGACACCGCCATGAACCACGCCAAACGCGCTGGCCGCAACATCTACCAGTTCTACACCGACTCCATGAATCAGCGCGCCATCGAACGCCTGAGCCTGGAAAACAAACTGCGCCGCGCGATCGAGCGCGAGGAATTCCGGCTGTATTACCAGCCTAGGGTCGAGATCGAGACGATGCGCATCACCGGCGTCGAGGCCTTGCTGCGCTGGAACAATGAAGAGCTGGGCATGGTCTCGCCGGTCGAGTTCATCCCTCTGGCCGAAGACACCGGCCTGATCGTACCCATCGGCGCCTGGGTGCTGGAGACGGCGGCGGCGCAGGTGAAGGACTGGCAGACGCAAGGGATCGGCGCGATCAGCGTGGCGGTCAATCTCTCCAGCCAGCAATTCCATCGCGGCGGCCTGTTCAACACCATTGCCCGGATCGTGCAGCAGGCGGCGATCGACCCGCAGCTCCTGGAACTGGAGATCACCGAAAGCATCATCCTGCGCGACACCGACGAGATCCTGGCGACGCTGAGCAAATTCAAGGCGCTCGGGATGCGCTTGTCGATGGACGATTTCGGCACCGGCTACTCCTCGCTGAGTTACCTCCAGCGCTTCCCGCTCGACATCCTCAAGATCGATCGTTCTTTCGTGAAGGACATCCCGAACAACCCGGATGATGTGGCCATCACTTCGGCGATCATCGCCATGGCGCACAGCCTCGGGCTCAAGGTGGTCGCCGAGGGGGTGGAGACCGCGGAGCAGTTGGCGTTTCTGCGCCAGCGCGGTTGCGAAGAGATGCAGGGCTTTTACTTCAGCCGGCCGCTGCCGGCGGCGGAGGCCGGGCAGCTGATATTGCAGCATCGCGAGCCGCGCCGCGCCGGGACGAATCATGGAACTTGAGGAAGTTTTAAAGACTTGTTAGGGGTCGTCGATAACAAACTAGCTGTTGCAAAAGCCTTGGTTACAGACACCCGCTGCGTGGCGGGTGCGATAAAGAATAAAAACGCAAATAACAAAGGAGCGACTTTGATGAGAATCTTGTGGATGGCGTTTGCGCTAATGGTCTGCCAGGGCGCATGGGCGGAGGAAGCGTCGATTTATGCCGGAGCGGAGACTTGCTACAAATGCCATAAGGCCATCAAGCAGTCGGGTTATGCGGACACCACTCATGGCAGGATTTTCATGCTCAATGCGAGTGGTCCCGAGCAGGCCCTGGGATGTGAGGCCTGCCATGGTCCTGCCGCCATGCACGCCGACCGGGCCGGCGAGGAAGAAGGCGAATCGCTGTATGTGAACAATTTTACGCACACACCTGAGAATGCCGCCTGGATCAACAGCCGCTGTCTGTCATGTCATCAGGGCAAGGGGCATACCCAGAATTGGGAGGCCAGCGCGCATGCCATGAAGGGCCTGTCCTGCGTCTCCTGTCACACCATGCACAGTGGTGATGGCAAGGTGCCGCAGAAGAAATGCGAGAGCTGTCATGTCGAGCAGCGCGCCAAGCTCAACCGCGCCTCGCACATGCCGGTGCGTGAAGGGCTGATGGGTTGCACCGATTGCCATAATCCGCATGGCAGCGCGGGCGAACGCTCGCTCAAGTTCAACACTGTCAATGACGCCTGTTATCAATGCCATGCCGAGAAACGCGGCCCCTTCCTGTGGGAGCATGCCCCGGTGCGTGCCAACTGCACCAATTGCCATGATCCGCACGGCTCAAACCATGCTTCGCTGCTGAAGATGCGGGTCACCGCGCTGTGTCAGAGCTGTCACCAGCAATTCTCGCATCCGGGAGCGCTGTATGACGGCAGCGAGGTCCGAAATGTCCGGAACACGGTCAAGGCGTGCGTGAACTGTCACTCCATGATCCATGGTTCAAACCACCCGTCCGGTGCGATGTTCCAGAGGTAATCCCATGAAAAACAACCAAGAAAAAACGATGATGAAGACATTGTTCATGCGACTGGTCCTGATGGGGATCGCAGCGGCGCCGGCCATGAGCCAGGCCGAGGGGTTCGATGGCAGTGTGACCGTGGGCGCCGCTCACGTCAAACTGGACGAACCCTCCGCGAAGTTCGGCGAATATTCCGGCATCAGTGATGACGAGAGCTGGCTGCTGCTGGATTTGAATCTGCTGTATCAGGACGGCTTGACGTATTTCGGCGCCGAAGGCAAGGGCCTGGGCCTGGACAATCGCCGGCTCGGCCTTAAAGGCGGGCGCTACGGCGTGTTCGGCTTGAATCTGCGCTACCGCGAGATTCCATATCTGCACTCGGATGCGGCGAAAACCCTCTACGAGGGGGATCTGGACGACAGCCTGGTGTTGCCCACGACCTTTACCTCCGATACCACACGCAACACCACGACAGTGATGGACAATCTGGCCAGCGACGCGCGCACCGTGGAGATCGCCACCGAGCGCAAGACCAGCAATGTGAGTTTCTTCCTCACGCCCAATGAACGTTGGCGCATCGATGTCGGTGTGGAGCGTTACGATGTCACGGGGCATAAGCCCCTCGGGGGCGCCGCCTTCCATAATGCGGCGGTCTATCTGCCGGCGCCGGTGGATCATGCGATGGAGGCGATCAATGCCGCGCTGGGGTATGCCGCGGACACGGGGCAATGGGAGGTGCGCTATCGGCGTTCCACCTTCAGCAACGATGTGCCGGACTTCACCTGGCAGAATCCGTTCACGCAGGGCGGCTTTACCACCGGACGGACCGACCTGGAGCCTGACAATGAACAACAAACCCTGACCCTGATGGGCGCCCTGAACCTCGGCCCGACCTCGCGCCTGACGGTGATGACGGAACGCAGCCGCCTGACCCAGGATGACGATTTGCTGCCGTATTCCAACAACAGCAGCCAGACCAGCATAACGGCGGCGCTCCCGCGCACCAGCGCCGATGCGCAGATCGACATCTCCCATGTGAATGTGGATCTGACCTCACGGCCGACGCGAAAATTGAAGGTCAACACGCGCTATCACTACCAAAAAACGGATAACAAGACCGATCAGGATCTGTTCCGGCGCGCGCGCACCGATCGAAATGAGCAAGCCGGACTCACTTCCGACCGGGCGATCTATAATTTGTCGCGCGATACCGCCAAGCAACAGTTCAAGATCGATGCCGATTATGTGGCAAGCGCAAGCACCTCGCTGCACGCGGCCGCCCAGCGCGATATTGAGGCGATGACCTACCGCGCGGTGGAAAAGACCAAAGAAATCACCCTGAGCGGCGGATTCACCCAGCGCTTCTCCAGCCTGGCGCAGCTCAACGTCGATGTCGCGCGCGCCCATCGCAAGGCCGCCAGCGGTTATGACGACGCCAGGGTGTTCACGGAAATGCACACCTCGGGCTACGTCAACAATCCTGCTAATAATGTCAGTGCCGTCGCTGGTGCGCAGGATACCTTTGAAAACAATCCGTACCTGCGCCAGTTCGATATCGCCGATCGCAGCCGCCGCACCATCAACCTTGGGCTGAACCTCTACCCGGTGACCGATCTCGTGGTCGGCGTGCGGTTGCGCAAGCTTACCGATGAATATCTGGGCGGCGATGATTTGCTGGTGGGATTGCGCGAAAACGACAACGACAGCGCCACATTGGATGTCGATTATGCACCCGAGCAGGGCGTGGCGGTCTTCGGTTATGTCACGCAGGAGCGTGGCTCCTATCGGCTGGAAGGCCGCCAGTATGGGCTCAATGCGCGGCAGGGGAGCGTCACGGTGGCGGACAGTGTCCTGGGCTATGACGATCCGGATCTTGATTGGACGGTGCACAATGAAGACGACATCCTGAGCCTCGGCGTTGGCGGCAGCTACCGTGTGTTTAATGACCGCATACTGTTGAAGGTCAAATATGACTACTCCAAATCGAAGACCGACGTGCGGTACGATGCCAATCAAGTGTATGAGGTGAGCAGTTTTTCTCCCGTCGTCTATGGCAAGGTGGCGGCAACGAACGAAGCTCTGCCGACGGTGACTACCGAGTACTCGCGTCTGGAGCTGGGAGCGGAATACGCGCTGATGAAAAAAATGGATCTCGGCTTGGGCGTGATCTTGGGACGTTTCAAGTCCTATGATCCACTCCTGCATGCCACCGATACCGCGCCGGCCGTGGAGGCTGCTTCGACGGGCGCAGCCGAAGTGCTGACCTTGATCGGGCCAGAGGAAGGGTATACTTCGGTCATGGTCTACGGATCGCTGACCTACAAGTGGTGAGAAGGGTGATGCACACATGAAGAGAATCTTGAGACCAAACCGCTGCGCGGCCCTGCTGATCCTGGGGGTGTTCGCGGTGTTGCATAACGCGAACGCTGCCGACCCGCGGATCAAGGCCGAACTCGAGGGGCCGGCAGCGGTAATCCCGCTCATCAATGTCATTGGCGAGGAAGAACTGAAAAAGGAATTGGAGGCGAAGTACTATTATTATGTCGGCAACACCAAATGCCGGCTCTGCCACCGCGAATTCTTCCTCGGCCGAAAGCAGGATGCGCACGATTACTCGCTGAGGAAGGTCATTGATGCCGGTTATGGCGACAATCCGCGCTGCTTGGTCTGTCATGCCACGGGCTATGGTATCCCCACGGGATTCGTCAGTTTCGAGACCACGCCGCGTCTGGCCAATGTGCAGTGCGAAGGCTGCCATGGGCCGGGGAGCGTGCACGTGCAGCGCCGGGACAAGGGCGGCTTCCTGGTGGGTACTGACCGGCCGGACCGTATCAAGGCGATGTGCAAGAGTTGTCATACCAGCCGTTGGAACCGGTCATATACCGACTTCCATGAGGCCTACAAGAAATACAAGAACGCAAAACCGGAATGAGGCAGGCGCTGCGACCGGGACCGGGGGATCGATACGTGCACATGTGGGATTTCGTCAAAAAGCACAATATCGCAGTTCAGCTGCTGGTGCTGATCATCACCCTGTCGTCGCTTTCGGTCTACAATCTGGTGACGCAGCGCGAACTGCTGCTGCAGCAGATGGAGCTCGACTCGCAGGATGTGGTTCAGTCCATCACCTCCAGTTTGCAGCGCTTCCAGGATATCAAGTCCACCATGAGCGTGGAAAAACTGGTGCGCGACATCTCGCTCGGCTTGGAGATCTTCGAGTTCCGCTATCTAGACCAGGATGGCATCGTGAAGAACTCGATGTTCCATGACGAGATTGGAAAGAAATATACCCGCGAGAGTTTTCTCAAGGCGCTCGCGCAGCCGCATCTGATGGGTAAGTTCTATTTCGACGAACGTGATTATGTCCCGGTCATGGCGATCACCTATCCGGTGAAAATCAATGACCGGGATCTCGGCATCATCGATCTCTCGGTGGATATCTCGGAGTACAACTACGTCGAAGGCCAGCAGCCGGAGTTCGCGCTCACGCGCCGCCAAGTGGATATCCGCAATCTGTTGCAGGCGATCACGGGCTCGATCCAGAACAGCGTCGAGATCTTCGAGACGGTGGAGATCAACGCCTTCCTCTCCGCCTATGTGAGCGCCACCAAGAACATCCGGCAGATTTCCATCATTTCCCCGAGCGGCGCGGTTCTGGCCAGCAGCGATTATCATTCCATCGGCAAGAGCGTCGAAGCGCGCGTCCTGGGCGGGCGCTCCACGGAGCTCATCGAAAGCGGCGGCGAGCTGATCTATCGCATCATCACCCCGAATACGCATTTCGTGACGGAAAACGGCAGCATGTTGATGATGCTCGATGCCGCGCCCTACGCCGCCAATGAAAGGCGCCTGATCTATACCGCGATCGGCACCAGCGCGCTGACGATATTGTTCGCCCTGTTCATCGCCTACTCGATCTACACCTTCAACTTGACGCAGGCACGCATGGAAAACATCCGCCTGGAAGGCATGGTGCGCGAGCGTACGCGCGAAATCGAGATCCTGAGCAAGACCGATGCGCTGACCGGTCTGTGGAATCGCGGGCATCTGGAAGAAAATCTGGAGATGGAATTCGCTCGCGCCAAGCGCTTCGATCATGAGCTGACAGTCTTGATGCTCGACCTGGATCACTTCAAGCACATCAACGACAGCTACGGCCATCTGGCGGGTGACGAGGTGTTGCGCGAGGCGGCCAGCCGGGTCCGGAAGACCTTGCGCGAGACCGATTTCGTCGGGCGCTATGGTGGTGAGGAGATCATGGTGATACTCCCGGAAACCGGATTGATCAATGCGCAGGTAGTGGGTGAAAAGCTGCGCAAGGTCATCGCCGATGCATCGGTGTTCTTCGAAGACAAGGAAATACCCATCACCACCAGCATCGGCATCAGTTCATACCATCCACGCTATGACAAGGCGCAGAAGATCATCGAGGCCGCCGATGCGGCGCTTTATCAGTCGAAAGAAAACGGCCGCAACCGCGTCACCGTCGTCGATCCCGGTGTTGACGCGCGCGAACAGAATTTCGCCATTTAAAGAGAGCCCCCGCACATGCCCCACGCCCGGTTCCGTCCACGCAGTGACCCACGCGCCGCATTGTCGTGAGCGATGCGCTCACGTCGTTCGCCGCATCCTGTGCGGGGGGGGAACGGGGGCTTATGCTTATTACTACCTGGCGGATAAAGATACCTGCTGCTGTAGGAGCAAGCGTTGCCTACATGGAGGTAGGCAAGGGGCGTGAGTCCGGAACGGAAGCTTTAGCATGCGATCAGCCACCGCTGCGATGATCGCCATCTAAAGATGGCTCCTACATCAGATGTAATTGATCGCCTGGTTAGGGTTAGTAATAACCTGACAACAAAATAGAGCTGTTTTTTCATTCCCTCTCCCTCAGGGATTTATGCCCTTTAGGGTAGAGGGCTAGGGTGAGGGGAGTTAGTATATTGATTTTATTCCCCTCATCCTGTCCTTCTCCCGGAGGGAGAAGGGACGTCTCATATGTGCAACAGAGATATTTGATTGCCAGGTTAATAATGCCGTCATCCCGGCGCATGCCGGGAGCCGGTGCCTTTCTCATATACTGCCCCCACTAGAAGCAAGCGCCATGCGGGCCTGACGCGCAAACCCATTCGCTTGCGGGGCGCACATGCGCTTCCTGAATTAGCCGACCTTGTGCAGGCACTCGCGTTCGAGCGCGTCCATGACCCGCCGTAATTCGTGCCGGATCTTGTCGAATACCAGGTTGGCGCAGGAAAGGTTCTGATCGCGCGCGAGTTGTTCGAGCTCGCGGCAGAGGGCGGCCAGATGTGTGGCGCCCATGTTGGCGCTGCTGGAGACCAGCGCGTGGGCGGCCTTACGTATCGCTGCGGCATTGCGGTGTTCCACCGCCATGCTCAGTTGCTCGATGAGCTGCTGTGAATGCGCTTGATACAGGATGACCGCTTTTCTCATCATGCCGGGCGTGCCGTTTTTCTCCAGCTCGTGGATTCTGTTGAGCATCTCCTGGTCGAGCGGTGTGCCGAGGTTTTCGTCTCCCTGAGCGCTCGGGGTGGCGCTGGAGGTCAGGGGGGCCTCGATGTGGCTGGCATGGGACTTCAAGGGCAGCCAGGGTTCGATCACCTTGCGCAGTTGCTGTCCGGTGTAGGGCTTGCTGAGATAATCATCCATCCCGGCGGCGAGGCATTTTTCCCGGTCGCCTTCCACGGCCTCGGCGGTGACGGCGATGATGGCCGTGCGTCGGCGGCCGGGGTCGCTGGCTTCAAGCCGGCGGATCATCGCGCTGGCGGCAAAACCGTCCATCTCCGGCATTTGGCTGTCCATCAGGATGAGGTCGTAGCGTCCTTTGCGCCAAGCCTCCAGGCAGGCCTTGCCATTGGGTTCGATGTCCACCGTGCAGCCCAGGAGTTTCAGGAAGGCGCGCGCGATTTCCTGATTGACCGGATTGTCCTCCGCGACCAGCACATGCCCCGAGAACATCGCGGCCGGGTGTTCGAGCGGAGGCTTGCCGCCGCTTGATGTCGGCGCTTGGTCCGCGGAGACGGCGCTCAGCAGGCTGTTGAGGACCTCGGCCTGCCGCACCGGCTTGGACAGGACGGCCTGTAGTTCGAGCCGGGCGATGATTCCCGGGTCGATCGTGTCGTAGGCGGAGCTGAAGATCATGATCCGCGTGGCTTTGAACGCGGGCTCGGCCCGGATCACTTCCGACAGTTGCACGCCGTCCATGCCGGGCATGTGCATGTCGAGGATGGCGATGCCATACGGCGTGCCCGCCTGCGCGGCTTGGTAGAGCCGCTCCAGTGCCGCGGCGCCGCCTTCGGCGGTGTCGCAGGGGATCTGCCAGGCCGCCAGTTGCAGCGTCAGCAATTCCCGGTTGGTCGCGTTGTCGTCGACGACGAGGATGCGCAGCCGGTGCAGTTCATCCGGGATCGGGGCTTGCTGCGCGGGTTGGGTGCGGGATTTCCGCAGGCGCACCGTGAACCAGAAGGTGGCGCCCTGGCCTGCTTTGCTGTCCAGGCCGATCTCCCCGCCCATCAGCGTGGTGAGTTTCTTGCAGATGGCCAAGCCGAGACCGGTGCCGCCGAATTTGCGTGTGGTGGAGTTGTCGGCCTGGGAAAACGAATCGAAGATCCGCGCGTGCAGCGCCGGATCGATGCCGATGCCGGTATCCTGCACTTCAAAGCGCAGCAGACATTCCTCGGCCGTGGATTCGGCCAGGGAGGCCTTGATCGAGACCTCGCCGTGTCCGGTGAATTTGATGGCGTTGTTGATCAGGTTGGTGAGTATCTGGCGCAGACGCACGGAGTCGCCCAGATAGACCATGTCCAGCTCGGGCGGCAGCAGGTAGGACATCTCCAGCCCCTTGTTGTGCGCGTACTGCGCATGCAGGAAGACGAGATCCTCAATCAGGGTACGCAGAGGTATCTCGGTTTCCTCCAGCACGAGCT
The DNA here is from genome assembly GCA_964557295.1 of uncultured Chromatiales bacterium. Lineage (GTDB taxonomy): Bacteria > Pseudomonadota > Gammaproteobacteria > RBG-16-57-12 > RBG-16-57-12 > JBFMHP01. The sequence continues at coordinate 3,049 of CAZKZP010000006.1, read as the reverse complement.
TGCCGGCCTCGATCTTGGAGAAATCGAGGATGTCGTTGATCACGGCCAGCAGCATCTCGCCCGAGGCCTGCACGGTGCGCGCGAACTGGTGCTGCTGCGGATTGAGTTCGGTGTGCAGCAGCAGCTCGGTCATGCCCAGCACGCCGTTCATCGGGGTGCGTATTTCGTGGCTCATCGTGGCGAGGAATTCGCTCTTGGCCTGATTGGCCTGTTCCGCCGTCAGTTTCTGCCGCAGGGCCTGCTCGGCCTTCTGGCGGTCGGTGATGTCTTGCGCGGAGATGACGATGCCCTGGAACTCCTGGCCGGAGAAAAGCAGCGCCGCGGAGACCAGTACCGGAATCCGGCGTCCATGGGCCGACTGGAAGACGGTCTCGGCCACGCCTTCCACCTCTTGCGGGATGCCGCTGTAGGTCTTGAGGATCGGCGAGGCGCGGTCCTTGATGATGGCGGAGATCGGCTGGCCGATGAGTTCGCGGGGGCTGAAGCCAAGGAGCTTGCTGGTGGCCTTGTTGATGCGCTGGATCTGGCCGCTTGGGTCGACGACGATCACGGTATCGAGCATGGAATCGAGGATGTTGTCCACGTAGGCCTTCGAGACGGTGGTGTTGCGCAGCTGGTTCACCAGATCGTTGTATCCCTGCGCCAGCTCCTGGATCTCGTCGTTGCCTTGCACCGGCACGGTCGCGTGCATGTCACCGGCGGCCACCTTCTGGAAGGCATCGAGCATGCGCCGGATGTTCTTGATGACGAAGATGTTGATCACGACAAAGACGGCGCTGAGGATGAGCAGCGCAATGATGGCCTTGCTGATGCCGATCAGATAGATATTGTGGCGGATCTCGGCGTTGACATCGGAGATGGAGAATTCCATGTTGATCGCGCCGAGCACCTCGCCGGTGGTCGCGCCGACGTGGCACCCCGAGGTCTCCGAACAGCCCTGCTCGCGCACGCGGAAGGGGGAGAGCACCCGCATGAGGTCGCCTTCGACCTTGAAGATCGGGGCCCCCTGTTCGATGGCCTGGATGTCGAGCCGGTCGCGCGGAATCTCGCGGGGATCGGTTTCGATCTTCTCCAGGTCGAGGATCTTTTTCTCGGATTCCTTGATCAAATGGTGCAAGTTCTGGATCTGTTCGAACAGATCCGCGCGATCGTCGGGGTTGCTCGTGTGTTTCATCTTGGTGCCGAGCAGCTCGATTTCGCTGCGGTAGGCGATGATGGCGTTTTTCTCGCGGGGGATGTCGACGCTGTGTCGTTGTTTCATGAACAACTCATTGACGCGCGGTGAACGGATCACGCGGATGTTCTCCAGGCCCGGCAGCTCCTGGCGCAGGTTTTCGAACATGGCGAAACGCGCGTCCATCTTGCCTTCGCGCATCAAGGTGTTGAGCGAGATCCGCACGGTCTCCCCCAGTAGGGTGCTCCAGCGCTCGATTTCTATCATCGAGACCTCGCGCGCTTCCTTCGAGGCGCTGATCAGGTCGAACACGGCGATCGGCGACCACACCAGGATGATGGCCAAAAAGAGTTTTATGTTCAGTTTTCCCACTGCGACCACAGTTTTTTCTCCATGCTCCCGAGTGAATCGCGCGCGTGCGCCGGTGCTGGCTCCCGGCGGGTGCGCGTCAACTAGTTGTATCGGATGGGCAGGAGGGAACTTGATCGCACGGGCGCGCGCAGCGCGCGGCTAGATCGCGATCGGCGCCTTGATGGCGGGATGGGCCTGGTAGTTCACCAGTTCGAAGTCATCGAAGCGGAAGGCAAAGAGGTCTTGCACCGCGGGATTGAGCTTCATCTGGGGCAGCGGATACGGGGTGCGGCTGAGTTGTTCCTCGGCCTGTTCCAGGTGGTTGAGATAGAGATGCGCGTCGCCCAGGGTGTGGATGAACTCGCCCGGCTCCAGTTCGCAGACCTGGGCGATCATCAGGGTGAGCAGGGCGTAGGAGGCGATGTTGAACGGCACGCCCAGGAAGATGTCGGCGCTGCGCTGATAGAGCTGGCAGGAGAGCCGGCCCTCGGCCACGTAGAACTGGAAGAAGGCGTGGCAGGGCGCCAAGGCCATCTTGCCCGCGGCGACATTGGCCTGCGGCCCGATGCGCTCATCGGGCAGATCGGCCACGTTCCAGGCCGAGACGATCAGGCGGCGGCTGTTCGGGGTGCGCTTGATCTGGTCGATCAACTGGCTGATCTGGTCGATGTGCCGGCCGTCCGGCGCGGGCCAGCAGCGCCACTGCCGACCGTAGACCGGGCCGAGATCGCCGGTCGCGGTGGCCCATTCGTTCCAGATCGAGACACCGTGATCGAGCAGGTATTGGATGTTGGTCTCGCCTTGGAGGAACCACAGCAGCTCGTGGATGATGGAGCGCAGGTGGCACTTCTTGGTGGTCACCAGCGGAAAGCCCGCGCGCAGATCGAAGCGCATCTGATGACCGAAGACACTCAAGGTGCCGGTGCCGGTGCGGTCGCCCTTGCGGGTGCCGTGCTCTTTGACGTGGCGCATCAAATCCAGATACTGCTGCATGCGGTGACCTCAGCGTGCCGGGGTGTTAGCGGTGCGATAGGCCCAGATCATCATGGCGGCGCCGATCAGGATCATGGGGGTGGAGAGCGCCTGGCCCATCGTCAGCCACTGAAAGGCGATGAAGCCGAGGTGGGCGTCGGGCTCGCGCGCGAACTCGGTGCTGAAGCGCAGCAGCCCGTAGCCCAGCAGGAACAGGCCGGAGACGGCCGCGCGCGGGCGCGGGGAGCTGGAATACCACCACAAAATGATGAACAGCAGCAGCCCTTCGGTGGCGGCCTGATAGAGTTGCGAGGGGTGGCGGGCGAACTGATCGATGTGCGGATAGACCATGCCCCAGGGCAGGTCGGTGGCGCGCCCCGGCAGCTCGCCGTTGATGAAGTTGCCGATGCGCCCGGCGCCGAGCCCGATCGGCACCAGGGGCGCGGTGAAATCGGCGATCTGGAAGAAGGTCTTGCCATGGCGGCGCGCGAACAGCCACATCGCGCCGATCACCCCGAGCAGGCCGCCGTGGAACGACATGCCGCCCTGCCA
>CAZKZP010000005.1:101450-103572 GCA_964557295.1 uncultured Chromatiales bacterium | reverse complement strand
AGCGTTGCCGCCACTTGCTGTAGGAGTGCTACAGCGGCGTGCCGGCGCCTTGCCACGAACGCGCGCAGACAAGCTGAATGAGACTTTGTCATGGTTAGGGTTAGTATCGGCTTGGCTAACGCACAGCTAATCTGGCGCTGACGACCCTTCAGGCCGACGCCCGATATTTTTCGCGCGCGCAGATTGCACATCCGCAAAATAGCTGGCGCCAAGCCACGCGGCGATATTTTTTCTCAAGGCTGGCGATCCTGTCACGCGCACCTGATTTTCTCGCATCGCCTTCATGATGGTGGTGTCGCCGATCCATACCGCCGTCAGGGTTTGCCTATCCGATGAAATGACCAAATCAACATGAAAACCCGGATCCTTCAGGCACACATCTACATCGCCATCCCGGATTACCAGCCACCAATAACGTTGGCTGGATACGATGTCGGTGAATTCAATCTTTATTACGGTGCGATCCGCGGTAAAGTAATCGGCGTTCATGTTGCGATGCATATCCCAGACGAGCAGGCCGGGATCAAGTTCATCATGCGATAAATCACTGCGCACCCCGCGATGCCCCCAGACGCCGAGCTGCAGGATGATCGGGGTTACTAACCCTAACCATGACAAAGCCACATTCAGCTTGTTTGTGCGCGTTCGCGGCAAGGGGCGTGAGTCTGGAGCGGAAGCTTCAGCTTGCGATCAGCCGCCGTTGCAATGATCGCCATCTCAAAGATGGCTCCACATTAGATGAAATTGATCGCGGGTTAATCGTGCAGTCTGAACCCGTTCCCAAACCTTTTCGCGGCAAAGAGACGGCGCGGCCCAACACGCAGCGATCACCGCGCTACGGTTCGGTAGGTTTTTGTGTTTTTTCGTGGAGCATCGTGAGACCGGGGTTTTGTCCCAGGCTACAAGGCGTGCTCACGACGCCTGAAACCGCAGCACCTGACCCGGCGCCTTGCGGATCAACATCTGTTGCGCCTCATGTTGCTGGTGTGGTGAAAGGTTGGCGAGGAATTCGATCTCCCCGGCGATGGCGGCGGCGATGGGCACGCCGTCGCGGTAGAGGAGTCGGTTGTGGCCTTGGGCGGGGATCTTCGGGCCGGGGGTGAGGATGCCGGCGAGGTTGAGCGGATCGGCGGCGGTGATCACCAACATTGCTCCGGTGCCGCCGCGCTTGCGTTGTTCGCGCAGGGTGGCGACGGCCTCGGGCAGGGCGAATTGTTCGCCGCTCATGCCTTGCACGAAGCGCCCGCCGCGGATCTCGCCGCGCGCCTCCATGCGGCGGTAGACGTACAACAGCTCGCGCCAGGGCGGCAGGTTGGCCTCGCGCTCCAGCACCTTGCGGAAGACGACGCCGTAGCGACGCAGCAGGGTGAGGGCGATGTGGGCGAGGTGGGGGCTGCGCGCATCGAGCGGGGCGGCGTCGTAGTCGACCGCGGCCGGGTGGCGTTGCAGCAGCGACCAGCGTCCGGCGTCGTCCACGCCAGCCGCCGTGGCGCGCCGCCGCTGGCGGCCGTGGCCGAAGCCGGGACGGCGGCTTTGCGGGGCGATCAGGGCGCGCAGGCCGGCGTAGCTGTCGGCGGTGACCAGGCCCCAAGCGACCAGTTCCGCCAGCGCCTCTTCCACCTGGGTGCGCAGCAGGCCGGTGAGCTGGACCAGATCGATGAAGAACAACGCGCCGCGCTGCTCCAGCGCGCTCATGACCTTGTGCGCGGCGGAGGACAGCGGCAGTTGCTCACGTTCGGGGACGGGATTGATCGCGCGCCAGTCCGCGGCGTGGGCGCGAGCGAGCAGGGCGATGGGGGTGATGCGCACGGGGGCGGGGTCGCGTTTGCGGTCGGGGGGTGAATCGGTTGCGGCCGTTTGATTATCTCCCCTCATCCTGTCCTTCTCCCTGAGGGAGAAGGGACGCTCATTTTTCGCTAGGGTGCTTGTCTTTGGCAGTGTGAGCCGCAGCCAGGTGATGCGCCCGGAGAGGCACAGGTTCTCCAGCAGGTCGGCGCTGTAGTCGGCGATGCGCGCGGGCAGGATCTCTTCTTCCCACTGCGCGGCGGGGATCGAATAGCCTTCGAGTTGTTCCAGCACGGCGGCGAGCGCGGCCTGGCCCTCGCCGCGCTCGCCGGCGAGG
>CAZKZP010000005.1:91319-101440 GCA_964557295.1 uncultured Chromatiales bacterium | reverse complement strand
CTTCAAGGTGTAGCGATGGATGCGCGCGAGCAGGCGGCGCTCGCACCACTCGGTCTGCGGCGTGGTCTGAGTGAACTGGCCTTGGATGACGAAGCCCTCCTGCTCCAGTTCGAGCAGGGCAAACTCGATCTGTTGCGTGCTCAATCCCAGCGGCGCGGCGAGTTGCACGACCGTGACCGGCCCCAGCCCTTCGAGGCGGCTGCGGATCAGTTCGCGCAGGGCATCTTCCTTCTGCGGCGGGGCCTCATTGTCTTCCACGTAGGGCTCGATGGGCGGAGCGAGCGGCGCGTCGGGGAACAGCAGTTGCATTTGCGCCAGGCGTTCGGCCGCGACCCACAGCCGCTCTCCCGCAGGCGTGGTGAGCAGGGTGGCGCGTGACTGATCGGTCAAACTCGCGAACAGGTGTTGCCAATCGAAGTCCAACCCCTCGCCTGCCTCCAGCGATCCACTCCGGGCCTCGGCCTCGGTCATGAAGCCGAGCACGATCAGACCGTCGTGCAGCTCGTCGGCGCTACGCGCATCGGGCCAGGCCTCGGTGCGCACGCGGGCGATCGCGAGCGGATCGAGCCGCCCGAGATCGGCGGCGGTCTCGGGATCGAGATGGCGGCGCTGCTGGATCGAGAGCGTGCGCCGCTCCTCGACCGGGGCGTCGTCGAGATAGGCGTAGGGCCGGGCGTTGATGATCTCCAGGGCGAGCGGTGAAGGGTGGGTCAGATCGGCGCAGACCACCTTGAGCTCGCCGCTCGTCAGGCGCGTGAGCATCCGCTCCAGGCCCTCGACATCCATCGCCTCGTACAGACAATCGCGCAGGGTCTGATTGACCAGCGGGTGATCGGGCACCTCGCGGTCGCCGCTGATGTTCTCGAAGCAGGCGAGCTGATCGGGGAAGACCACGGCGACCAGATCCTCGGCATCCGAGCGCTGGAACTGCGCGGGGACGCGCTTGCCGTTGCGCGTGCGCGCCACCGCGAGCGCGATATTGGCCACCCAGCGCCAGCGCGTGCCGAACAGCGGGGCGGCGAGCAGGGCCTGGATCAGGATGGCGCGCGCCGTCGCGGGCTTCAGGTAATCGGCGACCTCGGCGAGCGGAAAACTGTGCGTGGGCCCGAGCGAGAGGATGATGTTGTCCTCGCTGGCCGCGGCCTGTAATTCAAAGTTGAACTTGCGGCAGAAGCGCTTGCGCAGGCTCAGGCCCCAGGCGCGGTTGATGCGCGAGCCGAACGGGGCGTGGATGACGAAGTGCATATCGCCCACATCGTCGAAGAAGCGCTCGAAGACGATGGTCTCCAGGCTCGGGACCACGCCGAGCGCGGCCTTGGCGGCGGCGAGGTATTCGGCGAGCTGCTGCGCGCCCGCCGGCGGCAGCGGGTAGTGCGTTTGCAGCCAGGTGACTGTGGCATCGATGCCGTTTTCCAGTTGCGCGGCGACATCCGCCCGCAGACGCGAGACGGCCTGCGAGAGCTCGTCGCTGCGCCCCGGCGCCTCGGCGATCCAGAATGGGATGTTCGGCGGCTGGCCGCGGGCATCCTCCACATGTACCCGGCCCTGCTCGATCTTGAGGATGCGGTAGGAGGTGTTGCCGAGCTGGAAGACATCGCCCGGCAGGCTCTCGAAGGCGAAGTCCTCGTGGACGCTGCCGATGGAAAAGCCCTCCGGGGCGAGCACCACGTCGTAGTCGAACAGATCGGGGATCGCGCCGCCGTTGGTGATGGCGGTCAGCCGCGCCCCCGGCCGCGCGCGCAGCCGCCCGTGGATGGCGTCGCGATAGAGCAAAGCGCTGCGCCGGCCGCGCCGCGTGGAGTAGCCCTCGGCCAGCATGCGCACCACCTCGGTGTAGGTCTCGCGCGTGAGATCACGGTACGGCCAGGCCCGGATGAACTGCTGATAGAGCGCCGCTTCCTCCCACTCGCGCGCGGCCACCTCGGCCACGAGCTGTTGGGCGAGCACGTCGAGCGGCTGCGAGGGCATGATGATGCGATCGAGCTCGTCGCGCTGGACGGCATCGAGCAGGGCGGTGCATTCGAGCAGATCATCGCGCGAGAGCGGAAACAGCCGGCCCTTGGGCAGCGCGCCCACGGCATGGCCCGAGCGCCCTACGCGCTGCAGCAGGGTGGCGATGTTGCGCGGCGAGCCGAGCTGGCAGACTAGATCGATATCGCCGATGTCGATCCCCAGCTCCAGCGAGGCGGTGGCCACCAGGGCGCGCAGCTTGCCGCCCTTCAGGCGCTGTTCGGCGTCCAGCCGGTGCTCGCGCGCCAGGCTTCCGTGGTGCGCGGTGACGTTGGCCTCGCCCAGCCGCTCGGCCAGAAAGCGCGCTGCGCGCTCGGCCAGGCGCCGGGTGTTGACGAAGATCAGCGTGGTGCGGTGCTGCGTGACGAGTTCGGCGAGGCGGTCATAGACCTCGGCCCACACCTCGGCGGCCATGATCGCCTCCAGCGGCGAGCGCGGCACCTCGATGGCCAGATCGCGCTTGCGCACATGACCCGTGTCGACGATGGTGCAGCCGGCTTCCTGGCCGGTGAGGAAACGCGCCATGTCCTCGATCGGCTTCTGTGTGGCGGAGAGCCCCACGCGCGCCGGCGCCCGGCCCTGCTGCTCCTGGCACAGCGCATCGAGCCGCGCCAGCGACAGCATCAGGTGCGCCCCGCGCTTGTTGCCCGCCAGGGCGTGGATTTCATCGACGATCACGGTGCCCACCGTCTGCAGCATCTCGCGGCCCGAGGCGGAGGTGAGCAGGATGTAGAGCGACTCCGGCGTGGTCACCAGGATGTGCGGCGGTTGCTTGCGCATGCGCGCGCGCTCGGCCTGGGGCGTGTCGCCGGTGCGCACCCAGGCGCGGATCTCCACATCGGGTAACTGCTGCGCGAACAGCTCATCGCGGATACCGGCCAGCGGCCGTTCCAGGTTCTTCTGGATGTCATTGGACAGCGCCTTGAGCGGCGAGACGTAGAGCACCTGCGTGGTATCACTGAGCCCGCGCGCCAGCCCCTCGCGCACCAAGGCATCGATGGTCGCCAGAAACGCCGCCAGCGTCTTACCCGAGCCGGTCGGCGCGGTGATGAGTATGGACTCCCCGCGCTGGATCGCCGGCCAGGCTTGGTTCTGAACCTCGGTCGGCGCGCCGAAGATCTGGGTGAACCAGGCGCTAACGGCGGGATGGAAGGTGTGCAAGGTCATGTTCTATAAGACCGCCAAATGGGGTGTCTGTTCTCAGGGCGGCGCTAACAGCTTGAAGAAAAACCCCCTCTCCCTCTGGGAGAGGGTTGGGGTGAGGGGTTAAATATATATCCCCTCGTCCTAGCTTTCTTCCTCAGCTGCCGGCAATGCTGCGCTTATGCCGGCCTACCACGGATGCCCCCGTTTCATCGATTGTAGGAGCAAGCTTCAGCTTGCGATCATCCCCACCCGGAAATCGCCATCTGAAGATGGCTCCTACACGTCACTCGACGGCAGGCCGGGGTAAGGCGCCGCCGTTCCCGGCATCTATCTCAATACCCCGTCGGCGCGCTCCCGCTGGCCGTGCCGTGGCTGCCCTGCTCGCTCGGCGGCCGTTCCGGTAGCGGGGTGGGCGTGGCGGTGCCGGCCGTACCGCCCGCCCCCCGCAGTGCCGGTCGTGCCCCTGCCCTCGTCCTGCGCGGGTTGCTGGCAGGCGCACAGCGATACCAGCAGCAGAGTGGCACCAAGTAATCGGTATATGCGCTTCATCGTTTCGCCTCCTGTCACACATCGAATTCCGCCACGGCCGGGGCGTGGTCGGAGGGGCGCTCGAGGCGGCGCGGCGCGCTATCGATGTAGGCGGCGCGGCAGCGGTCTGTCAGCGCGTCGCTGATCAACACATGATCGATGCGCAGCCCCGCGTTGCGGCGGAAGCCCGCGGCGCGGTAATCCCACCAGCTGAAGACCTTCTCCGCCTGCGGGAACAGCCGGAAGCTGTCGTGCAGCCCGGTGCCGACCAGCGCCTTGAACGCGGCGCGCTCCGGCGTGCTGCACAGGATCTGCTCGCGCCAGGCCTCGGGGTCGTGCACGTCGCGGTCATCCGGCGCGATATTGTAGTCGCCCAGCAAGATCAGCCGGGGATACTGCCGCAGCTGCTCGGCGACATAGGCGCGCAGCTTTTCCAGCCAGTCGAGCTTGTAGGCGTATTTGTCCGAACCGACCTCCTGGCCGTTGGGGATGTACACATCCAGCACCCGCACATCGCCGAAGGTAGCGCCCAACAGCCGGCGCTGCGGATCATCCAGGCCGGGCAGATCGCGCACGATGTCGCGCCCCGCCGCGCGGCTCACGATCGCCACGCCGTTGTAGGTCTTCTGTCCAGCATAGACCACCTCGTAGCCGGCGGCGCGGATCTCCTCGGCCGGAAAGTTCTCATCGGTGAGCTTGGTCTCCTGCATGGCGAGGATGTCGGGACGCTGCTCGGCCAGCCAGTCCAGCACCTGCGGCAGACGGACCTTGAGGGAATTGACGTTCCAGGAGGCGATTTTCATCTCGGCGCGGTCTTGAAAGGACGATCGCCCATTCTAACAGCTTGCGGAAAAACTATCTGCGCCGCCTCCTCGCCTGATTTTCCTGAGGTTGCAATTTCGCCCGGTTGGGCCACAGTTATTGCTCTACATGTGTCATTTATGGAGAAGACCTTATGAAGATGCAAAAACTCATACTTGCCGTCACGCTCGCCCTCGTCGCCCCGCTGGGCACGGCATATGCCGATAAGCACGAAGGCGACCGGGACCGCGATCGCATGATGGATCAAGATCAGGACCGCGACCGCATGATGGATCAAGACCGGGACCGCATGATGGATCGCGAACACATGCAGGACAAAGACATCTATGGCTGGAAGTTGATGACGACCGAAGAGCGCGAGGCCTATCGCGAACGCATGCGCGCGGCCAAGACCATGGAAGAGCGTGAGCAGATCCGCAAGGAGCATCACGAAGAGATGAAAAAGCGCGCCAAGGAAAAAGGCGTGACCCTGCCGGATGAGCCACCGCCACGAGGCATGGGCAAGGGCATGGGCCCCGGTGGCGGGATGGGCGGTGGTATGGGAGGCACGGGAGGTAGCACGGGGGGTGGCAAGAGCGAGTAAGCCGAACCGTGCGCAGGCACACGATTCAACCCGTATGAAAGGCATCTGCCTGTTGCCCCCTCTCCCGTAGGCGGGAGAGGGCTGGGGTGAGGGTGCCAGCCTGCCTATCTGATCGTCGGGTTAATGATCAGAGATTTCCTAGCCCGTTAACACCCCACCCCCTCACTCGGTTATACTGGCGCCCTCATTTCTGGAACCCATGCAGTCATCCCCAATGAAAGCGCCTGAATTGCTCTGCCCCGCGGGCACCCTCAACAATATGCGTTACGCCTTCGCCTTCGGGGCGGACGCCGTCTATGCCGGTCAGCCGCGTTACAGCCTGCGTGTGCGCAACAATGACTTCGATCTGGCCAATCTCGCGATCGGCATCAGCGAGGCGCATGCGCAGGGCAAACGCTTTTTTCTGGCGAGCAATGTCATCCCGCACAACCGCAAGGTGGACACCTATCTCGCGGACATCGCGCCGGTGATCGCGCTCAAGCCCGATGCGCTGATCATGGCCGATCCCGGCCTGATCATGCTGGTGCGCGAGCGCTGGCCGGAGATGCCGATCCATCTCTCGGTGCAGGCCAACGCCACCAATTACGCGGCGGTGAAGTTCTGGCAATCGATCGGCATCTCGCGGGTGATCCTCTCGCGCGAGCTCTCGCTCGATGAGATCGAAGACATCCGCCAGCGCTGCCCCGACATGGAGCTGGAGGTCTTCGTCCACGGCGCCCTGTGCATCGCCTACTCCGGGCGCTGCCTGCTGTCCGGCTACTTCAATCACCGCGATCCCAACCAGGGCACCTGCACCAACGCCTGCCGCTGGGAATACAAACTGGGCTCGGGCCAGACCGACATCGGCGGCGACGTCCAGAAGATCGACTTCAAGGCCTTCGAGGCGATGAACGCCCCGGCCCCCTCCTCCTGCGGCTCGCTGCCGCGCCATCCGCTGGCCGATTACGTCTACCTGATCGAGGAGCCGAACCGCCCCGGCGAATACATGCCGATCATGGAGGATGAAAACGGTACCTACATCATGAACTCCAAGGATCTGCGCGCCGTCGAGCACGTGCACCGGCTGGCGCGCATCGGCGTGGATTCACTGAAGATCGAGGGCCGGACCAAGTCGCATTACTATGTCGCTCGCACCGCGCAGGTCTACCGCCGCGCCATCGATGACGCCGCCGCCGGCCGCCCGTTCGACCCCGCCCTGCTCAGCGCCCTGGAACATGTCTCCAGCCGCGGCTACACCGACGGTTTCTATCAGCGCCACCACACCGCCGAGCATCAGAACTACCTCGAAGGCATCTCGCGCAGCCATCAATCGCAATTCGTCGGCGAGGTCACCGGCTACCACCAAGAGAAACAACTCGCCGAGATCCTGGCCAAGAACAAGTTCGCCGTGGGGGATGAGATCGAGCTGGTGCTGCCAGGCGGCAACCGGAGCTTCGTGCTCGCGCACATCGAGGACAAGGCGGGCAATCCCGTGCACGAGGTGCCGGGCGGCGGCCACGTCGTGCGCATCGCCGTGCCGACCTCCGAGGTGAAGATGGGGCTGCTGGCCAAGCGGCTGGCCGGGGCAGGCAGTGTCGCCTGAGGTGCGCTGATTTACTGTTGGAGCAAGCCGCAGCTTGCAATCGGGTTAGCCAAACCTATCGCCATCTGAAGATGGCTCCTACAGTGCGCAGCAGTTGCCGGATGAATACGGCTAACCGAAATCGTTGTACCGGCTGCTGAGGGTCTTGGGCAGCGGATATTTGGCGCGATTGATCGCCTGGGTGCGATTGAGATGGGCCAACTCATCCTCGGCCACCACATGACCTTCGTCCGCGGCCGATTTCAGCCAGCGCTTGGCGTTGTCCACGTTGCGCATCACGCCGATGCCACGGGCGTACATCCGGCCCAGCTGGTATTTGGCGGCGACATCGCCCTGCCGGGCGGCCCGGAAGAACCATTCGATCGCGGTGTAATAATCCTGTTTGACGGCCTTGCCCTCGGCGTAGAGCTCGCCGAGCAGGCGCTGGGCCTGGGGCAGATCCTGGTCGGCGGCCGCCCGCAGCCAGCGCAGGGCCTGAGTGGAGTCCTGCTCAACACCCTCCCCGCTCAAATACATCAAGCCCAAATTATTTTGCGCCGCCGGATCGCCGTTGTCCGCGGCGGTGCGATACCACTTCAGCGCGGTGGCGTAATCCTGCGGGGCCATCAGGCCTTCGGCGTATTGATAGCCGAGATAGAACTGCGCCTGGGTAAACCCGGTGAGCGCGGCGCGCTCATACCAGTGCATCGCCTGCTCGTTGTTCTGCTCGACACCCGTGCCATGCTCATAGAGCGAGGCCAAGGCGAATTGGGCAGGCGGATAGCCGGACTCGGCGGCGCGGGTAAACCACTGCATCGCCTTGGCCTGATCGCGCAGCACGCCCTGGCCAACCAGGTACATATAGCCCAGCATGTACTGCGGTTCGCTGTTGCCCGCCTCGGCCAGCGGCAGCCATTCGGTCAGCGCGGCGGCGTACTGCCCGGTGTTATACGCCTTCCAGCCGGCCTCACCATCGCTGGCGGCGATACCCGATGGAATGCACAGGCAAAAGCTCATGATCAGTGCGATGCAATATTTCATTAGCCTACCCTCGAACCGCGCGGGGCGGTGTGGACTGTCGTATTGAGGGTATCGGCAGGGCGTGGAGAGGGCTTTAAATAACCTTTATTTTGTAATGGTGAAGAGGTTTGGTTTCAGATAAAAACCGAACCAATCCATTAAGTTGGCGCGAATGCGGTTTGTGATTTTGGGTATTCAGGAGCGCAGCCGCCGGTCGACCTCGGCGGCGAGTGCCTCCAAGGCCGGGGCGACCGTGACCGGAAAGGAGGGCTGCGGATCGAGCCGGCGCAGCGCGGGGGGCAATGCGTTCAATTGCGCCGCGCAATGGGCGCGGCTTTCATTCAACTCGACGGGCGGGTCCAGGCGGCGGCCGCTTCGCATCACCGGCTGCAACAGGGGCGTGCCTTCCTGGATATCGTCGACCGTGGTCAGGAGATCGCCGCGCATTTGGCCTGCCTCATCGTAGTGCCGGTAGACCTGCTTGCGCCCCGGCCAGGTGGCCTTGCCCTCCGAGAGCTTGCGCCGGGCGATCCCGGCGTATTCCTGAAGCTTGTAGGCGCAATCGAGATACGGCACATCGGCGGAGGTATCCAGCCGGGTGCCGACGCCGAAGCCGTCGATCGGCGCGCCCTTGGCGAGCAGATCGCGCAGCGCATATTCATCGAGATTGCCGCTGGCGAAGATCTGGACCGGCGCGCAGCCGCCGTCATCGAGTATCTTCCGCACGCGCACCGCGTGGGCAAATAGATCACCGCTGTCGAGCCGCACGGCGCGGATCACGATCCCCTCGGGGGCGAGCGCGCGGGCAAGCCGCACGACCTTCTCGGCGGCGGCCTCGGTGTCGTAGGTGTCGAGCAGCAGGGTGGCGCCGTGCGGATAGCTGCGGGCGAAGTGCTCGAAGGCGACTGTTTCGTCGTCGTGCGCCAGCACATACGAATGGGCCATGGTGCCGAAGATCGGGATGCCGAAGCAGGGCTCGGCCAGCACCGTGGCAGTCCCGGTCAGTCCCGCGAGATAGCCGGCGCGCGCCGCCAGCAGCCCGGCCTCCTCGCCGTGGGCGCGGCGCAGACCGAAGTCGACCAGCGTCCGCCCCGGCGCGGCCAGCACCATGCGCGCGGCCTTGCTGGCGACGAGGGTCTGGAAGTGCAGCAGATTGATGATGCGGGTTTCGAGCAATTGCGCCACGGGCAGCGGCGCGGTGATGCGCAGGATGGGTTCGTCGGCGAAGAATACCGTGCCCTCGGGCATGGCGTGCACCTCGCCGGTGAAGCGCAGTCCGGCAAGATAATCGATCAGCGCGCGGCTGAAGCGCCCGCTGGCTTCCAGCCAGTCGAGCTCCTCGGGACTTATCTGTAGTGTCTCCAGATACTGGAGCACCTGCTCCAGCCCGGCGCAGACCAGGAAATTGCGCGCCGGCGGCAGCTTGCGCACGAAGAATTCGAAGACCGCGGTTTGATTCATCTCATGCTCCAGATAGCTCTGGAGCATGGTCAATTGATAGAGATCGGTGAGCAGCGCGCTGGCGCGATGCATCACGGCGCCACTTCGGCGAGGGTCACGCAGATGGCGCCGGCTTCCTCCATTTCATCGATGGCCTGGTTGCCGTCGCCAGGCTTGAGGTTGACGGCGCGCACCGCCTCGAACAGCAGCATCACATCCAACCCCGCCTTCAGCGCATCGAGCACGGTCTGGCGCACGCAATAATCGGTGGCCAGGCCGCCGACCCACACGCGCTTGATCTTATGCGCCTTGAGGCGCGCCGCGAGATCGGTGCCGTCGAATCCGGAGTAGGCATCGCGCGCGGCGCTGGTCGCCTTGGAGATGATCCAGGCGTTTTTCGGCAGGCGCAGTTCCTTGGGAAACTGTGCGCCCTTGCTCTCGGCCACGCAATGCACCGGCCACGGGCCGCCCTGCGCCTTGAAGGAACAATGATCCTGCGGATGCCAGTCGCGCGTGGCGATGATGGGGCAGTCCTTGGCCTTGAACCACTCGATCACTTGGTTGAGCGGCTCGATCACCGCATCGCCATGCCGCACCGCCAGGGCGCCGCCGGGCAAAAAGTCGTTTTGCACATCGACAATGATCAGCGCATCGTGGGCATTGAGCTGGTAATTACGATCATCATCTTCACGCATAGGTGTTCCTTTCGGGGGGTAGCATCAAGCCAACATTATACAAGTTAATGCAATGATGCGCCCAGACTAGCCGAGATGATCTATAGTTGAAATAGAAGAATGAAAAGCTGCCCGAGAATAAAGGAGGTCATATGTACTTAAAACATAAACCAAGCGGCGATTTAGTGGAGGTGCTGGATCTCAATGCCCTGGTTGATCCCTTCCACGACGCACTTGCCGCGCAGTTCCATAGCGGCGAAGAGTTGCAGGACCCCGCCACCTTCAAGAAGGCGGACTTGGCGTTTCCCTCCGGCGAGACCTTGCCGCGCTGCTGGAC
>CAZKZP010000005.1:90882-91309 GCA_964557295.1 uncultured Chromatiales bacterium | reverse complement strand
GACCGACAGCCGTTACCGCGAAGGCCGATCTCCGTAGAGCCAGGTGGGAACCATGGGTTTTTTCACCTGTAGGAGCAAGCTTCAGCTTGCGATCGAAGGCTGTATATTTATCGCAAGCTAAAGCTTGCTCCTACCCGCGACATTCGCGTACCCGCACCCTCCCGTCGATCTGCTAGAATGCCGCGATGGATATCTCACCGATCATCGATGGCCTCAACGAGGCCCAGCGCGAGGCCGTTTGCGCCCCGCCGGGCAATACCCTGGTGCTCGCCGGCGCCGGCAGCGGCAAGACGCGCGTGCTGGTGCACCGCATCGCCTGGCTGTTGCAGGTGGAAAACGCCTCGCCGTTCGGCATCCTCGCGGTCACCTTCACCAACAAGGCCGCCGCCGAGATGCGCCGGCGCATCGAGGAATTACTCGGCTTCAC
>CAZKZP010000005.1:89679-90872 GCA_964557295.1 uncultured Chromatiales bacterium | reverse complement strand
CGCGGCATGTGGATCGGCACCTTCCACGGCCTGGCGCACCGGCTGCTGCGCACCCACTGGAAGGAGGCCGACCTGCCGCAGGGCTTTCAGATCCTCGACAGCGATGACCAGTACCGCGCCGTCAAGCGCGTGATCCGCGAGCTTCAGATCGACGAAGAGCAGTGGCCGCCGAAACAGCTGCAATGGTTCATCAACGGCTGCAAGGACGAGGGCCAGCGCCCGCAGCACCTGGAGCACAACGGCGATCCCTATCTGAAGGGCTGCATCCAGATCTATCTGGCCTATGAAGACATGTGCCGGCGCGCCGGGCTGGTGGATTTCGCCGAACTCTTGCTGCGCGCGCACGAGCTGTGGCTCAAGCACCCGGCGGTCCTGCAACACTATCAGCAGCGCTTCCGCTTCGTGCTGGTCGACGAATTCCAGGACACCAACGCCCTGCAATACGCCTGGCTGCGCATGCTGTGCGGCGCGCGCACGCCGATCTTCGCCGTCGGCGACGACGACCAGTCGATCTATGGCTGGCGCGGGGCGCGCATCGAGAACATCCATCAATTGAGCCGCGATTTCCCGAACACGCTCACGGTGCGCCTGGAACAGAATTATCGTTCCACCGGCAACATCCTCGCCGCGGCCAACGCCCTGATCGGCCACAACCAGAGCCGTCTCGGCAAGACCTTGTGGACCGAAGGCGAGGAAGGCGAGCCGATCCTGCTCTATAACGCCTTCAATGAATTGGACGAGGCGCGCTTCATCGCCCAGGCGATCCAGAAATGGGTGGGCCACGGCGGGCGGCGCGCGGAGACCGCCATCCTCTACCGTTCCAACGCGCAGTCGCGCGTGCTGGAAGAGGCGATGCTGCAAGCGGGCATCCCGTATCGCGTGTATGGCGGCCTGCGCTTCTTCGAACGCGCCGAGATCAAGGATGCGCTGGCCTATCTGCGCCTGATCAACAATCGCGCCGATGACGCCTCGTTCGAGCGCATCATCAATACGCCGACGCGCGGCATCGGCGAGCGTTCGGTGGAGGCGGTGCGCGAGGTGGCGCGCGGCCGCGATCTCACGCTGTGGCTCGACGCGTCGCCCGAGCTTGCGTTCCGCGTCGAGGTCGCCAATGTAGTAGTTGCAGGTCAGCTCCTCACCCGCTTCGATGTCGCGCGCCGCGATGTTCGTCTCGCCGTCGATCAGGTTCGCCT
>CAZKZP010000005.1:65632-89669 GCA_964557295.1 uncultured Chromatiales bacterium | reverse complement strand
CGCGCGGCCGCGATCTCACGCTGTGGCAGGCGGCGCACGCGCTGACCGACGAAAGGCTGCTGCCGGCGCGGGCCGTCGCGGCGATCGCGGAGTTCCTGGCCTTGATCGAGAAGCTTGCACACACGGTCGCCGGCCTGGAGCTGCACGAACAGGTCGAGCACATGTTGCAGATGAGCGGGCTGATCGCGCACTTCCAGAAGGAAAAGGGCGAGAAGGGCCGCGCGCGGGTGGAGAACCTCGAAGAACTCATCAGCGCCGCGCGCCAGTTCGAATACGACGAGGAGGAAGACGAGGGACTGGATACGCTCTCCGCGTTTCTGGCCCTGGCCGCCCTGGAGGCCGGCGAAGGCCAGGCCGAGCCGGGCGAGGATTGCGTGCAGATGATGACGCTGCACTCGGCCAAGGGATTGGAGTTCCCGCTGGTGTTTTTGAGCGGCATGGAAGAGGGGCTGTTTCCGCATCAGATGTCGAGCAGCGAGCCGGGGCGCATCGAGGAAGAGCGCCGTCTGTGTTATGTCGGCATCACCCGCGCCATGCAGCAGCTCTACATCACCTACGCCGAAAACCGCCGCCTGCATGGCAAGGAAAGCTACATGCAGCCCTCGCGCTTCCTCCGCGAGATCCCTACGGAATACCTGCGCGAGGTGCGGCTGCGCAGCCAGTCCGGGCCGGTCGCCGCCTATGCCAGCGGCGGTGCCCGCCGCTTTGCGACCGAGGAGCCGGCGCTGTCATTGGGGCAGCGCGTGAGTCACGCGAAATTCGGCGATGGCATCGTGGTGAACTATGAAGGCAGCGGAAGTCACGCCCGCGTGCAGGTGAGTTTCGACGACTGCGGCAGCAAGTGGCTCATGCTGGCCTATGCCAATCTGCGGGCGATTTGAATCCAAATGTAGCCTGGGTTGAACGAAGTGAAACCCGGGTTACGCCTTCGGCTCCACCCAGGCTACATCTACTACGGCGCTCTAATTCCGTCCGCAACTCCTCACAGCCACTTCAAACTCAGCTGTTCGATCTCCAGATTCTCCACCGGCAGCCCCAGGTAATAACCCTGGGCGTAATCCACCCCGATCTCGCGCAGCATGCGCAGGGTTTCGGCATCTTCCACGGCCTCGGCCACCGTCTGCTTGCCGAGGGCGCGCACGATCTGCGCCATCGACTGCACCATCGCCTGATCGACCGCGCTGCCGGCCAGGCCATTGATGAACGAGCCATCGATCTTGACCTTGTCCACCGGCAGGTGCTTGAGGTAGGTGAAGGAGCAGAAGCCCGCGCCGAAATCATCCAGCGCGAATTTGCAGCCGAGTTTTTTCAGTCCCTCGATGAAGCGCACCGCGGCGGAGAGTTTGTTGATCGCGGCCGTTTCGGTGATCTCGAAGGTGAGCAGGGCGGGATCGATCCCGGTTTCATCGAGCTTGCGGTGGATCAGCGGCAGCAACAGCTCGTCCTCGAAGGCGCGGCCGGAGAGGTTGATGGAGAAGTAAATAGGAGATTGGTTATTGCGATTCATCTCCGCGAGTTTGTCGATGGCCTGCGCGACCAGCCAGCGGTCGACGCTGTGGATCAGGCCGAAGCGCTCGGCCGCGGGGATGAAGCCGCCGGGCTTGATCTCGCTGCCGTCGTGATGGAGCATGCGCAGCAACACCTCATAGCCGTGCCCCTCGCCGTTCAAGGAAAAGATCGGTTGATAGACCATGCGGAACAGGCCGCGGTCGACCGCCTCGCGCACCCGCGAGGCCCAGCCCATGTCCTCGGCGAGGTCGATCATATTGTTGTGACCGCCATCGTAGAACATGACCTTGTTGCGGCCCTCGGATTTGGCGATGTGACAGGCGAGATCGGCGTGCATCATCGCCTCGTCGGTGCTCTGCACGTTGCTGTCGATCATGGCCACGCCGATGCTGCATGTGACGTTGAATGAATTGCCGCCTTCCAGGAAGCGGTAGGCCTCGAAGGTGCTGCGCAGCTTTTCGGCCACCGCCTCGGCGCTCTCGCGATCGATATTGTAGAGCAGGATGGTGAATTCATCCCCGCCGAAGCGCGCCACCAGATCGCCCTCGCGCACGCTGCGCTTCAACATGCGGGTGCACTCGATCAGCAGCTTGTCGCCGGCGGCGTGGCCCAGGGTGTCGTTGATGAACTTGAACTGGTCGAGGTCGATGTAGAACAACGCGTATTCCGCGCCGCTGCGCGCGACTTGCGTGATTACGCGGCCGAGTTCCTGCTGGAAATAATTGCGATTGTAGAGCCCGGTCAGCACGTCATGCTGGGCCTGATAATAGAGCTGCTGCTGGTAGAGTTTCTGCTCGGTGATGTCGCGCGCGGTGCCGCTGATCCATTTGATGCAGCCCTGTTCATCGTGCTGGGTCTTGCCGTTGAAGCTGAGATAGCGCTGCTCGCCCTTGCGGTTCAAGTGCACGGTTTCATAGTGAACGATGTCCTTGCCGCTGAGCAGGTCGAGCAGGGCCTTGGCGTCGCGGTCGCGGTATTCCGGGGTCTGGAATTCGTTGAAATGCCGCCCGAGCAGCTCCTGGGGCTTGTAGCCGTAGATATGTTCACAGGCGCTGTTGAGATAGATCCAGCGGCCCTGGGTGTCCATGCTCCAGACCAGATCGTGGGCGGTTTCAACCAGATCGCGGAAGCGCATTTCGGCCTCGAACAGCTTGCCTTGCATCAGGCGCTGCTCGGAGATGTCCTCGATGAAGACGCTGAACATCTCGTGCCCGTCGATGGTCATGGCACGAACGCGCAGCGACAGCGGCAACTCGCCACCGTTATGGTGGCGTCCCTTGATCTCCACCGGGGAGTTGGCCGCCCGCAGCGCGCCCAGGTAAGCGGTGAACGTGGGGATCAGTTGATCGATATGGGTGTTCTCGAGCGATTCGGCGGCGGCGCCGAAGATCTCCGTGGCCGCGGGGTTGGCGATCTGGATGTAACCCGCGCCGTCGATGACCATGATGCCCTCGGCGGCCGATTCGAAGATCGCGTGCCCATAGGCAAACGGGTGCTGGGCCGTTTGTGGCGCCGCGCCGCTGGTATCGAGTCGATTTGAATGCTGATCGCCTTCCTGCATGCGAGTCATGATATGTGCGCCCATATGGTCATTATCCTAGATAAGCCCAGCCACACTGCAAGCCATATGCCAGGGATGGCCTTGTGTTGATGCATTCGTGCGCGGCATGGGTAGAGGCCTTATTTTTCGCTGAGCCACCCTCATCGAGGCCCCAATTCAAAGGCCTTTCAGGGTCAAAGTCAATGAAGCATCCGGGGCGGATTTGTCAATAATTTGACTCCCTGGACACCCGACATCCCGTGATGTTTTCTAACTCGGAGATAAGTTTCATGTTTGTGTCCAGTCAGCGCCGCTAACTGTCCCCGCAAAAATTAAAAAAAATTTTCGGATCCGGTACACTGGGCACCCGCCGCGGCATTTTCTGCCCGGCCAGGGAATCACTCAAAACCAGGAATATCCTCCCATGCAGAGATACTTTTATATATTCGCGGCGACCCTTGCTGCTTTCGTGTTGCCCGGTTGCGGCGCTGAGAAGACCGAACAACAGACACCGGCGGCGCAGGCCCAGGCCGCCCCCAGCCAGCCGAGCTACCGCTGGCGCATGGTGACCAGCTGGCCGCCCAATTTCCCGGTCTTCCAAGAAGGCGTGCAACGCTTCGCCCAGGATGTCGAGACCATGAGCCAGGGCCGGTTGAAGATCCAGGTCTTCTCCGGCGGCGAGCTGGTGCCGCCGTTGCAGGTCTTCGACGCCGTCTCGCAAGGCACGGTGGAGATCGGCCACGCCGCGGCCTATTACTGGTCGGGCAAGATCCCGGCGGCGCAGATCTTCACCACCATGCCGTTTGGCATGAACGCGCAGGGCATGAACACCTGGATGTATTCCGGCGGCGGCCTTGAGCTGTGGCGCGAAGTGTATGCCCCGCACAACCTGGTGCCCTTCCCCATGGGCAACACCGGCGTGCAGATGGGCGGCTGGTTCAACAAGCGCATCGATTCGGTCGCGGATCTCAAAGGGCTGAAGATGCGCATCCCCGGACTGGGCGGCCAGGTGCTGGCCAAGGCGGGCGGCAACCCGGTGCTGCTGCCGGGCGGCGAGATCTATTCCGCGCTGGAGCGGCACACCATCGATGCCACCGAGTGGGTCGGCCCGTATCACGATCAGCGGCTGGGGCTGCCGCGCATCGCCAAGTATTACTACTATCCCGGCTGGCAGGAACCCGGCCCGAGCCTGGAGCTGATCCTCAACAAGAAGGTGTGGGAGGCATTGCCCGCCGATCTCCAGCGCATCGTCGCGGTTGCCGCCCAGGCGACCGATCTGTGGATGCTCACCGAGTTCGAGGCCAAGAATCTCGCGGCGCTGGAAGAGATCAAGCAGAGCAAGGTGGAGATCCTGCCGTTCCCGGACGACGTGATCACTACCTTGAGGCAGCTCACCGAGCAGACCCTGCAGGAGCAGGCGGAAAAAGACCCGCTCTTCGCCAAGGTCTATCAGTCATACCGCGACTACCAGGCGCGGTACGAAGGCTGGGCGGCGATTTCGGAGAACGCGTATCAGGATGCATTGAAGCGATGACAAGAAAGGGGCCATCGGCCCCTTCGGTTTATTGGTTCCGCCAACCGGTGAAATGTACGATGTTCTTCGCACCCTGCGACTTGGAAAGAATCAGTCTATTCGCCATTCTGTGTGACGATAAACGTCAAATGATGCGCTGAACAGCAGTTACCTTTCGCGGCTTTGCACACTGATGCCTGACATTATCCAATGGAGTGACAACCATGCTGTCAACACATGCGGAAGCAGAACAGAGATATGACAGATTAAGAAGGATCGCACTTGAATATGCGCAAGCAGGGGCATCCAATAATTTGAAACTTTGGACAATTACAGCAGAGGCCCTCAATGCTGCAAAGTCATGGGATCCTCGACACGGCGCGTAACCTGGGATTGGATTGACGGTTATAGTTCGTTTAAGTTTCGTTACCCTAAACGTTTTGAAGTGGCGATATGGCAGCATAGCGGCCTCGTAGTGCTGTCAATGGGCCGCCCAACATACAATGGCAGCGCCCTGCGACTTGATTTTGTGGAAGCAAGGCCGCGCGACCTTGGTGATCGGCCGTCCGTATTTGACGAAGTGCTGATTGCATATGGGATTTATGCGCGCATGCTGAACGCAAAACAAATGCGCATCATGCATCCTGTAAGCGATGACGTAAAAACCTATTACGAGACATTTGGCTATAAATATGTGGCCAAGCAAGATTACCTGTATAGGGAGGTGCTGTAATGCCTGAAAAAGTAACTGACATAAAGAAAGCACGGCAGCGCAAGCGGCAGAAAACGGGCTGGACTACCGCGGAGATTCAGAAGCGCACGGTAGAGGAAAGAGCTGCATATAAGAAGCTGGCACAAAATGAGCCTGACGCCCTGGCCTCGGGTGGCAACATGACTAAAATCCTAGATGAATCAGACGATGACAAAGAAGATTAAAACTCCTCTGCAGGAGCATGAGAAACAAACCAGGCCGCTCGCTGGCGAAGTATCGTTAGAAGAGGCGAGAACAAAGGCGGCGATGTTTGCGTTTATCGAGAAAAATCGAATCAAGGCAAAGTCAAAGAAAAAGTAGCTATTTCACCGAAGGCGCAATAACCGAAGCACATGTGCCGGACGCAAATTGAAACGCTGAAACAAGAGGGGGCCGCCGGCCCCTTTTTGTTTACAAGCCCCGCGCCGCGTCCATCAGATCGGGCAGCCAGGTGGCGAAGGTGGGGAAGGCGATGACCAGGATCAACACGCCCAGTTGCAGCACGACGAACGGGACGATGCCGCGGTAGATCTGGCCCATGCTGATCTGCGGCGGGGCGGCGGCCTTGAGGTAGAACAGGGAGAATCCGAACGGGGGGGTGAGAAACGAGGTTTGCAGATTGACGGCGATGAGGATGGCAAACCAGAGCGGGTCGATGCCGAAGTGCGCGGCGATCGGCACCAGGATCGGTACAGCGATGAAGCAGATCTCCAGGAAGTCGAGGAAGAATCCCAGCACGAACAACAGCAGCATGCTCACGGCCAGGAAGCCCCACATGCCGCCGGGCAGGCTGGTCATCAGTTCGTGTACCAGGGTATCGCCGCCCATGCCGCGGAACACCAGGCCAAACGCGGTCGCGCCGATGAGGATCACGAACACCATGCTGGTCAGGCGCGTGGTCGAGCGCATGGCATCCTGGAGATTGGCCAGGGTGAGGCGGCGGTGGGTGAGGGCCAGGAGCAAGGCGCCGAGGGCGCCGAGGGCGGCGGATTCGGTCGGCGAGGCGATGCCGAAGAAGATCGAACCGAGCACGGCGACGACCAAGACCAGCGGCGGCAGCAGGCTGGAGAGCACCTTGAGGACGAGGGTGCGGTTGTCGATCGCCAGCGCCCCTTCGCGCTTGATGGCGGGCGCTTGGCTGGGGCGCAGCCAGGCGATGAGGGCGATATAGAGGATATACATCACGACCAGCAGCAGGCCGGGGACGACCGCGGCGGCGAACAGTTGGCCGGCCGGCACGCCCATCACATCGGACAAGATGATGAGGATGACGCTCGGCGGGATGATCTGCCCCAGGGTGCCGGAGGCGGCGATGGTGCCGGTGGCCAGCCGCGGGCAGAAGCCGTGCTTGAGCATGGCCGGCAGGGCGATGACCGTCATGGTGACGACGGTCGCGCCGACCACGCCGGTGGTGGCCGCCAGCACCGCGCCGACCAGGACGATGGAGATGGCCATGCCGCCGCGCAGGCGTCCGAACAACATGCCCATGGTTTCGAGCAGCTCCTCGGCGATCCCGGATTTCTCCAGCAGCACCCCCATGAAGATGAACAGCGGCACCGAGATCAGCGTGAAATTGGTCATCACGCCCCAGATGCGCATCGGCAGCAGGGAGAAGAAGTCGAGTCCCAGCCAGACCAGGCCGAAGCCCGCCGAGACCGCGCCCAGGGTGAAGGCGACGGGGTAGCCGAGAAACAGCAGGATCACCACGGTGGCCAGCATCACCAGCGCCCAGATTTCCATCATGCCTTCCGCTCCGGTGTTTGCGCCAAGATCAGCGCCTGGCGCAGGATGTCGGCGATGCCTTGCAGCAGCAACAGGGCGAATCCCAGCGGTATCGCCGCCTTGAGCAGGTAGCGCGCGGGCAGGCCGCCGGGATCGGGCGAGCCTTCGTGCATGGCGAAGGAATTGAGCACGAAGGGCCAGGAGCAATAGATGATCAGCAGGCAGAACGGCAGCAGCAGGAACAGGCCGCCGAGCAGATCGATCCAGGCGCGGGTCCGCGCCGAGAAGCGGCTGCTGTAGAAGATATCCACCCGTACGTGGGCATCGTGCCGGAAGGTGTAGGCGGCGGCGAGCAGGAAGATCAGCGCGAACAGATGCCATTCGAGTTCTTGCAGCGCGACCGAGCCGCTCATGAACAGGTAGCGCATCGCCACGTCATACACGATCAACAGCACCAGCGCGAGCACCAGCCAGGCGGTGGCGCGGCCGGTCCATTCGCTGAAACCGTCGATGGCGCCGACGAGGCGCTGGAGCGGGTGGTGCGGTGGCGTCATTCAGCTGGCCTCAGAATCCCACGGACATCTGCATGGCCAGGCCGTTGAAGCCGTGGTCGTTGCCCAGCCCGGCGAGGTTGAAGTGGAGGTATTCGCTGACCAATCCCAAGCCCACGGAATAGTTGTCGGGCAGATTGCCGAACAGGTCGACGCCATAGCCGCCGCGCAGTCGCAGGGTGCGGCCGATCTCGAACTCCAAGCCCAGGCTGAGCTGCTGGCTGCGCGGGATGGTGGACAGCGCGCTGTTGGGGATGACGTCCACGTCGAACGCAGCGGTGTAGAAGCGGCCGTGGCGCGCCCCGCCGAGGCGCAGCTGGCCGCCGAGCTTGTATTCCTTGCCGCTCTCGGTGCGGAAGGTCTGCGGGATGAGGTTCTTGGCGGTGAGGCCGAGGGTCCAGAACCGGCCCCATTCCTTGGCCACGCCGAGGTCGAGGTTGAGCTTGTTGCTGGTCTTGCCTTCGCCGTAGAAGCCGCTGAGGTCGGCCTCTTCGATGTTGTAGGTCTCGTCGTGAGCCTTGCCGACGATGACCTTGGGCGAGAATCCGACCAGGAGGCGCCCGGAGGTGAGGATACTGTCGCGCTCGCCCAGGTCGATGACATCGGCGTAGGCCATGCCGATCTCGAACAGGCTCACGCCCTGCACGTTCGCGGTGGAGGCGAAGCTCCCCGCGGTGCCGGTGGTCTTGTCGGCGGGATCGATGTTCATGCGGGCGGTGGTCAGCGAATAGCTGCTGAGGTAGACCCGGGTGTTGCCCGCCGGGTCGCGCAGGGTCGCGGCCATGCTGGCGAAATAATCGAACGCCAGTTCCTTGCCTTCCATGCGGGTCAGCAGGGGAGCGTATTGCGCGGAGTCGTTATTGTCCGCGGCCCGTTGGAAGTCCTCGAGGGTCGACTTGAGATCGTCCGGATCATCTTCCCGGAGATAGAGCGGCAGGTGCAAGTTGAATTGCTTGCCGACGCGTTTTTCCGAGGCGATCAGCGCCGGGTTCATGAAGCTGGCATAGGTGTTCGCGGTGGCCACGCCCACCCCGCCCATGCCGAGGGCCTCGATGTCCTGTACGGGGAAAGGCGCGGCCTGGGCCGAAAGCGCGCCGCCGCAGCAGGCGAAGATCAAAATCAGTTTCTTCCACATCGTCTCGACCACAGCGTCGTTATTCTCGTGCGCCATGCCGCTGCATGGCCGTGTCGATGACCTCGGGCGTGAGGCTCATGGCGAACTGCCCGATGAAGTCATACATGTAACCGCGCAGATACTTGCCGCGCCGGATGCCGATGTTCGTGGTGCTGTATTCGAACAAATGGGCCGCATCGATGGCGCACAGGCGGGTATCGCGCTCAGGATCATACGCCATCTTCGCCAGCACACCAACACCCAGCCCGAGTTCGACATAGGTCTTGATGACATCGGAGTCCATCGCCGTGAGCACGATGTTCGGCTCCAGCCCCTGCTCGGCGAAGGCCTTGTTGATCAGCGCGCGGCCGGTGAAGGCGGAGTCGTAGGTGATGAGCGGATACTGCGCCAGCTGCTCCAGCGTGAGCGCCGACACCTGCAACAGCGGGTGGCCCGGCGGGGTGACCACCACGCGGTTCCAGCGATAACAGGGCAGCACCACCAGCTCCGGGTGCTGATGCAGCGCCTCGGTGGCGATGGCGAAATCGGCCTCGCCCTCGATCACCTGGCGCGCGCACTCGGCGGGGCTGCCCTGATGGATGTTCAAGCGCACGCCGGGATACTTCCGCAGAAACGCCTGCACCTGGCGCGGCAGCACATACCGCGCCTGCGTATGGGTGGTGCCGATGGTCAGGGTGCCGTGTTTTTCATCGGCGAACTCCGCGCCCACCGCCTGGATATTGCCGGCCTCGTGCAGGATGCGCCGGGCCATCTCGATGATGATCCGCCCCGGTTCGGTCACCGCCACCAGGCGCTTGCCGCTGCGCTCGAAGATCTTGACCCCCAGTTCCTCTTCCAGCTGCCGGACATGGGTGCTGATCCCGGGCTGGGTGGCATGCATCCGCTCGGCGACGGTCGAGACATTGAGATCATGGTCGGCGATGGCGCAGATATAGCGGAGTTGGAGCAGCTTCATATAATAAATAGTGATATATAGATGCGAATTTATTATTTATCTGAATATACCATGCCTGCTACAGTGCGCTACCTCGAATTTTTTTGACGACACGTTATAACGACACTGGGCGCAGCATGGATTTCAATCTTGGATACACCCTCACGGGTTTCGTGGTGGGACTGCTGGTCGGGCTGACCGGGGTGGGCGGCGGTTCGCTGATGACCCCCATGCTGATCTTCGCCTTCCACGTGCCCACGGCCGTGGCCATCGGGACAGACCTGCTGTTCGCCGCCATCACCAAGACCGCCGGCATCATCATCCATCACCGCCACTCCACCATCCATTGGCGCATCGTGATACTGATGTTGCTGGGCAGCGTCCCGGCCACCCTGCTGACCCTGTATTTCCTCAAACAGGGCATGGTCATGGGCAAGGATTACAAGGCCCTGCTCAACACCGTGCTGGGCATCGCCCTGGTACTGACCGCGGTGGTGCTCTTTTATCGCAACCCGCTGCTGGAGATGTCCCACCGCCACGTCAGCAAGCTGCCGGGCTGGGTGCGCGACCTGCGCAGCCCGCTCACAGTCGTGTTCGGCGCCATGCTGGGCGTGCTGGTGACGCTATCCTCGATCGGCGCCGGCGCCTTGGGCGCGGCGGTGCTGACCTTCCTCTATCCGCGCATGGCCGCCATCCGCATCGCCGGCACCGACATCGCCCATGCGGTGCCGCTGACGGCCATCGCCGGCATGGGGCACTACAACCTCGGCAATGTCGACACCACCTTGCTCATCGCCTTGCTGATCGGCTCGCTCCCCGGGATCTACCTGGGCAGCCGTCTTGGGGTCAAGATCTCGGATTCGATCACCCGGCCGATCCTGGCCACGGCCATATTGCTGATCGGGATCAAGTTCCTGGTCACCTAAAGACAGGCGCTTTGAGGTAAAATTTCTGTAATAATCGCCGCCACGAATTTTTTGATAGAGATTGAAGTTGGAGACACGCATGACGTTACAAGCGAAAATCGACCAGACCGTCGCCCTGCTCAAGCAGATCGAGGCGGACTTTTCACCGGCCACCTTCGCCAACAGCTTCGGCGCCGAGGACATGGTGCTGACCGATCTGATCGCCAAGCACGCCCCCCGCATCGAGGTGTTCACGCTGGACACCGGCCGCCTGCCCGCGGAAACCTACGACCTGATGCAGAAGGTGATCGACCAGTACAAAAACATCACCCTCAAGCCCTATTTCCCCGAGAGCAAGACCGTGGAGGCGTACATCGCCCAGCACGGCCCCAATGGCTTTTATCAAAGCGTCGACCTGCGCAAGGCCTGCTGCAATATGCGCAAGATCGAACCGCTCAAGCGCGCCCTCGCCGGCAAGAAGTCCTGGATCACCGGCCTGCGCCGCGAGCAGTCGGTCACCCGCACCGAGATGCAGGCGCGCGAATGGGACGCCGGTTTCGGACTGGAGAAGTTCAACCCGCTGATCGAATGGACCAACGCCGAGGTGTGGGATTACATCAAGGTCAACCACGTGCCCTACAACGCCCTGCACGACCAGCACTACCCCAGCATCGGCTGCGCCCCCTGCACCCGCGCCATCGCGGTGGGCGAGGACATCCGCGCCGGCCGCTGGTGGTGGGAGAACCCGGAAACCAAGGAGTGCGGGCTGCACGCGAAGAAGTGATCCGGTCGCTCGGCAGATCGCGCGCAAAACGCCTCGCATGAGGCGTTTTGTTTTTGTGCCTGGGTTGACAGTCGACACGCCGGAATGACGCCACCCAGCACACGCGTCCCTGGGACCATAGATTCCATGTATGCCCGCATAACAAAGTACTTTTGTACGGCCGGGACCCCGGTTGCTAGAATCAGTCTCGATATCCTTTGATGCCCGTGCAGGGTGAGTGCCATGTACATCTACGACGAATACGACCAGAAGCTCGTCGACGAGCGTGTCGCGCAGTTCCGCGATCAGACGCAACGCTTCCTGGCCGGCCAGCTCGGCGAGGCGGAATTCCGCACCTTGCGGCTGATGAACGGCTTGTACATCCAGACGCACGGCCCGATGCTGCGCGTGGCCATTCCCTACGGGCTGCTCAGCACCCGGCAGCTGCGCATGTTGGCGCACATCGCGCGCAAGTACGACAAGGGCTACGGGCATTTCACCACCCGCCAGAACATCCAGTACCACTGGCCCAAGCTCGAGACCGTGCCCGACATCCTGGCCGATCTGGCCTCGGTGCAGATGCACGCCATCCAGACCAGCGGCAACTGCATCCGCAACGTCACCTCCGATCACCTCGCCGGGGTCAGCGCCGATGAGCTGGAAGACCCGCGTCCCTATTGCGAGATCATCCGCCAGTGGTCGACCTTCCACCCCGAGTTCTCCTACCTGCCGCGCAAGTTCAAGATTGCGGTGACCGGCGCCGAGAAGGACCGCGCCGCCACCCAGGTGCACGACATCGGCCTGCACCTGCACCGCAACGCGGCCGGCGAGACCGGCTTCGAGGTGCTGGTCGGCGGCGGCCTGGGCCGCACCCCGGTCATCGGCGAGGTGGTGCGCGAGTTTCTGCCGAAGCGGCATCTGCTGTCATACCTCGAAGCCATCCTGCGCATCTACAACCGCTTCGGCCGGCGCGACAACCTCTACAAGTCGCGCATCAAGATCCTGGTCAAGGCCCTGGGCGTGGCGGAATTCACCCGCCAGGTCGAGGAGGAGTGGCAGGCGATCCTCGAAACCGCGCCGGTCAATCTCGAATTGGATGCGCGCGAGATCGCGCGTGTGCAGGCCTTCTTCACGCCGCCCGCCTACGAGGCAGCCGCCGCGAGTGACGCCAGCTTCGCCGAGCAGCTCCAGGCCAATGCCGCCTTCAAGACCTGGGTGAAACACAACACCGTCGACCACAAGGTGCCGGGCTACCGCGCCGTGTTCGTCTCGCTGAAGGCCCCGGGCATCCCGCCGGGGGACATGAGCGCCGAACAGATGGAGGCGGCCGCCGATCTCGCCGATCAGTGCAGCTTCGGCGAGGTGCGCATCACCCACAACCAGAACATGGTGCTCGCCGATGTCAAACAGGCCGATCTGTTCGAGGTCTGGCAGCGGCTGAAGGCGCACAACCTGGCGCGGCCCAACATCGGCACGCTCACCGACCTGATCTGCTGCCCGGGCCTGGACTTCTGCTCGCTGGCCAACGCGCGCTCGCTGAGCGTGGCGCGCCAGATCGATGAGGTCTTCGACGACCTCGATTACCTCTACGATCTCGGCGAGGTGCAGGTGAAGATCTCCGGCTGCATGAACGCCTGCGGCCATCATCACGTCGGCCACATCGGCCTGCTTGGCGTGGAAAAGAAAGGTCAGGAATGGTATCAGATCAGCCTCGGCGGCTCGGCCGACAATCAGGCCACGCTCGGCGAGGTGCTCGGGCCGTCGGTGCCGATCGACGAAGCCGCGCAGGCGGTGAAAAAAATCTTGGGCGTGTACGTCAAACAGCGTCTCGACGGCGAGCGCTTCCTCGACACCTACCGCCGCCTCGGCAAGGAACCTTTCAAGGAGGGCGTCTATGCAGGTCATTAAGCAGCGTGCCCTTATCGAAGACGCCTGGCAGCTCGCCGGCCTCGAAGACCCCCTGCCCGCCGGCGATGTCATCGTGCCGTGGGCGCGCTGGCAGCGCGAGCGCGCGGTCCTGCGCCAGCGCCCCGGCAAGCTGGGGGTGATGATCAATGGCGACGATGACCTCGACGCGGTGGTCGCCGACCTCGATCACTTCGCCCTCATCGCGCTGGAATTCCCGCGCTACGCCGACGGCCGCTGCTACAGCGCCGCGCGCCTGCTGCGCGACCGCTACCGCTATCCGGGCGAGCTGCGCGCCGTGGGCGATGTGCTGCGCGACCAGTTGTTTTACATGGAGCGCTGCGGCATCGACAGCTTCCAGCTGCGCCCCGGCGAGGACTATCAGCGCGCGCTCCAGGCCTTCCGGGAACTGAGCGTCAAGTACCAGCCCGCCGCCGACCGCGCCCCGCCGATCTACCGCCTGCGTTAATCCCCGCGACACGCGCCGCTCCGGCGGCGCAGCAATGATTCCACTCAAGTGCCGTCAACCTATCGAAGGTAAACGCCCGGGCAGTCGTCATCTGCTACGATAGGGCCTGGAGCGCACGGAACCCAGGGACTCCCCCGCGAATGACCAAGGCCACACACCCACGCAACGGCGATAATGAGGCGCGCATCCTCAGCGAGCAGACGCGCATGTTATACGACGGCTTGCCGCTCGCCGGCATGGCCACCATGCTCAACGCCTCGCTGCTGGTCATGGTGCAATGGCCGGTCATCGCCCACGCCACGCTGTTGGTGTGGTTGAGCCTCGTCTTGCTGATCACCCTGGGGCGCGTGTTCACCGCGCAGCTGTTTCGCCGCGCGCCGTTGACGCCGCGCACCATGCAACGGTGGGCGCGCTATTTCATTGTCGGATCGTTTTTGTCCGCCGCCTCCTGGGGCGCCAGCGCGATCCTGCTGTTTCCCGCCGGTGCGATCGCCCATCAGGTGTTTCTCGCCTTCGTCATTGCCGGCATGTGCGCCGGGGCGGTCACCACGCTCTCGTTCCTGCGCCTGCCGATATGCGCCTTTTTGCTGTGCTGTCTGCCGCCGCTGGCCTGGCAGTTCTTCGCGCAGGACAGCACCATGTCGCTCGCCATGGGTCTGATGGTGCTGTTCTTCCTGGCGATCACGCTGATGAGCGGGCTGCGCATCCATCAAAACACCTTGCACAACATCACCATGCGCCTGGAGGGCACCGCGCGCGAGAAGGTCCTGCGCGAAAGCGAGGAGCGCTACCGGCTGATCTTCGAATCCGCGCCGCTCGGCGTGATCCACTACGACACCCACGGCGCGATCCTGCGCTGCAATCAGCCCTTCTGCGACATGCTGGGCGCCGCGTTCGAGAAGATCATCGGTTTGAATATGTGCTTTACGCTGGATGACGCCCATCTGGGGCAGGCCGTGCGGGATTCCTTGGAGGGGCGCGCCGGCCTGTTCGAGGGCAGCTCACAGGCATTCCTGCCGTATCGGGACACGCTGCTGCGCGGCTATTTTCGCGGCATCACCGGGCACGAGGGCGAGGTCTTGGGCGGCGTGGCGATCATCGAGGACATCACCGAGGAAAAGCGCATCGAGCGCATGAAGGATGAATTCATCTCCACCGTCAGCCACGAGCTGCGCACGCCACTGACGGCGATCCAAGGATCGATCGGCCTGATCAGCAATGGCTTCAGGCAAGAATTGCCGGAGAAGGTGAGCCGCCTGGCGACGATCGCCTACCGCAACACCGAGCGCCTGTTGCTGCTGGTCGACGACATCCTCAGCATCGAAAAGATCGCTGCCGGCAAGATGCACATCGAGCTGCAGCCACTGTGCGTCATGGATTTTCTGGGACAGGCGCTGCAAGTCCACGCCGGCCTGGCCAAGCAATATCAGGTGGAGTTCAAACTCACCGAGCGCGATGACACGGCGCAGGTGCTGGCCGACCCCAACCGCCTGATGCAGGCGCTGGGCAATCTGCTGTCGAACGCCGCCAAGTTCTCGCCGAGCGGCGCCACCGTGGAGATCGGCGCGCAGCGCCGCGGCGACCACGTCCGCATCTTCGTGCGCGATCACGGTCCCGGCATCGCGGACTCCTTCCGCGACCAGATCTTCACGCGCTTCGCCCAATACGATGCCTCCGACACGCGGCGCGCCGGCGGCACCGGGCTGGGCTTGCACATCGCCAAATCCCTGGTCGAAATGCATCGCGGCCAGATCGGCTTCGATTCGCGCGCGGGCGCCGGCAGCACCTTTCACATCACCATGCCGCTCCATCCGTGCGCGTGAATATGTCACACGCCCACGGTGAATATTCCGGCGGCATCCTTCCAGCCGATTGTTAGCATGCGTCGCAGCGATGATCGTTTCGCAATGAAACGCTCATGGCGCCCTAACAACAACTGAAGGAGAGACCTCATGGCTCAAGCAAACGTGGCGCGCGCAGCGGCGATCGCCAACCCGGCAAGATTTTTTCCGTTCGATGATCTGGTGCTGAATCTATTCAAGGAGTGCACCCCCAAGATACTGGTGGTGACCGACGGCTTGACCTTCGACAGCGCGGATTTCGGCTTGTCCGATTTTATCAATACGCTGAAAAACGCCAGCATCCACGGCATGAAACCGATCGTGAAAACCGCCCACCGCGGCGCCAGCGCGGCGGATTTCACCAATTTCACGTTTTCATCGAGCACGCTCAGCATCAGTAAATACGACGTGCTGTTCTTGTTCGGCGTGGAATCCGCCGGCGCCTTGCCGGCATCGGAGATCAACACCATCACGGACTTCATGAACGCCGGCGGCGGGGTGTTCGCCACGGGCGATCACGCCAATCTGGGTAAAAAATTGTGCGGCGATATCCCGCGCGTGCAAGGCATGCGGCGCTGGGTGGGGCCGTCGGCCTCGGGCATCGACCGCATCTCCACCAATGATCCGGGCGCCAACAACGCGTTCGATTTTGACGATCAATCCGACGCCATTGCGCAAAAGATCTATCCATCCTATACCGGCACCACCGCCAGTTCGCAGCCGCACTTTCTGTTGCAGCATCCCACCAAAAAGATCATCGAGGTGCTGCCGGATCACCCGCACGAGAGCGAGTGCGTGATCCCCGCCAGCCTGGCCAACGCAGCGGAGTGGCCGAAGGATGCCGGCGGCCAGGTCGTCAGCCCCGAGCTGGTGGCGCTGTCGATGTCCTACGGCGGCGGCTTCACCGGCAAGCAACCGATCAGCCAGCCGCGCGCCTTCGGCGCCATCGGCGCCTATGACGGGCACCAGGCCAAGGTGGGCCGCATCGCGGTGGACGCCACCTGGCACCACTTCATCAACATCAACATGATCGCGACGGGGTCCGGGCCGGGTCTGGCCGGCGATGCCGATGTGTACGACCGCGTGAGCACCTATTTCAAGAATCTCGCGGTGTGGCTGATGCCGAAGAAGGTGCGCAAATGCCTGCGCTGGCCGCTGATCATCACGATGAAAAAGCTCTACCCGATCGCCGAGTTCCTGCCCGAGCTGGTGCACGGCAAACGCACTCTCGCCGCCACCGTCGAAGCCGGCCGCGAGCTGCAAGTCACGCTGGCGCGCTTCATGACGCCCGGCGAACAAAAAGAGATCATCGAAGACTTGTTCGAATTGCAGAGCGCGCACTTCAGCCAACACATATCGCATCTGGAGACCGCGCCAAGCGACATCGCCAGCGTCTTCTCGCAATCCATGCTGCCCAAGCGCTTGATCGAACAGGCCGCCCTGGGTGCGCTGATCTACGCCACCGCCAAGGCGCTGCCGGCGGGAGAAGATCTGGCCGCATCGCTCAAACAAGCGGGCGGCGCGCAGGGCCTGGAGCAGGCCGTGGCGGCCGCACTCAATGAAACCTTCCGTGAGCTTGGTCAGGCGATGCTGGGCGGGATGCGCAAGCTCGAGGTGCTGGTCGAGCATTGCTGACCGGGACGCTGCCGGATCGCTCCTGCGGGTATGCGAATGTGATACAGTCCGTAGGCCGGGATAAGGCACAGCCGTTCCCGGCCTACTTCTATAGCGCGACATCCACGCAGCAGAAAACCAAGGGGTGCGATTGATCGAGGCGTTACCGTATTATCTGGCCGCCGGCGTGTTCGCCGGTCTCACCTCCGGCTTGTTGGGTCTGGGCGGCGGCATCATCATCGTCCCCGTGTTGTACTGGGTGTTCCAGGGACAGGGCATTCCCCCGGATGCCTTGATGCACTACGCCGTCGGCACCTCGCTGGCGAGCATCGTCTTCACCTCCCTCTCCTCGATTCGCACCCATCATCGCCGTGGCGCGGTGTTGTGGGAGGTGGTGCGCTGGCTGACGCCGGGGGTCGCAACCGGCGCCTTGCTAGGCGCGCTGCTGGCGAACTATGTACACAGCGACGGCCTGCGCATCCTGTTCGGCGTGTTTGAGTTGCTGATCGCCCTGCAAATGGGCCTCGCCTTGATCCCCCAGGCGCAACGTCCCTTGCCCGCCCGGGGCGGACTGGCGGCATTCGGCGGCGGGATCGGGGTCTTGTCGAGCCTGATGGGGATCGGCGGCGGCTCGTTCACAGTGCCGTTTCTGCATTGGTGCCGGGTGAACATGCGCCAGGCAGTCGCCACCTCCGCAGCCTGCGGCCTGCCGATCGCGGTGATGGGGAGCATAGGATTCATCATCACCGGCTGGCAGGATGCCCAGGGCATCCCCGGAAGTTTGGGTTACGTCTACCTGCCCGCGCTGCTGGGCATCGTCGTCTCCAGTGTGTTGTTCGCCCCCCTGGGTGCCGCGTTGGCGCATCGCCTGCCGGTGGAACAGCTGCGACGCGTATTCGCCCTGGTGCTGCTCCTGATCGCGCTCAAGATGCTGCTGGGGTAATCGCGCAGGCGCCAGCTTCGGATGGCGATGGACTATGGTGTTGTCATCGCAAGCTGAAGCTTGCTCCTACAAAATAGGTTGCGGTATGTAGGAGCCATCTTTAGATGGCGATGGGCCCCTGCGGGATGATCGCAAGCTGAAGCTTGCTCCTACAGGGGGGGTAATGCGGGAGGGGTGGTAAAAAAAAGAGCCGTGCAAGCACGGCTCAGTTTTAATGCCTTTATGGTTTTTGTTAAGGCTTAGAACTTGGCGATGAATTCCAGCGTGGTTGCATCGGTCTTGTCAGTGCCGTCGTCCTCGGAGCGCCACTCAGCGGACACGCCCAGGTTTTCTGCCAGGGCATAGCTGGCATACAGCGTGGTCGCAGTGGTGTCGTCGCCCGTGTCCGGGCTTGCAACTTCGTAACGGGCCGCAACACCGACCTGCTCGTTGACGTTGTAACGACCGTAGATACCCATGATGCTGTCCACAATTTCAGACGGCATCATGTAGTCGGCTTTCACAGTCAGCGGGCCCTGCTTAAAGGTGGCATTGATATCAGCGACATTGCCTACGCCGGTGACATCGTCGTTTTGCGTGACATAGCCGAGTTCAAGATTCAGGCCTTCCATTGCGGCGAAGTTGGCAACGACCGCGAAGGAGTGATCCTCCAGCGAGGGGTTGCCATCGCTGTCCTTGTGGCCATATCATTGAGAACGGCGGCAGTGATCGTGGCGGGACCGGCGGCGAAGGCAGCCGCAACGCCTGCGAGGTTGTTGCCATACAGGTCAGTTGCAGCGTCCAACGCGTTATATGACAGGGTGTGGCTGGTCATGTCCATATCCGGCGCATCTTCCGCGTCCCAGCCGATCGGGTTGTTGAACACACCGCCGATCACGGTCACGGCATCAGTGGCCTTCCAGGCGAAGAAGGCTTGCTCCAGTGTGGCGGAGTCATTATCAGCAACGGCGGCATCATAGTTGTCGCCGTGCAGGAAGAGGTCAACATCCACGCCCACCGTAACACTGCCCATCGTATTGCGAACATCGATCTCGCCGTTGGCGTTGAAAACGCTCTGGTCAACGTCACTGTTGCTGGTATGGGTGATATCCGCAAACCCGCTGATAGACGCCCCTTCAGCGGCGGCGAAACCAGGGGCCATAACAGCGGCGACGGCCAGTGCGATCAGATTTTTCTTCATGCTTCCCTCCTAGGGGTTTTGGTTATTAACGCCTCAAAATCAAACCAAACTCCGCGCATCAATGCAAGTATTTGTGGTGATACCGCGACATGCACCAGGCGAATGGTACCGGGCGAGCCGAAATATGGCTCGAGTTAATCTATGAAAATTAAAGAAAATTTTCCGGAATGCCGGGGTGGCACGCCCTGTTGCGGATTGTCTGCAACCCATATCAGGGCATGAGTTTATCGCCAAAGATTGCGGCGGTATGGATTCCCTGTATCCGCAGGGGGCGGGGGATCAGCGCAGCAGCTCGATGTGTTCGAAATAATCGCGCCGTTTGGCGTTTTCGATGGCGCGGAGCAGTTCGCTGTGATGTTGGATGGCTTCGCCGCGGTTGATGTAGAGGTCGGCGGCGACGGCGATCTTTTCCAGGGCGGCGGCCTTTTCCACGAAATACAGCAAGGCCTTGGCCAGGTGCTCGGAGTCGGCATCCTGTTCCCGGATCTGGTTGGCGGCGTCCAATGCGATTTTCAGTTCTTCACCGCTCGGCTTCAGCATGGGGCGTCCTTATGTTGCGGGTAAGTAATGGAATTGAGATATCATCCGAACTAGATATGAAGTATATATTTATAGATGTTTTTGGCAATTATTAAGATGAATAAGGGATGACAGCGTGCGCATAGCGGTGTTGGAAGACGATATGCACATGGCCGAGCTGATGCGGCTGTGGCTGGAAGAGACCGGTTACGAGGTGCAGGTCTTTGGCGAGGGCAATGAACTGATCCGCGCCTTGGGCCGTGAGTCGTTCGATCTGTTGATCATCGACTGGCTGCTGCCGGATATCGATGGCGACAAGGTGCTGGTGTGGGTGCGTGAACATGTCGATTGGCCGGTCCCGGTGTTGTTCGTCACCCAGCGCGATGCCGAGGCCGACGTGGTCACCGCCCTGGAGCTGGGCGCGGATGACTATATGACCAAGCCGGTGAGCCGCGATGTGCTGGCGGCGCGGGTGAAGGCCTTGTTGCGGCGTTCCGGGCATCATCTCGACGCCAAGAAGGGGGTGCTGGAGATTCCGCCCTATCGTATCGATTTTTCCACGCACAGTATTTCCTGCGAGCAGCGCAGCATCGAGCTGACGCAGAAGGAATATGATCTGGCGGTGTTTTTGTTCAAGAATCTGGGGCGCGTGGTCTCGCGCGGCCATATCCTGGAGGCCGTGTGGGGGCGCACCTCGTCGCTCAATACGCGCACGGTGGATACCCACGTCAGCCGGTTGCGCAGCAAGCTCGGTCTGACGGAATCCTCGGCCATCCGGCTCAATGCGATTTACCAGCACGGCTATCGGCTGGAGCGGTACGGCAACGAGTTGCCCGTGTCGTTGCACTGAGTGTCATGTTGGGCTTCGTACCTCAGCCCAACCTACCTTGACTGAGTTTCGCTATTCCGGCGCGCGCAGTTCCTCGGGGGTGATGCCGTAGGCCTGGGCGAAGCCGCCGACGAAGCGCACCTTGCGCGGCATGAGCTTCAGCAGCATGAAATCACCGAATCCAAACAGCATCTCGGCATCGGGCAACCGCGCGATGTAGCGCTGTTTGGCTTCGAGATAGTCCGGGGCCTCGGGCAGGAAGGCCGCGATGGTGCCGGTGATCGAGACGCGCGCGAGCGTCTGCGGATCGCCCTGGCCGGTGTCCGGTTCGCCGATCACCAGCGAGGCGTTGCTGTTTTTCAGCAGGTTCTGGGTGTGCGGGGCGAGCCGGCTTAAGTGCAGCAGGATGTAGGACAGATCCGCCGCCGGCACGTAGGCGACCATCGAGGCGAAGGGTTCATCATTGCGCACCGTGGCCAGGGCCGCCCAGCGCTGGGCGCGGATCAACTGGCGGACATGTTCGAGCGTGGCGTTTTCCATGCGGATTACCTTAGCCGATCGGCGGGGTCTTTTCCATCCGCGCGGCTGTCGATCCGGCGCAAAGCAGGATACAATGGCCGCTTTTCAAGCCCCGCATTGTCCACGTTCTATCGCTGAAGGAAGGTCGCTTATGTCCAAACTCGTCAAGCCGCACGGCTCAGATGAACTCAAACCCCTGTTGCTCGAAGGCGCCGCGCTGGCCGCTGAGAAGGCCCGCGCCGCGACGCTGCCCCCGATCCAGATCAGTTCGCGCGAGGCGGGCGATGTGATCATGATGGGCATCGGCGGCTTCACCCCGCTGACCGGCTTCATGACCCGCGCCGACTGGGAAGGCGTGTGCGACGGGATGAAGATGGCCAACGGCCTGTTCTGGCCGATCCCGATCACGCTCTCCACCGATAAGGCTGCCGCCGACGCCATCAAGACCGGCGGTGAGGTGGCGCTGGTCGACCGCGAGAGCGGCGAGATCATGGCCACGATGAAGGTCACCGAGAAGTACACCATTGACAAGGAACACGAGTGCATGATGGTCTTCAAGACCACCGACCGCGAGCACCCCGGCGTGAAGATGGTGATGGAACAGGGCGAGGTGAATCTCGCCGGCCCGGTTAAGGTGCTCTCGCAAGGCCGCTTCCCGACCGATTTCGCCGATGTGTACATGACGCCCGCGCAGACCCGCGCCCTGTTCGAGAAAAAGGGCTGGTCCACCGTCGTGGCCTTCCAGACGCGCAACCCGATGCACCGCTCGCACGAATATCTGGTGAAGATCGCCATCGAGATCTGCGACGGGGTGATGATCCACTCGCTGCTCGGTAAGCTCAAGGCGGGCGACATCCCGTCGGATGTGCGCGTCAAGGCGATCAACGCGCTGGTCAACAATTACTTCGTGAAGGATACCGTGGTGCAGAGCGGCTATCCGCTCGACATGCGCTACGCCGGCCCGCGCGAGGCCCTGCTGCACGCCCTGTTCCGCCAGAACTACGGCTGCTCGCACCTCATCGTCGGCCGCGACCACGCGGGCGTGGGCGAGTACTACGGCCCGTTCGACGCCCAGCACATCTTCAACGAGATCCCCGCCGGCGCGCTCGAAACCAAGCCGCTGAAGATCGACTGGACCTTCTACTGTCACAAGTGCGGCGGCATGGCCTCGGCGCGCACCTGTCCGCACGAGGCGGGCGACCGCCTGCTGCTGTCCGGCACGAAATTACGCAAGATGCTCTCGGAAAACACGGAAGTGCCGCCGAATTTCTCCCGTCCCGAGGTGCTGGAGATCCTGCGCCAGTACTACGCCGGCCTGGCCGAGCACGAAAAGGTCGAGGTGAAGCTGACCGGGCATTCGGCGCGTTGAGCCCCTGATCGTAGGGGCATCTTCAGCGGGTGATGGGCGCTGCGGCATCATCGCAAGCTGAAGCTTGCTCCTACATATTCTCGAGACTTCCCTGTGGCGGCGGGGCTGGCCAAGGGCTTGGCCAAACCCCTCCCCATCATTGCTTTCACGCCCTCTTCGCTATTTAATTGTTGTGCTGATCACGGATCGTGGGTAAAAACGCTGCTATGTTCTTTGCGCCGTGAGGCGGGAGATCGGCATTCACTAATGGGGGGAGATATGCGTAACGTTCAGATCGTTTTCTTTGCGTCGCTGACGCTTTGCGGTGCCGCGTTGGCCGAGCCGCCGCCGGGGCATCCGAGTGTGGACCAGGCCCAGCAGGCGATGGAGCTACCGGACAACGAACCACTGACCTACCGAGGCCAGGTGTTGCAGGTCATTCCGAGTAACGACTATACCTATCTGGAGGTCTCCACCGGCGAGGGCAAGAAGCTGTGGCTGGCCGCGCCGCGCACGGAGGTCGCCCCGCAGGCCTGGATTCGCTATGGCAACGGAACGGTGATGCACAATTTCTTCAGCCGCAAGCATCAGCGCACCTTCGATGAGGTGATGTTCGTCGAACGCATCGCCGTGGATGGCAACTGATCCGCACGGGCGCGGACATTCACCGAGGAGTGACTCAAATGAGAATGCAGGTTGCGTTGGTATTGCTGTTGGCCGCGCCGCTGGCGCTGGCGGCAGAGGGCAAGGGCGCCGAAAGCGCCAAGGTGTGCTTCCTCTGCCATGGCAAGGATGGGGAGAGTCACACCTCGGCGATCCCGAAACTGGCCGGGCAGCACGCGGCTTACATCGTGCGCCAATTGACTCAGTACCGCGATCACAAGCGTCCTGACGGCATCATGGAGCAGATGGCCTCGAAGTTCACCACGGAGCAGGAGATGAAGACGGTGGCGGCCTATTTCGCCGCCAAGCCGCGCGTGCAGGGCGTGGTGGCCAAGCCGGAGGCAGCGGCGCTGGGCAAGGAGGCGTTTGCCAAGTACGGTTGCGCGCAGTGCCACGGCGAAGGCGGCATGGGCCGCGCGGATGCCACGCCGCCTTCGCCGCTGCTGGCGGGTCAGAACAAGAACTATCTCATCAAGCGCCTGACGGATTTTCAGAATGGCCAGGCCAGCGATGATGCCTCCAATCCGATGCCGGGCGTGGTCAAGCAGATGAACATCGTCGACATCTTCGCCGTGGCCGAGTATCTCAGCGGATTATGAAGCCAGGTCATCTGTAGGAGCCATCTTTAGATGGCGATCGCTTGTCGTGGGGTTGATCGCAAGCTAAAGCTTGCTCCTACAAAAGACGGATTCGCGTTCCATTGTAGGAGCCATCTTTAGGTGGCGATCGCTGTCACAGGGTTGATCGCAAGCTAAAGCTTGCTCCTACAAAAGACGGATGATGCACCCTACCCATGAAGCGGCTGCGCCGATTCTTGGGTAGGGAATACCCGCTGGCCTCAGGCTGGCGCATTCCAACCGGCATCTGGCGCGAAGCGCTCGCCG
>CAZKZP010000005.1:21935-65622 GCA_964557295.1 uncultured Chromatiales bacterium | reverse complement strand
CTCGCCGTGCAGGCGCTTGAGTTCCGCGAGCTGCTGCTGGATCTGCGCAGTGCCGCGGTCGCGGGCGTAGCGCATCGGGCCGCCGCGAAACGGCGCGAATCCCGTGCCGAAGATCACCCCGGCGTCGAGCAGTTCGGCGTTTTCCACCACCCCTTCACGCAGACAGGCCATGCACTCGTTGACCAGGCGCATGATCAGGCGCTCGATGAGGTCGGCCGGCGCGTGATCGCCGCCGCCGGTGGGATAGACGATCTTGCCCTTCTCGTAGCGATAGAAGCCCTCGCCGCTCTTGCGGCCGAGCTTGCCGCCTTCCACCATCTTGCGCAGCTTTTCCGGCACCTGCCCGCCCAGTTCGCGGGTGAGGATCTCGGCCACGTGCAGGCAGATGTCCAGTCCGACGGTGTCGGCCAGTTCGATCGGCCCCATCGGCATGCCGAATTTCACCGCCGCCTGATCGATGGCCATCGGTGAGATGCCTTCGCTGGTCAGCGTGACGGCCTCCAGCAGATAGGGCATCAGCACGCGGTTGACCAGGAAGCCGGGCGCGCTCTTCACCGGCAGCGGCAGGCGGCTGATCTGCTTGGCGAAGGCGGCGGCGCGTTGGATCTCATCGGCCGCGGTCTGTTTGCCGTAAACGATCTCCACCAGCTGCATCTTGGCCACCGGGTTGAAGAAGTGCAGGCCGACGAGCCGCTCGGGTTTTTGCAGCGCGGTGCACAGCACCTCGAGCGGGATGCTGGAGGTGTTGGTGGCGATGACGGCATCCGGCCTGGCCTTGGCCTCGACCTCCCGGAACAAGGTCTGCTTGGCCTCGATGTTCTCGAAGATCGCCTCGATGATCACGTCGGCGTCGGCCAGGCCGTGGCCGTGGATGTCCGGGATCAGCCGGTCGAGCGCGGCGGTGACCAGGCGCGGATCCTTCAGCTTTTTCTTGTAGAGGCCGTGGGCGTTCTTGATGACGCGCGCCAGCGTCTCGTGCTTGCGGTCCTGGATCGTGACCTTGAGGCCTTGCAGCGCGCACCAGGCGGCGATGTCCCCGCCCATCACGCCGCCGCCGATGACGTGCACGCGCTTGGCCTTGAACTCACTCTTGCTGCCCTGGGCCTTGAGCTGTTCTTGCAGGAAGAACACGCGCACCAGGTTCTGCGCCACCGCGCCGACCACCAGGCGCGAGATCGAGGCGGCCTCCTCCTTCATCATCGCGCGCGGATCGCCGGCGTGCTTGGCCCAGAGATCGATCAGGGCATAGGGGGCGGGATAGTGCTCCTTGCGCGCCTTCTTGGCGACCTGCTTGCGCATGGTGGCGGCCAGCAGCGGGCGCAGCAGGGTGCTGTTGCTGTAGGCGAGCCAGCCCTTGGGGCGTTTACGCGGCGGTTTTTCCGTAATCAGCTTGCGCGCGGCGGTGTCGAGATGGCGCTGCGGCACGGCGTGATCGATCAGCCCGCGCTTGGCGGACTCGCGCGCGCTCAAGGTGCGGCCGGTGAGCATCATGTCCATGGCCGCGGGCGCGCCGATCAGCGGCGGCAGGCGTACCGTGCCGCCGAAGCCGGGATGGATGCCGAGGTTGACCTCGGGCAGTCCGAGCTTGGTCTTGGGGTCGTCGTTGGCGATGCGGTAGCGGCAGGCGAGCGCCAACTCCAGGCCGCCGCCGAGGCAGAAACCGTGGATCACGGCGACCGTCGGACAGGGCAGCGCTTCAAGGCGCTCGAGCACGCCCTGGGCGCGGCGCACCATGGCGTAGGCCTCGTCATAGCCCTTGAGCGTGGTGAATTCCTTGATGTCGGCCCCGGCGATGAAGCCGTTTGGCTTGGCCGAACGGAGGACAACGCCGGCCGGGCGGCGCGCTTCGATCTCGCCGAGCACCGCGTCGAGTTCCTCGACCACGGGGCGGCAGAGCACGTTGGTGGAGGTCTCGGCCTGATCGAGTTCGAGCCAGAGGATGTTGTCCTGATCGGTGGTCAGGCGCCAGTGCTTGTAGGTTTTATTCTCGCTCATATCTCGGATTCCTAGATTCGTTCGACCAGCATCGCGCCGCCTTGGCCGCCGCCGATGCACAGGCTGGCCATGCCGCGTTTGGTATTGGTGCGCTTGAGGACGTTGAGCAGGTGCAGGACGATGCGCGCCCCGCTGGCCCCGACCGGGTGGCCGAGGCTCACGCCGCCGCCGTCGACGTTGAGCCGCTCGTGCGGGATGCGCCCCAGCGGCGCATCGAGCCCGAGATGGTCACGGCAATAATCAGCGTGCTCCCAGGCGGCGAGGCAGGCGAGCACCTGCGCGGCGAAGGCCTCGTTGATCTCCCAGTAATCGATGTCGCTCACGCCCAGCCCCTGGCGACGCATGATCGGGGTCATGGCGTGCGCGGGGCCGAGCCCCATCTCCTCCGGCTCCAGTCCCGACCACTGCGAGTCGACGATGCGCCCGAGCACCGGCAGCGAATATCGGGCCACGGCCTCCTCGCTCGCCAGGATCAGCATCGCGGCGCCGTCGGTGATCTGCGCGCTGTTGCCGGCGGTGACCTTGCCGAATTTGGGATCGAACACGGGTTTGAGCTTGGCGAGCTTGGCCGGTTCGCTGTCGCGGCGCAGGCCGTCGTCGTGTTTATAGACATTGCCCTTGGTGTCGTAGATCGGGACGATCTCATCGAGATGCCCCTCGTCCTGCCCCTTGGCCAGGCGCTGGTGGCTCTGCGCGGCGAACTCGTCCATCTGCGCGCGGGTCACGCCGAAGCGGTGGGCGATGATCTC
This sequence comes from uncultured Chromatiales bacterium, assembly GCA_964557295.1. Lineage (GTDB taxonomy): Bacteria > Pseudomonadota > Gammaproteobacteria > RBG-16-57-12 > RBG-16-57-12 > JBFMHP01. The sequence continues at coordinate 62,878 of CAZKZP010000005.1, read as the reverse complement.
GGCGGTCTGGCCCATCGACAGGCCGACGATGGGATCGCGCAGGCCGCGCAGCAGGCCGATGATGGGGGTAAGATGCTTGCCGCGCAGCTGGCTGAAGACCTTGAGTTTCTGGCCGAAGCTCTTGGCGCCGTTCAAATCGGCCAGCCAGTTGACCATGGTTTCGTTGAGCAGCACCGGGGCATGGCTCATCGATTCCACGCCGCCGGCCAGCACGAGCTGCGAGCGGCCGCTGGCGATGTTGCTCACGGCGCAGTCCAGGGCCTGCATGCCGGAGGCGCAGTTGCGCTGCACGGTCCAGGCGGGCACGCGTTTTTGACACTCCAGCCGCAGCGCGGCAACGCGGGCGACGTTGGCCTCGTCAGGCCCCGGCATCACGCAGCCGAGGATCACCTCATCCAGGTCGGTCGGCGCAAAAGGCATGCGCGCCAGCACGGCCCGGCCCGCGTAGGTGGCAAGGTCGGCGGCGGCGAACGGGCCGGTCTTGCCCTTGGCCTTCAGGAACGGGGTGCGGGCGCCATCGACCACGTACACCGGTCGTGCGATATGGGTTGTCGTTTTTGTCATCGCGTCTTCTCCTTAGCGAGGTTGATGGTTGATTTCGGCGCTGCTGAAATCATCCACTTGTATCACATCCCAGCGCGCCGCGGCGGCTTCGAGCAATACCTTGGCCTCCTCGGCGGTGAGCTGTCCGATGCCGACGGCCTCCTTGGCCTGATCGGCCTTGCTGGCGCCCTTGACCACGCCGCTCTTAACCAGCCGGCTCAGTTTCTTCTCGACCACCTCGGCCTCGACCACCTTGCGCAGGGCGTCATCGAGCCGGCCCAGCGGTTCATCGGTGGCCTCGGGCAGATAGATGCCGGCGGTGAGGCGGTTGCGGGCATCGGATGGCGTCATGATGACTTGCGCGACCTTGTGGCCGAGCTGATCGTCCGGCGCTTTATACGGCAGTCCCAGCGGGAAGATCACGCGGCGGACCAGCCAGGCGGCGGGGCGATTGGGGAAGTTGCGCAGGAAACCATCCAGACTCGCTTGGATCTTGTACAGCGCGTTTTCGCAGCACCATTGCATCAAGGGCAGGTCGCCGGCCTGGCGGCTGTCGTCGTGGTAGCGCTTGAGCACGGCCGAGGCCAGATAGAGTTGGCTCAGCGCATCGGCGAGCCGCCCGGAGAGCTTCTCGCGGCGCTTGAGCGAGCCGCCCAGCACCAGCATCGCCATGTCGGCGGTGAAGGCGAAGGCGGCGCTCATGCGGCCGAGCTGCTGGTAATAGTAACGCTCGGGTCCCGCGACGATGGGGGAACTGGCGAAGCTGGCGCCGGTCACGCCCTGGAACAGGGCGCGGGCGGCGTTGCCCATGGTGAAGCCGATGTGGCCGAACAGCGCCTCGTCGAAGGCCTCGCCGTTGTCGTCATGGCTGGATTGGATCTCGCGCAGCACATACGGGTGGCAGCGGATCGCGCCCTGGCCGAAGGTGATCATGGTGCGGGTGAGGATGTTCGCGCCTTCCACCGTGATGCTGATGGGGATGGCCTGATAGGCGCGGGCCAGGATGTTGCGCGGGCCCATGCAGATGGCCGCGCCGCCCTGCACGTCCATGGCGTCGTTGATGATCTGGCGCATCGCCTCGGTCATGTTGTACTTGGCGATCGCCGAGATCACCGCCGGTTTTTCCCCGAGATCCACCGCCTGGGTGGTGAGGGTGCGGGCGGACTCCAGCATGTAGGTCAGCCCGGCGATGCGGGTGAGCGCCTCTTCCACGCCGTCGAACATGCCGATCGGGGTCTTGAACTGCTGGCGGATGCGCGCGTAGGCGCCGATGCCGCGGCTGGCGAGCTTGCCCGCGCCAGTGGACAGCGCCGGCAGCGAAATCGAGCGGCCCGCCGCCAGCGACTCCATCAACATGCGCCAGCCTTGGCCGGCCATGCTCGGGCCGCCGATGATCCAGTCGAGCGGGATGAACACGTCCTTGCCCTGGTTCGGGCCGTTCATGAAGACCATGTTGAGCGGATAATGGCGCTGGCCGATGGTCACGCCCGGCGTGTTGGTCGGGATCAGCGCGCAGGTGATGCCAAGGGATTTCTTCTCGCCGAGCAGACCCTCCGGATCATAGAGCTTGAAGGCCAGCCCCAGCACCGTGGCCACCGGGCCGAGGGTGATGTAGCGCTTGTTCCAGTTGAGGCGGATACCGACGATCTCCTTGCCCTCGAACAGCCCACGGCAGACCACGCCGGTATCGGGCATGGCCCCGGCATCCGACCCGGCCTCGGGGCCGGTCAGCGCGAAGCAGGGGACTTCGAGGCCTTTGGCCAGGCGCGGCAGGTAGTGGCTCTTCTGGCTGTAGGTGCCGTAATGCAGCAGCAGTTCGGCGGGGCCGAGCGAATTGGGCACCATCACGGTGACCGCGGCGGTGATCGAGCGGCTGGCGATCATATGCACCACGCTGGAGTGGGCCAGGGCCGAGAATTCCAGGCCGCCGTATTGCTTCGGGATGATCATGCCGAAGAAGCCCTTGTCCTTGATGAACTGCCAGACCTCGGGCGGCAGATCCTTGTGTTCGTGGGTGATCTTCCAGTCATCGAGCATGGCGCAGAGCTCGCTCACCGGGCCGTCGATGAATGCCTGTTCTTCCGGGGTGAGCTTGGGCTTGGGCACTTGCAGCAGCTTCTGCCAGTCGGGGTTGCCGCTGAACAGATCGCCGTCCCACCACACCGTGCCGGCATCGATGGCCTCCTGCTCGGTCTGGCTGATCGGCGGCATGATGCGCTTGAACAGGGCGAGCACCCGGTCGCTGATCAAGGCCCGCCGCAGCGAGATGAGGTTGAGGATCGCGGCCGTCACCAGGAAGCCGGCCCAGAGCAGGCCGAGCAAAATGAGCGGGCCGCCATACCAGCTGAACAGGATCAGCTCGACGCCGATAATCAAGGTGCTTGTGAGCAGGCTGACGCGCTGATAGGCGAGTGTCCACAAGGTGGCGAGCAGGATGAGGATGGCGATAAGACTACTCATGATCACATCTCTTGGTTGGTGTTGTTAGGTCCTTAACTTTCGGCCACGCGGCGTTGTGCGCGCTTGGATTCCGCCTCGGGGATGAAGCAATCGCCACGGGTATTGCAGATCGCGCCGCTTTCATCCCACGGCAGCTGGCGATAGAGGGCGAGTTCATCGGGCCCGAGCATCGGATATTTGATGATGTCGAAATAGGGGGAGGTGTCGAAGTCGCTCGGCACGTAGAGCCGGGTATTGCGGTGGTACATCTTCAGGCTGCCGTCTTCGTCGTAATGCATCACCGGACGGATCGGATAGCGCACGGAACTGAAGGCCGAGGCGATCATGGTCGAGCAGACCGTCTTGGTGGGGATGCCCGGCTGATGCTGGAACAGGGTCGAACGCCAGCGCCGCGGCAGGATGCTGTAGGGGAACATGAAGCGCGCCAGATCCAGCAATTGGCGCAGGTCGTACTTGAGCCCGAGGTGATCGATGGCGTGCGTGATCACCAGCGGTACGTCGCTCGGGGACAATCCCTTGGGGCGACAGATGCGCAGATGATGGTCCTGGTATTTGCTGAGCGGGGAGATGATGGTGCCCTCGCCCAGCAAGGGGTCGATCAGCATCGGCTCGTGGGGATCGCCGCGATAGGCTTCGAGGATGCGCGCGCGCAGCGCCAGATCGTGGATGTCGTCCAGACGGCCGATGTACAGGGCCGAGTGCGTCCAGATGCTCTGGGTGATGGTCTTGATGACCTGAGATACACGGGTGCGGCCCTCCACCAGCAGGACATCGCAGGGGCGGATCTCGAGTGCGAGGCGGTTGAAATCGCACAAAGGGGTATCCGCGGCCTGAACCTCCTTGTTCAGCCAATGCGCCAGCCGCTTGCCCAGATATGCCTTAAGACCCACCACGCTACCCTTTCGCGTCTCACGCCGAAATCGAATCGAAGTGCACCATGCGCGCACGTCATAAAAAAGTCAGATGCCTCCACCTAAGTATTAGCGGCGAGGGTGCGCTTTTCTATAGGAAGCGTCGGATTTTGTTCCTGAACTGCAAAACCGCAAGGAATCAAATTCTTGCCGCACTGCCCTCGGTTGTCTGCGATTGCGCTCACACCTATAATGACACGCCGCCGGATCGGCCACAGGAGGAATGCATGTACGAGGTTTTGGGGCAGATGGTCGCCTTGATCGCCTGTGGTGTGTTCTGGCGCGTCAAACAGCCTTTCGGGCTGGCGGTCGACATCGTGCGCCGCTCCCTCACCGGGCTGGTCTACGTCATCCTCCTGCCCGCCCTGGTGCTGCTGGTGCTGTGGCAGGCGCCGCTCGATGTCTCGGTGATCAAGATCGCGCTGGTGGCGGCCACCGCCATCCTTGTCTCACTGGGATTGGCCATGGTGGTCTACCGCTGGCTCGGCACCCCCGCCTTCATGGCCGGCGCCCTGGTCTTGGCGGCGGCCTTTCCCAACGCCACCTATCTCGGCCTGCCCGTGCTGGAGAACACCCTGGGACCGTGGGCGCGCACCGTCGCCATTCAATACGATCTGTTCGCCTGCACGCCGATCCTGCTGTCGCTCGGCGTGTGGCTGGCCAGCCGCTATGGCGGCCAGGCGCGCGAGGAGCACGCCCTGATCGCCCTGCTCAAGGTACCACCCCTGTGGGCGGCGGTCATCGCCCTCACGTTGAACCTGGCCGACATGCCGATGCCCGCGATGCTGCACGACTGGTTGCAGATGCTCGGCGGGGCGGTGGTGCCGCTGATGCTGATCGCCTTGGGCATGGGCCTGTGCTGGACCTCGTTCAAGCTGAGTCAACTGCCGCTGATGCTGCCCGCCTTCCTGATCCAGCTGCTGATCATGCCGCTCTACGCCTGGTGGGCCGGCACCATGCTGGGTATCGACGACCGGGTGCTCGCGGCGGTCGTGTTGGAGGCCGCCATGCCAAGCATGATCCTCGGCATGGTGCTCTGCGACCGCTACAACCTCGACACCAGGCTCTATGTCACCGCGGTCACGCTGAGCACCGCGCTCAGCCTCATCACCTTGCCGCTGTGGTTTGCGGTGGTGGTGTAGGCCACAATATTCAGGAAATGCCCCCTGCGACGCAGGGCGGGTGTTGAGCCCGCCCGGCCGGCGCACCTAGCCCGCGTCCCTGCGGCCGCCACAGCTCCGCATCACGATGGGTGTAGAATAAAGCACATGTACAAAGGGGAACGACTCAACAGCATCAGTCACCTGATCGGCGCGGTTTTCGCGCTGGCAGGTAGCGTGGTGCTCGTAACATTTGCCGCCATGGACGGGGACACCCGCAAGATCATCAGTTACAGCATCTACGGGCTTACCCTGTTCCTGCTCTATCTCGTCTCTACCCTGTATCACAGCCTGGACGGCCCGGTTAAACGAACATTCCATGTGCTGGACCACCAGGCCATCTACCTGCTGATCGCGGGGACCTACACCCCTTTTACGCTCGTTGCACTCAAGGGCGCCTTGGGCTGGTGGATGTTTGGCGCGATCTGGGGGCTGGCGCTATTCGGCATCGTGCTGGACGCACTGCCGCGCAAGGGACCCCGAGTGGTGCCCATCATTCTTTACCTCGTCATGGGCTGGTCCTGTGTCTTCGCCTTGGATTCGATCATCGCCGCACTGCCGCCGGCGGGCTTTCGCTGGTTGCTGATCGGTGGAATTTTCTACACCTCAGGCGTGGTGTTCTTTCTCCTCGACCGCTGGTACCCCTGGTGCCACGGGATCTGGCATCTGTTCGTGCTCGCCGGCAGCGTGAGCCACTACTTCGCGATCCTGCTCTACTTGTGACGGACATGGTGAAGGCCCCGTAATTTTTCACATTGGATATCGGCGTGCGCACCTTGCTATCGCGGGTGCAGGGTCTAGTCTTGATTTATAAGAGCAACACTTCATTCTGGACACGAGCAGCAAGACCATGGCCGGCCTCACTTCCTCATACATCCTCGCCAAACTCGCCTCCGCAGGCACCACCGCTGCGACCCAGTCCATCATTCTTGAGTTTCTCAATACGGTACCCCATGCCGCCGCGCTCGCCGGGTTGGAGCCGGTGGAGGGGCCCATCGCCGATGATCCGGCTTACGGCTGGGGCGATCAGATCCGCGACTACGACATCGGCATCACGGTTGCGCAACGCATCCTCACCAAGCGCGCCAGCCTCGGCAGCTACACCAGCCTCACCCAACTCAGCCACATCAACGGTCTCGGCCCGGACAAGTTCAACGACCTGTTGTACGCGTTCACCACCACGGTCCACGAGATCTCGACCATCGAGTTCAACTATCACGACGGCGCGTTCACGCATGACGCCCTCAACCTCCGCAAGAACGCCACCACCGCCGCGCCGTCGCCCGCCTGGCGCAAGGGCATCTCCCATACCTATGCCGACTCGCCCGCCGCCTACGCGATCAACGAAACGCAAGGCAATCCTCTGGGCATCCGCGTGCGCCTCAAGGCCAACGGCCTGAGCGGGGCCTATGTGCGCGCCATCGGCGGCGGACGCCTGGGGCCGGTTGGGGAGAAATGGATCAGCTTCGACAGCGCCGGCCTCTCGGGCCTGGAGACCTTCCCTCTCACCCACCCCAGCTTTCATGCCCACGGCGTCAACGCCTACAACATCCTGTGGCGCTGGCAGTGGCGGCGCCAGAGCACCGATCCCTGGCGCGAACTGATACTCACCCACCATCGCCTGTTCGTGATCCTACGCGCGCCCACCTTGCCGTGGGTACAGACGCCGGGCAGCACCTCCCTGCCCTGGACCGATGCCCTCGAGATCGCCTGCACCTGGGCGAGCGGCGCCACCGATCGTGACACCGCCGCTGCGCGCATCACCGAGCGCTACAACGGATGTGGACGGGTTTCCTACGACACCGTGTGGGGCCAGACCTTCTATGGTTATGTCAGCTACCAGCTCACCCAGATGCTCGACCGACTCAATGGCGGCCCCGGCCTGGGCGGCAAGGTCAACTGCACCGACAGCGCCAACACCGTCTCGACGCTCGCCAATCTCCTCGGCTGCGACCTGTGGCAGTCACGGATGAATGGTGGCTGGGGCTTCGACCTCAACCCCATCATCGCCATCGGCTATAACATCTGGGCCGTGCCCTTCAATGGCGGCTTCAGTTATCACGAGGTGGCGTGGAAGGGGGCGTGCACCCAGAACGATAGGCTGTTCGACGGCTGCCTCAAGGTCGATGGCGACGCCGATCCCACCGCCGCCGATACGCAGCACATCCCGTTGCTGCCCACCAACATGCTCTTCGGCGACTGCACCACCATGAACTACCGGCTGCGGCTCTGTCCGCCCACCGCGAGCGGCTGCGCCGCCTGCCAACCGCAACCGGCGACGACGCGCAAGCGTCGCCCCATCCTCTAGGACGCGCGCCATGGACACCCCCTACGATCTCCAAGCCTGGGCCGACGCTACCACCCGCGGGCGCCGCCTCTACAACTACAACTACCGCATGAGCGGCGACGAACTGCGCGGCTGGGAACTCATCAACGTCGTGCCCATGGAGCACGCACCGGGACACCACGAGACCGTCTACCTGTGGGAAAGGAAGGGCAGTGACGGCCAGGAACTGGTGCGCATCGGCATCGCCGAGGCCGACGACTGGCGCGCCGCCCAATATCAACTGCACGAACAACTGCGCCACAGCATGCGTCCCGACCTTCCCCGCGGCACCGGCAAGCTCGCCGCGGTCGGCGATATCAACTATGTCGGCCAGGAGCCGGGCAGCACGCGCGTCGCCAGCCTCGTCTTCAGCCTGGGTAATGTCACCATCGCCATCAGCAGCGTGGGCGACAAGACCGTGGACGTCAGCGTCATCGCCCAAAGCCTCGACCACACCCTCGGCGAACCGCCCGCCAAAGAAGAACTCAAGACCGGCAAGGTTGAACGCTTGCCGCTGACCGCGCTCAAGGTGAAGAAGGGCCAGATGACCACGCTCATCGAGCGTCTGCCGGAACGGGCCACCACTGGCTGGCATAAATTCATTGCCCCGGACGGCGAGATCAAGCGCGAGGATGACGCCATTGTGTATGTCTCGGCCAGCGCGGGGGAGAAGAAGATTGAACGCTATCTCGTGGCGCAGATTTCCAGGATCTGAGCGTCACGATGGAAAAAGGCACGTCCCCTTTATTTCAAACATTTCGACTGAAACTAAGGAGTGAATCATGAAAATAAACTGGAGATGCCCGGCTAGGCGTGGACGACGGACATCGGCGGTCTGTCGATCCAGCAGGGATGGCGCTTTCCGGCCGTCTTCATCGACCTGTCTTCACGTCACGTGGTTGGTCGCAAGCCCGACGGAAACCGGCCTTTAGAAAAAGTAGCCTGCCGAGATCAGCGCATAATTGAACTGAGCAAAATTATAGACCCTGTCGTTGTCGGCACCACCTTCCAGAATGCGGATTCCGCCGCCGAGATAGAAGTGTTGGTTGATGTGGTAATTCAGTTTAAGAGCCAGATCGATGGCCCTCCCCTGAGGGCTTGCCAATCCGTCGAAATCGATAATCAGTCGCCATTGATTGGCGAATCGATAGTTGCCGTACAGATTTAAGAGCGGCACGACCCCTACATTATCACTACTGGAAGATGCGCCTTGCTGTTTCAACGCAATTCGGGCGTCGCGGATCTTCAGCGTTCCACCTATATGCCACCGCCATTTGGGGCCATCATAAAAAAGGTAACGGTAGCTCGCACGATAGGAGTTGAATTTGTAGTTCGCCTCAGTCATCACTCCGGCTGAGAAGGTTCGATCCTCAAAAAATACGTCTTTTTCGAGTACGCCACTCTCGGTGTACTCAAGAGGTGCTAGCAGAAATCGCAACTGTTGCCGATCATCGACGTGATAGAGTAATTCAACTCGCATGAATGAAAACGGGCCGTTGCCAGCCAAATCGGATAGGGAAAAACGAGTGCCGCTATCCCCTGGAATCTGTACATCGTTGTAACGTTGCCAGACCGCGCCGGTTTCTATGTCGACACTCGAGCGTGATGTTTCATTCGCCTTCGCATGAAAGCTCAAGTTCAGTAATGTCAACAATAACAATGTTGCACCAAAACCTTGTGTACCGAGTGGTGCATACTGAGATCGATTACTTCGTTTCATGATGGCTGCCGTGATTGTTGTGCTCAATAAAACGTAAGCGAGGCGTCTGCCTCGCTTACGGGATTGAGATTAATTGTCTTCCAGCACCACTGGTTCGATGGCTGGGAGTTGGTTCATGGCAATAATCGTGTAGATGGTTCCGTCCGCCAGGGTCACGGTTGCATCGATGACCGGCGAGGTGGTGGTGCCGGTCGCGAAGACCTGAATATTGGCTTGACCGGCGGCAACCTCCAGATAATCGGAGATCGCCTTATAGGGCACGTTGCTTAGCGCCTTAGCGTTGTCCACATAGATATCCACGGCTGGAGCGTCCGGCGAGGCGTGAATAACCCTCACCTTGGCCTTGCCGCTTGCGGGTGCGCTGTTGTCATCCACGGCCAGCAGGGGTTCCAGGGTGCCCGATGTCAGTGAGCCGACTGCAATGAGTGTGTAGTCGAGTCCGCGCTCCAGGGTAGGTGTGGCCTGGATAACGGTGTTGGAAGTGTTGGCGGCGTTGATCTTGAAATTCCGGGCGCCTGAGAGCACCTCCAGATAGCCGGATGCGGCCTTAAAGGGAACATCACCCAGTGCCTCGACATTATCCACGAGTACATCAACTGCTGGGGCGTCGTAGGCGGCGTGCACCGCACGGATCTGGGCGCGAGTATCGGCGATCTCTATCGAGGGGTTGCTGTTGTCGCCTGTCAATACCAAGAGGCTGATGGGAGAAAGCCCGGTGGTCGTGGTGACGGCGACGATGGTGTAGGTGACACCGGCGCCCAGCGCCACGGTACCTGAATCATAGACAGGGGTCTTGCTGCCTGCGCCGGTGACGCGGACCCGGTAGTCCCCTGCGGGGATCTCCAGATAATCGGAATAGTCCTTGAACGACACGTCGGATAGGGTGGGCGAGATCGTCGCAATATCGTCACCCGAGGCTGTGACATACACATCCACCACGGGGGCGGAGGGGGAGGCGTGCAGTATGCGCACCTTGAAAGATCCGGAAGCGGGGCTCAAGGTTTCATCGGAGAGTAGCAGCGGTTCGATATTCGACAGAGTGTTTGCGGCGAGCAGTGTGTATTGCTTTCCCTCTTCAAGACGAAGTGTGTTGCTTATTACGGTGGTTGAGGTGCCCGCGGCGTTGATCTTGAAATTCGGATCATCTCCTAAATCCACACTGAGGTAGCGGCTGACGCCTTTAAACGGCACATCGCTCAGCTCGACGTTATTGTTGACCAACACGTCAACATTGGGGGCATCGGGTGAGGCATGGACCACGCGCACCTGTGCGGTAGGATCGTCATCATTGCAGCCCGCTAAGATGACAACCATAGCGCTGAGTAGCGCGAGCATGATTAATCGTTTCATTTGGGTGCTCCTCGGTTGATGTGGCAAGTAATTAGGACCGCTGATCATCTGCACATCACTATCGACGGTCCCTGGAAGGTTCGATGTAAATGCAGCAATAGGTATTTGACAACCAAATACATATACAATAGTTATACAACAAAAAGGCGGGCTGTCAAGGCGCTGCCAAATTAAAGATAAATCACCAATTTTAAGCTTATATTATCGACATATGTCGTATGTGGTCTTCTGGGGCGGGGGGTTTGTTATAAGTGTACATATATTGTACATGTTGATGCAGGCATACGCGGGTGCGCGTCCGATAACAATGGAAAAAAATGAGCAAACCACATTATGGACCTCCGCGTGTCAGGAGAACGTCCGGTTCTTGTCACAGACCTCTGCAAAGGGCTCTGCCCCCTTCATCCTAGTATCGGGTGTCACTAAGAGGTGTATGAAATCACAGAGATTCAATCATCCACCGATTTTCCTCGTTCCAATGTCTGGTTGAGACTTCCTCTTTGCCTGCGGTGGCAATCGCGATGGGTTGGTCTACTCTTACGATGTAAAGGGAAGATGCCGTTTATAATTTCTATACTTGCATGGCGGTACCTTAACCGTGGGCCATTTGCGAAAAATGGTAGTTAAAATTCCGGGTCTTCAAGAAATCCTCGCAGCGTAACCCGTACGCTCGTCCTGAACGCCGCATGAGCCGGATGACCCGGCAAGAGGATCACCAAACACGCCGCATACTGGCTCCAGGGGGCGGAAACTAGTGAACCGGTCCGCGTCCGCAAGACCCATTCGCTTTGTCGAATTTAGCCATTAGAAAATCATGCCGATTCGGAGACCAAAATGAAATGGCTGAAACCCAGTACCTGCGCGACTCTCAGGCCGATCGAACCGCTGAGTTCACCCACACGATTTCCTGAAGGCCCGAAATTCTTATCCTCCTTATCCTCAAGAATGGCGTTTCAAATTCTTATTCTCTGTCCTGGTGGCCGCGGTCTTCTGCGTGGCCAACTTTTTGATTCCTGCGCATCACGCTGGCAAAGGTGCAGCACCGTTTGTGCTTCAGCGATCCCGCCCAACCGGGCGGCTCGGGGGGCGTTTTGATGCTGATATCGCGCATTGCTGGAACATCTGCCAACCTGCGGACGAGGTCGGCATGAGCATCGAGCGTATTCTCATCGCCGGTGCTGGCGGTTTTCTCGGCTCTTTTGTCGCGCGGACTATGGTCGGGCAGGGTCTGGCGGTCGCCGTGCTGCAGCGCGGCGCTACCCTGCCGGAACGCCTCAGCGGGCTGGAGGGCAAACTCACCCTGATTAAGGGCGATCTGATGGCGGGCATGGAGTGGCATGAGGCGGCCCGGCAATTTGCGCCTGACGCTCTGTTGCATATGGCCTGGCTGGGAGTGGCAGGCAGCGCCCGCAACGAGGTGTCGCAGGTCGACAATGTTCCGGCCACGCTGCGGCTGGCAGCCGCCGCACGGGAATGGGGGGCGCGGCACTTCGTTGGTGCCGGGTCGCAGGCCGAATATGGTCCGATCAATCGGCTTTGCCGGGAGGATGATCCCGCGGCGCCGACCACGCTTTACGGCCACGCCAAGTTGGCGGCCTGCCGCGTGACGGAGACCTGGTGTGGTCTCAATGAGATGCGCTTCGCTTGGCTGCGGATTTTCTCCACCTATGGGCCGCGCGATCATGAACACTGGATGATCCCGTCGCTCATTCGCACCCTGCTGGCGGGAGAATGCCCCCTGCTCACCAAGGGTGAGCAGAAATGGGATTTCCTGCATGTCCGGGACGCGGCGGCCGGCTTCGCCGCCGTGCTGTTGAACGAGCAGGCGACCGGTATCTTCAATCTCGGCAGCGGCGATGCACCGCGGTTGGCCGATACGATTGGGATGATCCGCGACGCTGTCGATCCGACCCTGCCGCTCGGCTTCGGCCAGATCGACTACCGTCCCGATCAGGTCATGCATTTGCAAGCCGACATTGGGCGGATTACAGCGGTAACGGGATGGCGGCCGGTCGTGCCGCTGCGCGACGGTCTCAATGAAACAGTGAAATGGTATGCGGAACTGTTCAAGTGACCACGTCGCAAATAATGCAACATGAAACGGCGTCTATTGCTGTCTGGCGTTGTGGCGCCTAGCCCCTGCGCCGGAATTAAAAGGGCCGAATGGCATTTATTTAAACGCAGTTGCACGGGTGGATTTGGTTGTCCACAAGATTGGAGAGACATGCGGTGAACAACGCCACTTTCCCGCAGCGTGCTTCGGTTTTCGAGTCATGGCAAGCGCGCAGTGGTCGCCCGCTCCGGCGGTCTGGCACCAGCGCGTCGCTAAGAAGGCCATGCTTGCACATCAGTCGACGAATGCCGCGTGCCTGGTACAGCCGGAGCGCCGAGCGTGCGACGACTTGAAGCCAGGGTTTTATCGCTAACTGGTCGCGCAGCAGTCGGATGATGAACGGCGTATGAAGGCGCGAGGTTTCAGCCAGTCTAGCGTGTACGCTGTCATACAGCTCCCCGTATCCCATTTTTGAAGGGCACACCTTTTCGCATGCGCGACACAGTGTGCATTGATTGGTGCAGCGCGACAGCCTCCTCGTCTGACAATGCAGCACCGTCATGCAACACTCGATGGATCAAGCGTATCCGCCCGCGCGGCGACTGGTTCTCCTGCGCGTTTATCTTGTAAGTAGGGCAATGCGCCACGCACAGGCCGCAGCTGCGGCACTTGTCCGGAGAGGGCGGATGCGCGCGGGTGGCGGCAAAGTCTTTGACGTTGATGCTGGTCCTCTGCTCAAAGCCAGGATCATGCGGATCAAATCCAAGCGAGTACTCATCCATACTTCGACACCGTTAAGCGTTACATACCTTTGGGGCAAGAATTGGACCAGGGCGCTTCCCGGTTGCAAGCCTGCTGTTGGTATACACGTCGCGGCGCAAGGTGAACGCAACAAGCGGTTGTCAGTGCGCTAACGAGGTGCATGCGTCCGCAATACTTGATCGCGAATGGTGCAAGCAGTCTGCGCTGCCTTCACTAAGCGCGCGTTTTTGCACATCTTTTGTAGTGGCACACGTGTTGCACTCGTCTATTAGGTCGAACAATCATGGGCACTCTTCATGGACACGGTTTCGGTTTTGGCGCTGGCCTTCGCATTGGGCATGCTGCATGCACTTGACGCCGACCACGTTATGGCGGTCAGTGGACTGGCGGCGACACAGAGCAGGGCTGCGCAGTGTCTACGCTTCTGTTTGCGCTGGGGGCTCGGGCACGGCGCGACCATGCTGCTGATCGGATGCGCGGTCATTCTACTGGGAATGACAATCCCAGATCGGTTATCGGCGTTGGCGGAATCCGCCGTGGCCGTGGTGCTTGTGCTGATCGGCCTGTGGGTGTTTTGGGATCTTTCGCGCCAGCGTGCCCATATCCATTTTCATCAGCATGACGCCTCGCCGGGCCATGCGCATTGGCACCGTCATCGCGATGACGCGCATTCCTCGCACGCATCGCCGCGGCATGCGCACGGCCATGGCGCGTTGCTCGTCGGCATGCTGCATGGCGCGGCCGGCGCCGCGCCGCTGTTGGTCTTGCTCCCGCTTGCAAGTTCATCGTCGCCGATGCTGGCATTGGCGTATCTGCTGCTGTTTTGCGTTGGAGTATTGGGTTCAATGCTGATATTCGGAGGACTGCTCAGTCGCGTCTACGACAAACTGGCTTCTCGTGGGACACAAGCGGCGCGCGCGCTTCGCGCTATTGTGGCGCTGTCCGCGCTTGCCCTGGGCCTACACCTTGCGGGGATGTATTGATGCATGCCGCTCAAACGCAAAATGGGTGGCGCGGATGTATTGAACTGACGTTCCGCGCCGATGCGCAGCGCAGCGTGCTGTCGCGCCGCAGATTCCATGGGCCGTTGTCGGTCCAAAGACCATTTTATCCCGAGGGTGCACCCTGCCATGTGTATTTGCTTCATCCACCAGGCGGGGTAGTGGGCGGTGATGCGCTGGAGATTATCGTTATGGTGGAAACCGGCGGGCATGCGCTAATCACCACTCCCGCGTCTGGAAAGTATTATCGCTCCACTGGTGCAGTGGCCAGCCAGCGTCAGCATCTGACTGTGGCGGAAGGAGGCATTCTCGAATGGTTGCCACAGGACACTATTCTGTTCAATGGGTGCAACGCCGCGCTGGGAACCCGGATCGAGTTGGCGGAGGGCGCGCGTTTTATCGGCTGGGAAATTATGTGTCTTGGCCGACCGGCATGCGGGGAAGGTTTCGAGCATGGCTACGTGTCCCAACACTTATCGCTGTTCCGGTGTGGGCGGCCTGTATTGATCGAGCGTCAGCTGTTGCCCGGTTCCGGCGGCCTGGTCTCCGCGCCATGGGGCATGTCGGGGTGCTGCGTCACTGGTGTCTTGCTGGCAAGCAATGCCGATGAGAGGGTGCTGCGCGCTGCCCGTGCCGCGCTGCCCGCGCTGGAAGGTGGATTGCTCAGCGTAACGCTGCTCGATGAAGCGCTGGTATGCCGCTATCTGGGCCGGCATGGCGCACAGGCCCGGCATTGCTTTCAGCGCGTCTGGCAAGCAATCCGTCCCTTACTACTGGGGCGTGCGGCTTGTCCGCCGCGAATTTGGAGCACGTAACCAGCCAATTGAACCGAAATTTGAAAAATAGTGATGGGAGCAACCATGGAACTGACACCTCGAGAGAAAGATAAATTGCTGATTTTCACTGCCGCGTTGGTGGCGGAGCGGCGTCAGGCTCGTGGCCTGAAACTGAATTATCCGGAGGCCGTGGCGCTGATCTCCGCGGCCATCATGGAAGGGGCGCGCGAAGGGCGTAGCGTAGCGGATCTGATGGGTTATGGCGCTACTTTGCTGCGTCGCGATGATGTCATGGACGGTGTGGCGGAGTTGATTCAGGCGGTGCAGGTGGAGGCGACATTCCCAGACGGCACCAAACTGGTCACCGTGCATCAGCCGATCGTGTAGGAGGGTGCGATGATACCAGGCGAGATGATTGTCGATGATGGAGAGATCACTCTGAATGTTGGACGCGAAACGCTGATTCTGCGGGTGGACAACACCGGCGATCGACCAATCCAAGTTGGCTCGCATTACCACTTCTATGAGACCAACAACGCGCTGCGTTTCGATCGGGATATGACTCGGGGATTTCGCTTGAACATCCCGGCAGGCACCGCCGTGCGCTTTGAACCCGGGCAAAGTCGAGAGGTCGAGCTGGTCGCTTATGGCGGCGCGCGCATGGTCTTTGGCTTCCAGGGCAAGGTGATGGGTCCGCTCGATGCAGGGAAGGAGGGGTAGATGGCGACTATCAGCAAGCAGGCATATGCCGAGATGTTCGGTCCCACCGTTGGTGACCGTGTACGGCTGGCGGATACCGATCTACTGATCGAGGTAGAAAAGGATTTCACGGTGTATGGCGACGAGGTGAAGTTCGGCGGCGGCAAGGTGATCCGCGACGGCATGGGGCAGTCGCAGCGAATCGGTGAACAGGTAGCGGATCTCGTGATTACCAACGCGTTGATCCTCGACTACTGGGGAATCGTGAAGGCCGATGTCGGCATTAAGTGCGGGCGCATTGTCGGGATCGGCAAGGCCGGCAACCCCGATGTCCAGCCAGGGGTGGATATCGTCATCGGTCCCGGCACCGAAGTGATTGCCGGGGAAGGGCAGATCCTCACCGCCGGTGGGATCGATTCCCATATCCACTTCATCTGTCCGCAGCAGGTGGAAGAGGCGCTGATGTCCGGAATTACCACGATGATCGGTGGCGGCACCGGACCGGCGACCGGCACCAATGCGACGACCTGCACGCCGGGTCCCTGGAATCTGCACCGTATGCTGCAAGCCGCTGATGATCTGCCGATGAACGTCGGTTTTCTCGGCAAGGGCAACGCCAGTCTGCAACCGGCGCTTGACGAGCAAATCGAAGCCGGGGCGATCGGTCTGAAGCTGCATGAGGATTGGGGAACCACGCCGACGGCGATCGATTGCTGTTTGAACGCGGCAGAAAAGTATGATGTCCAGGTGGCGATTCATACCGATACACTCAACGAGTCAGGTTTCGTCGAAGATACCCTCGCAGCCTTCAAGCATCGCGTGATCCACACCTATCACACCGAGGGGGCGGGCGGAGGCCACGCGCCCGATATCATCAAGGCGTGCGGTGCGTCGAATGTGTTGCCATCGAGCACTAATCCCACGCGCCCATACACTATAAACACCGTGGACGAGCACCTCGATATGCTGATGGTTTGCCATCACCTCGATCCCAATATCGCGGAGGATATCGCTTTTGCGGAATCGCGCATTCGACGCGAGACGATCGCGGCCGAGGACATTCTGCACGATCTCGGCGCCTTCAGCATGATCTCTTCGGACTCCCAGGCCATGGGTCGGGTCGGCGAAGTGGTGCTGCGCACCTGGCAGACCGCGCACAAGATGAAAATGCAGCGCGGAGCGCTGGCGCAGGACAGCGCGCGCAACGACAACTACCGGGCCAAGCGCTACATCGCAAAATACACCATTAATCCCGCCATCACTCACGGCATTGTGCGCGATGTCGGGTCGATCGAAGCTGGTAAGCTGGCAGATTTGGTGTTGTGGAAGCCGGCCTTCTTCGCCGTCAAGCCGTCGTTGATCATCAAGGGCGGTATGATCGCCGCCGCGCCTATGGGGGATGCCAACGCGTCGATCCCCACACCACAGCCAGTGCACTTCCGAACCATGTTCGGCGCCTTAGGTGGAGCGCGCCATGCAACTAGTCTAACGTTTCTCTCCAAGGCTGCGCTGGGATCGAATCTCGCGGATAAGCTCGGATTGCGCAAGCAGACCGCCGCCGTGGGCGGAATCCGAACACTAAGCAAGCGCGACATGCGGCTCAATGACTATCAGCCGAATATCGAAGTGGACTCCCAGACTTACGAGGTTCGTTGTGACGGTGAATTGCTCGTATGCGAGCCGGCGCGCGTGTTGCCGATGGCGCAGCGCTATTTTCTTTTTTGATTGGTAAAACGCCGTAAAAATCATTGGGGACAGACGAATGTGATTATCTTTACTGAACTGCTGGATCATGTGCATCACACGGATGGCGCGCTCAAGCTGCCGTTTGAATTGCGGCAGAAATCAAGGTTGCGCTCGAGGTTGGAGGATGGCCGCGAAGTAGGGCTGCTGCTGCCGCGCGGCACGATCCTGCGCGGCGGTAACGGCCTGAGATCGTCCGATGGGATGGTTGTGGAGATCAGGGCTGCGGCCGAACAAACTTCATGTGTCGTCAGCGGCGATCACCTGCTGCTGTTGCGCGCCGCCTATCACTTGGGTAATCGCCATGTTCCCTTGCAAATAAGCGCATCGGGTCTGCGCTACCTCCATGACCATGTCCTGGATGAAATGATGGAACGCATGGGGCTAAACGTGAAGTCGGAGTTTGCTCCGTTCGAGCCTGAGGCAGGAGCCTATGGCGGCGCGCATCGCCATCATCATGACTGAGCAGAACGGAGCGATGGCGCAATTGCGTCTGTGGCAACTGATCAGTCCGGCTCTGCCCGTGGGCGCATTCGCATACTCCCAAGGATTGGAGTACGCCATCGAAGCCGGTTGGGTGCGAGATCAAGCCACCTGTCTCGACTGGATAAAAGGAGTGGCGGAACATTCGCTTGCGCAGCTTGATCTGCCGTTGCTGGCGCGCTGCTATCATGCCTGGCAAGTTGATGATCAAGCCGCGTTGCGTTATTGGAGCCAGTATATCATCGCCGCGCGCGAATCCGGGGAGCTGCTTGCCGAGACGCGCAACCTTGGCAAGGCATTGGCGATACTGTTGCATGATCTCGGCATCGCGGAGGCTTCTTCCTGGAGAAACTCCAGTGATTGCAGTTTCGTTCTCATGTTTGCACTTGGATCCGTCAAATGGGAGATTCCCCTACCGGATGCCATGCAGGGTTATCTGTGGACGTGGTGTGAGAATCAAATCGCCGCGGCGATCAAGACCATACCGTTGGGACAGACCGCTGGTCAGCGTCTATTGTCCAGCTTGATGCGCGACATTCCACGCTGGCGCGACAGCGCCATGCTTTGCCGCGATGAGGAGATCGGAATGATCTGTCCAGGCCTGGCCATTGCTAGCGCGCTGCACGAGACGCAGTATTCACGTTTGTTTAGATCTTGATCGCTCGTTCTATCGTTTGGAAAAACTTTTTATGTAGCGGAGGACAGATACATGCAACATAACAAAACTTTGCGGGTAGGCATCGGCGGACCCGTAGGGTCTGGAAAGACGGCCCTGACCCTCGCGCTGTGTCTGGCAATGCGTGACAAATACAATCTGGCCGTGGTGACCAATGACATTTATACCCAAGAGGACTCTCAGTTTCTGCAACGCAACGGCGCGTTGGAGGCGCGGCGCATCATAGGTGTGGAAACGGGAGGGTGTCCGCACACGGCCATTCGGGAGGACGCCTCGATGAACATCGCCGCAATCGACGAGCTGCACCAGCGTTATCGCGACTTGGATATTGTGTTTGTCGAAAGCGGTGGGGACAACCTTAGTGCCACCTTCAGTCCTGAACTCTCAGACCTGACTATCTACGTAATTGATGTAAGTGCGGGAGACAAGATTCCGCGCAAGGGTGGTCCAGGCATCACCAAATCTGATCTTCTGGTGATCAACAAGATCGACTTGGCGCCGTATGTGGGTGCATCACTGGAAGTGATGGAGCGCGACGCAAAAAAAATGCGCGGCGCTCGTCCCTTTGTCTTTAGCAATCTCAAGATAGGGTTGGGATTGAAAGAGATTGTTTCGTTCATAGTAAAAGAAGGAATGGTGAATGCGTCTCTAAACCTGTCGGATAGTTCAGTTATTCCTGTGCATTCTGATAGTGCACGCGCAAGATAAATTGGTGCGTTTTACCATTTAACTAGGTGGATAACTGGCCGTGTTGTTCGTCAAATGATTGTGTATTAACAATATTTCAAATATGGCACGCTAACTGCTTTAGATAGTCTCGAAATACCGATCTGGAAACGGATCGATATTTGGCGTTAATAACCCAGGAGAGACTAGATGAGACAGTTAAAAATAATCACCTCGGCAGTTGTCTTTTCAACCTTGTCGGTTGGTGCCCTTACGATTCCCACCACCGTGCGCGGCGAAACAAGCGCCAACATTGGTGTGAGCAACATGTATCTCTGGCGCGGCAAGAACTTGAGCCCGGACGGCGGCATGGTCAGCGGTGGCTTGGATTATGCGGCTGGTAATGGACTCTATGCTGGCGTGTGGACCACCAGCGAGAACGGCGGCACCGAAACCGACCTGTACCTGGGGTACGGTGGATCGGCGGGCGATTTCAGCTATGACATTTCGTACTGGCATTATCTCTATCCAGAGGATGGCAAGCTGGACGACACCGATCTTTCCGAATTGGTTGTCGCCGCGGGCTTCGGACCGGTAAAGGCGGCTGCTTATATTTCGGTGGATGATGAATATATGGGTGCGAGCGACGACTGGGTGTATTACACGCTCGGCGCGAATTTCGACAAATTCAATGTCACCTATGGGCAGTGGATGGGAAGCGATGCCAACGATTACAGCCACGTCACTGCGAGCTATGCCGCCACGGATGAGTTCACGTTTACCATTAGCGTGGCGATGGAAGACACCACGCCGGTCGACGAAGACCCGCTGTTCGCGGCCAGCTACAAGAAGACGTTCGATCTCAAGTAAAACGATGCAAGCCGGTCATGGATGACCGGCTTTGTCTAGACCCGCAACGACTATTGCTGACCAGCCTTTTGGACTGGTTGATCCTCATTTACTAACGGAGACAAACACGATGAAGCATAAATTCACCAAAAAGTTTTTTATGTTGTTGACAGGCGCGGCGCTCAGTGTGTCGGCGCAGATGGCGTTGGCCTCCGACACTATCAAGGTCGGAATTTTGCATTCGCTTTCTGGAACCATGGCAATCAGCGAAACCACGCTGAAAGACACTATGCTGATGCTGATAGAGGAGCAGAACAAGGCGGGTGGCTTGCTTGGGAAGAAGCTCGAAGCGGTCGTCGTCGACCCCGCCTCCAATTGGCCGCTGTTTGCCGAAAAAACCCGCGGGCTTCTGACCAAGGACAAAGTCGCGGCGATATTCGGTTGCTGGACTTCGGTATCGCGCAAATCAGTGTTGCCGGTGGTCGAGGAACTCAACGGTGTGCTGTTTTATCCCGTGCAATACGAAGGCGAGGAATCTTCTAGGAATGTCTTTTACACCGGCGCATCCCCAAATCAGCAAGCGATTCCTGCGGTTGATTATCTGATGAACGACCTCAAGGTACAGCGCTGGGTGCTGGCGGGCACCGACTATGTCTATCCGCGCACGACCAACAAGATTCTCGAGGCGTATCTGAAGGCTAAAGGCGTGTCCGACAAGGACATCATGATCAGCTACACGCCGTTTGGCCATTCCGACTGGCAGAGCATTGTCTCCGATATCAAGAAATTCGGGTCATCTGGCAAGAAGACGGCTGTGGTTTCCACGATCAACGGTGACGCCAATGTTCCTTTCTACAAGGAGCTGGGCAACCAAGGCATCAAGGCGTCGGATATCCCTGTAGTTGCGTTCTCGGTGGGCGAGGAGGAACTGTCCGGCATCGATACCAAGCCGCTGGTCGGACACCTTGCCGCCTGGAACTATTTCATGAGCGTGGAAGCCAAGGAAAACGACGAGTTCATCAAGAAATGGCATGCATTCATCAAGAACAAAGAACGCGTCACCAATGATCCGATGGAAGCGCACTACATTGGCTTCAATATGTGGGTGAAGGCGGTCGAAAAAGCCAAGAGCACGGACCCGGATAAGGTCATCGACGCCATCGTGGGTGTTAAGGTCCCGAACCTGTCGGGTGGTGTCGCGGAAATGCTGCCCAATCACCATATCTCCAAACCGGTTTTGATCGGCGAGATTCAGGATGACGGTCAATTCGAAACTGTGTGGAAGACCAGTGGACTGGTCGCTGGTGATGCGTGGTCGGATTATTTGCCGGGAAGCAAGGACATTGCCGCCGATTGGGTTAATCTCAAGTGCGGTAATTACAATACCAAAACCAAGAAGTGTTCCGGGCAGAACTATAAGTAACGGACACCTCACGGGAGGGCGCTTTTGTCCTCCCGCTTTTCCCCTAACGGTTTCATTCGTGCTTAATCGGGCGGTCTGGATGTGTGGAATGCAAACGAAGATATATATTTTTTGCGTGTTGTTTCTGCTTCCGTTCTGTGTCCATGCCCAGCGGGATGCCGCTACACTCCTGACTGAGTTGCGTGATGCGGAATTCGATGTCAAGGCGGCGTTGATCGGGGAGCTGGGGTCTTCGTCAGATGACGCAATATTGGCCTTGCTCAAGGCAATGCTCGCGGGCGATCTGTACTATTTAAAAGATGGCGGTCGTCCGGTCTTAGGTTCAGTTAGTGATACAGGCGTCGTAATACGCGATGCATTGACTGGCGAGCAAGCAGGTGTCGTTGGAAAAGGCGAGCTGAAGAAATTTACGCTGAACAATACATTGCGCGAGCAGTTGCGTGCCGCAATTGCGCGACTAAGTTTGAACAGCAATGATAGGACGGTACGCCGAGCCGCGGTCAAGGAGTTGATAGGAAACATGGATGAGACGCAGGCAGAGCAGGTGCGGGTATTGCTTGCGGCGGAGAGTGATTTCGAGATTCGTTCACTCATGGAAATCGCCATCGCGCTGGTTGAAGCAGGTTCGGGCGATAAGGCGCGGCAGCTTGGCGCAGTTTCAAAACTATCCGGTTCGCTCGAGCCCGCAGCGCTCGCTCGCCTCAAGCAAGTGCGAGATGAGGGCGATGGCGAGGTTCGTCAAGCGGCTAATCGCGCGATTGCGCAGATCGAAGGGCGTCTTAATCTGTACTCCTCCGCTGAGACTGTCTTTTTCGGTTTGAGTCTCGGCTCGGTGTTGCTGCTGTCGGCCATTGGACTTGCCATTACCTTCGGTGTCATGGGGGTGATCAATATGGCGCACGGCGAATTGATGATGATAGGCGCCTATACCACGTATGTCGTACAACTTTTGATGCCAAATACTATCGACTATTCGCTGTTTGTCGCGGTGCCGTTGGCCTTTATCGTTGCCGGACTGGTTGGCATTGGCATAGAACGCGGCGTGATTCGATTTCTATATGGCAGGCCTCTGGAAACACTGCTGGCGACATTTGGGATCAGTTTGATTTTACAACAGGCCGTGCGCACCATCTTTTCACCCCTCAACCGCTCGGTGGCCACGCCATCCTGGATGAGCGGCTCCTGGGAGATCAATCCGGCGCTGTCGCTTACATACAATCGGCTCTATATCATCATCTTCAGTTTGTTCGTGTTCGCCGCGTTGTTGCTGATCCTCAAGCGCACAGCGCTTGGCCTTAAGGTGCGCGCAGTTTCGCAAAATCGTCAGATGGCGCAGGCTATGGGTGTGCGTTCAGGGTGGGTCGACGCCATGACCTTCGGTTTGGGTTCAGGCATCGCTGGGGTGGCAGGTGTGGCGCTGAGTCAGCTGACCAATGTCGGACCGAATTTGGGGCAGGCGTACATCATCGACAGTTTTCTGGTGGTCGTGCTCGGGGGGGTCGGCAATCTGTGGGGCACGTTCGTCGCGGCGATGTCGCTTGGGGTATTCAACAAGCTGATGGAGCCGTGGGTAGGCGCGGTGTTGGCGAAGATACTGCTGCTGGTGCTGATCATTCTGTTTATTCAAAAGCGGCCGCGCGGCCTGTTCCCGCAGCGCGGGCGTGCGGTGGAGAGCTGAGATGAACGCCTCTCCAAGTCAATATGACGGCATCTTGGTTCGACTCTATCGCAGCGACCGGGGCGGGCGCATTTTGCTGCAGATCTTGCTGGCGCTGGCAATTGCGGTGCCGATACTCAATTTGGCGGTACCTGAGGGCGCGCCGCTTCATCTCTCCACGTATACCGTGACGCTGCTCGGCAAGTATCTCTGCTTTGCGCTTTTGGCAATCGCGCTTGATCTGGTCTGGGGTTATTGCGGAATTCTGAGCTTGGGGCATGCGGCGTTTTTCGCCTTGGGTGGTTACGCAATGGGCATGTATTTGATGCGCCAGATCGGAGAGCGGGGCGTCTATGGCCATCCCGAACTTCCCGATTTTATGGTGTTCCTCAACTGGGAGGCGCTGCCGTGGTATTGGTATGGATTCGACCAATTCTGGTTTGCCATAGTAATGGTCTTGCTGGTGCCGGGGATACTGGCCTATGTCTTCGGATATCTCGCCTTCCGATCACGCGTAACTGGAGTATATCTATCCATCATTACCCAGGCGTTGACCTATGCCTTGATGCTGGCCTTTTTTCGCAACGAGATGGGGTTTGGCGGCAATAATGGATTAACCGATTTTAAGGATATTCTCGGCTTCGCCTTGCATGAGGACACTACGCGTGTCGCCTTATTTGTCATCACTTGCGCGGTTCTGGCGGCCGGTTATCTACTCTCCAGCTTCATTGTGCGGTCCAAGATGGGCAGGGTGGTGGTGGCTATTCGCGATGCCGAGTCGCGCGCCCGCTTTTGCGGCTATCGTGTAGAGTCCTACAAGCTTTGGATCTTTACGTTTTCGGCGGTTCTAGCCGGTGTTGCAGGGGCTTTGTATGTGCCGCAGGTGGGCATTATTAATCCGAGCGAATTTTCTCCGCTCAATTCCATCGAGCTGGTAGTGTGGGTGGCCGTTGGCGGACGCGGTTCGCTGTTTGGCGCGGTGTTGGGCGCCGTTGTGGTCAATTACGCCAAAACATTTTTTACCGGGTTTGCGCCCGAGGTCTGGCTCTTCTTTCTTGGCGCTCTGTTTATCATTGTCACGATTTTTTTGCCCAAGGGCCTGGTCGGGTTGTTTGATCAGGTCAAGGAGAATGCGCTGGCTAATCGTCGAGCTGGCCGAGGGGAGGCGGGCTAATGACACGTCTCCTACGTCCCGGCGAGGTGGATGTCAGCCATGGCCCGATCCTGTATCTCGAAGGAGTGAACGTCAGTTTCGATGGCTTCAGGGCGATAAAAGATCTCAATCTCACCATTGATGACGGCGAGCTGCGTTGCATCATCGGCCCCAACGGTGCCGGTAAAACTACCATGATGGATATCATCACCGGTAAGACACGACCTGATTCGGGGTTGGTCTACTTCGGTCAGACCATGGATCTCACCAAAATGAGTGAACATGAGATTGCCTCCGCTGGCATTGGACGGAAGTTCCAAAAGCCGACCGTTTTTCCTGAACATACGGTGGTCGAAAATCTTGAGCTGGCGATGGCGGCGGATAAGGGTGTCATGGCCAGCCTATTTTTTTCGCTCAGCGGTGAGCAGCGCGATCATATCGACGAAGTGCTGGGCATTATCAATTTGCGGGAAGAGCGTGATTTGCGCGCGGCCCGGCTTTCTCACGGACAGAAACAGTGGCTGGAGATCGGTATGCTGGTGATTCAGAACCCGCGAGTCCTTTTGGTGGATGAGCCGATTGCCGGGATGACCCATCAGGAGACAGAGCGGACCGCGGAACTGCTGACTAGCCTGGCGGGCAAGCACTCGGTGGTCGTGGTCGAACACGATATGGAGTTTGTGCGGTCGATTGCCCGAATTGTGACCGTGTTGCACGAGGGACATGTGCTGGCAGAGGGTTCGATGGATCAGGTGCAGAACGATCCGCGTGTCATCGAGGTGTACCTGGGAGAGGCGGTATGTTGAAGATCGAGGGGCTCAATCAATATTACGGCGAAAGCCATGCCCTTTGGGATATCGACTTCGAACTACCCCGCGGCGCCTGCGTATGCCTGATGGGCCGCAACGGCGTGGGCAAGACGACGTTGCTCAAGGCGATCATGGGGCTGCTGCCGGTGCGTGGCGGAAGCATGCGTTTCGACGAAACGCACAACCTGGAGCAACTAAGCCCCGAACAACGCGCGCGCATCGGTATCGGTTATGTGCCGCAAGGTCGCGAGATCTTTGCACAGCTCACTGTGGAGGAAAATCTCAAGATCGGCCTGTCAGCGCGGCGAGACAGGACGCGCAAGATCCCCGAGAAGATCTACGAACTTTTTCCGGTGCTGTACGAAATGCGCCAGCGACGCGGAGGCGATCTTTCCGGGGGGCAGCAACAGCAGTTGGCGATCGGCCGCGCCTTGGTGCTCGATCCCAGGTTGCTGATCCTCGATGAGCCGACCGAAGGGATTCAACCCAACATCGTGCAGCAAATCGGCGATGTCATCCTGAAGCTCAACCAAGAGAGTGGCCTGACGGTATTGTTGGTTGAACAAAAACTACCTTTCGCGCGCCGCATCGGCGACCGGTTCACTATCCTGGATCGCGGCCGCGCTGTGGCGCAAGGCGCGATGGATGATCTGGACGAAGGATTGGTTCGCCAATACTTGACGGTATGACCATGCCTTGCACCAAACGAATGCGGTTTGCGCGCGCATGCGCGAATGCGGTGCACGTTTTCGAACGTAAGTGCCTGTTAGTTCGTTTCCGGGATCTGGCACAATCCGTGCTTTACCATGGCAATGCATAAGAGCTGTCATCGGCGGCGCTGCCAATGATGAAAAAGAAATGGATGGCTAGGGTTCCGGCCTCACGGCGTCTGGACCGAGAGCCATCGACCTGCAGCGGTGTTCCGCAACAGGTTACACGGCGGGATAAAAGCCCGGGAGATCACACAGCAACCGCGCGTTGATCTCTTTTATGCCAACTGAAACCGTGTAATCCGCTGAGCTGGAGGTATCGATGAAATCCCTGTTCAAACTCATCTGCGCATTAGCGCTTGTCACCCTCTCCACCACTGCGCAGGCCAAGGACCACTTCAAGGTTTGCTGGTCGATCTATGTCGGCTGGATGCCGTGGGATTACGGCGCCCAGGCCGGCATCGTCAAGAAGTGGGCTGACAAGTATGGCATCACCATCGAGGTGGTGCAGATCAATGACTATGTCGAGTCGATCAATCAATACACCGCCGGTGGTTTCGATGGCTGCACCATGACCAACATGGATGCGCTCACCATTCCCGCCGCCGGTGGTGTGGATTCCACCGCGCTCATCGTCGGCGATTTTTCCAACGGCAATGACGGTGTCGTGCTCAAGGGCAAGAAGGCGTTGAAGGACATCAAGGGCCAGAAAGTCAACCTCGTGGAGTTGAGCGTCTCGCACTATCTGCTGGCGCGCGCCCTGGGCACTATCGGTCTGGCCGAAAAGGACATCAGCGTAGTCAACACCTCCGATGCCGACATGGTGGGCATCTATGGCACGCCGGATGTCACCGCCGTGACCACCTGGAACCCGCTCTTGAGCGAGATCAAGGCCATGCCCGACAGCCACGAGGTGTTCAATTCGAGTCAGATCCCGGGTGAGATCATCGACCTGATGGTGGTCAACACCAAGACCCTGCACGACAACCCCAAATTCGGCAAGGCGCTGACCGGCGCCTGGTATGAAATCATGCAAACCATGCAGGGCAAGGATAAGAAGGCGGTGGCCGCGCGCACCACGATGGCCAAGGCATCTGGTACCGACCTTAAGGGCTTCGAGGCGCAACTGGCGACCACCGAGATGTTCTACCAGGCCGCCGCTGCCGTGAGCTTCACCCAGAGCCCGAAATTGAAGACCACCATGCAGTACGTCGCCGAGTTCAGCTTCGCCCACGGGCTGCTCGGTGAGGGCGCGCCGGATGCCAAGTTCATCGGCATCGAAACCCCGGCCGGTGTCTATGGCAACAAGGCCAATATCAAGTTGCGTTTTGATCCGAGCTACATGGCGCAGGCCGCGCAGGGCAAGCTCTGACAGCATGCAGAACGCTACAAACCAAATGGCAATCACGCACTCCCAATGCGGGGAGGGCGCAGCAAGCAGGCAAACGATGAAACGCATCATCAATATCAAGCCAGATCACACCACGAGCTTTCTGCTCGGGGCGCTGCCATTCGTGGTGCTGCTTCTGGTGTATCTGTTCGCCTCCGACGCGCGTCTGGCGCTCAACCCGGACGACAAACTTATGCCTGCCTTCAGTGACTTTGGCGCGGCGATCCACCGCATGGCCTTCGAGCCCAGTGCGCGCACCGGCGAGTATCTGTTCTGGGGCGACACCTGGGCCAGCCTGCAGCGGCTATTTCTCGGTGTGGGCGTCAGTGCCTTGGTGGGCCTGCTGGTGGGCTTGATCAATGGCGCAGTGCCGCTGGCGCGCGCCCATCTTTCGCCGTTCGTCACGGTATGGTCGCTGATCCCGCCGATAGCCATTCTGCCGATCCTGTTCATCATCTTTGGTTTGGGTGAGTTGTCCAAGGTGATGCTGATCGCGCTGGGCATCACGCCGTTTATCATCCGCGATCTGCAAAACAAGGCCCTGGAGTTGCCGGCCGAGCAGCTCATCAAGGCGCAGACCCTGGGCGCCAGCTCCTGGCAGGTGATCATGCGCGTGGTGCTGCCGCAGATCATGCCGCGGCTGATCGAGGCGGTGCGCCTATCGCTGGGCGCGGCGTGGCTGTTTCTCATCGCCGCCGAGGCCATCGCCGCGCAGGACGGCCTGGGATATCGCATCTTCCTTGTGCGTCGTTACCTCGACATGGACGTGATCCTGCCCTACGTGGCCTGGATCACGATGCTGGCCTTTCTCACCGACTGGCTGCTGCGGCGCCTGTCACTGGCCTGCTATCCCTGGTTCCACAGCAACGGAGGCGGGCGCGCATGAGTTTCATCGACGTGAATAATGTGTGGCTGCGTTACGGTGATGCCGTGGTGCTAGAGCGCCTCAACGCGAGGGTGGCGCAGGGCGAGTTCATCACCATAGTCGGCACCTCCGGCTGCGGCAAGACCAGCTTCCTGCGCATGCTGCTGGGTGTGGAGCAGCCCAGCAAGGGCGATATCCGCATCGATGGTGTGCCGCTGCGCGATGAGCCGGATGCCGATCGCGGCATCGTGTTTCAGCGCTACTCGGTGTTTCCGCATCTCACCGTGCTTGAGAACCTGCTCGTCGTGCGCGAGTTAGAGCAGTCACCGCTGCTGGGCCGGCTGTTCGGTAAGGCCAGGGCCGCCGCGCAGGACCAGGCGCGCGCGATGCTGCGCACGGTGGGACTCGAATATGCCGCCGAGCGCTATCCCCACCAGATCTCCGGCGGGATGCAACAGCGCCTGGCCATTGCCCAGGCCCTGCTCAAGCGGCCCAAGGTGCTGTTGCTCGATGAACCATTCGGCGCGCTCGACCCCGGCATCCGCGCCGACATGCACGAGTTGATCATCGACATCTGGCGCGACACCCGCCTCAACATCTTCATGGTCACCCACGACCTGCGCGAAGGCTTTTATCTGGGTACGCGGCTGTGGGTGTTCGACAAGGTGCGCAATGATCCGCAGGCCCCCAACGCCTACGGCTCTCATATCACCTACGACATCCCGGTAGGGCAAACCGAGCACAGCCTTTACAAACGCATCGACCGGGAGCTGACGGTCACCCGTCAGGCCCAGGGTTTATAGGAGGAAAAAATGACAGCAGACATCCTGTATCAGGACCAGCTCGGCGGAGGCTGCCACTGGTCGCTGTTGATGCGCCGCGGCACGGTGCTGCAGCTGACCGACCTGGAAGGCGGCGCCAATGTCGGCATGCTGTTTTACAACCCCACCAATCCGCTGGAGCGCTACAACGCCCCGGATACACTGAAGTGCCAGCACACCTTCAAGCTGCACCAGGGCCATTGCCTATATTCCGACATGGGGCGCATCTTCTGCTCGATTATCACCGACAGCGTGGGCTGGCACGATACCGTGTGCGGCAACGCCAATGCACAGCTGGTGCGCGAGCGCTGGGGCGAACGCAGTTATCAGCAGTATCGCAACGATTGGCAGCGCAACGGCTACGACAGCTTCCTGGTGGAATTGGCCAAGTACGGACTGGGGCGCAAGGACATGGCTGCCAATGTCAATTTCTTCAGCAAGGTGGCGGTGGCCGACAACGGCGACCTGCACTATGTCAGCGACCACTCCATGGCTGGCGATTATGTGGAACTGCGTTTTGAGATGGATACCCTGGTGCTGCTGCACACCTGTCCGCATCCGCTCAATCCTGCGCCCGATTATCCGCGCAAGGCCATCGGCTACACAATCCGCCGCGCTGTGCCGGTTGCGGCCAATGATGAGTGCCGGACGCTGTGCGCGGAAAACACGCGCGGCTTCACCAACAATCAGCTCTATCATCTGGGATGCGGTCATGATTAAGGAAAGCAGCTTACACGCGGAACAGGCGGCCTATCGCGAGCGGGTCGATGCCGGAGATTACTGGATGCAGGTAGTCAAGGCGGGGCAGACCTTGCGCATCCTCGATCTCGGAGGCAACCAGGCCGCCGACACCCTGTTCTACAACGCTAACGATCCGGGCGAGCGCTACAGCGCGATGGATACCATCCGCGCGCAGGGCAATGTCTATCTGAGCGCCGGCAGCCGGCTCCTTTCCAACGAGGGCAATGTGATGCTGGAGATCGTCGCCGACACCTGCGAGCGGCACGATACCCTGGGCGGGGCCTGCGCCACGGAGAGCAACACCGTGCGCTACGCGCTGGAGAAAAAGTGCATGCACGCCTGCCGCGACAGCTGGATGCTCGCCGTGGCCCAAAACGAACAGTTTGGCATGAGCAAGCGCGACATCACGCACAACATCAATTTCTTCATGAACGTGCCGGTCACTGCGGAGGGCGGCCTGACCTTTGCCGACGGCATCTCGGCTGCGGGCAAGTACGTGGAGTTGCGCGCGTGTATGGATGTGATCGTCCTGATCTCCAACTGCCCGCAGTTGAACAACCCCTGCAATGGCTATAACCCTACACCCATCGAGGTGCTGGTATGGGATTGATCCGCAGGACGGCCTGCGCGATCTGCGTACTCGGCGGGACGGCCCGCCACTTCGAAGACAAACAACGATGTTCAGCAAGATACTGATTGCCAACCGCGGCGCCATCGCCGTGCGCATCATACGCACCCTGCGCCGCATGGGAATCGCCGCGGTGGCGGTCTACGCCGAGGACGACGCCGATTCGCGGCACGTGCTGCTGGCCGATGAGGCCTACAGCCTGGGCGCCGGGCGCGTCAGCGAGACCTATCTCAACCAGGACAAGCTGTTTGAGATCATGCGCTGCAGCGGTGCCCAGGCGGTGCATCCCGGTTACGGGTTTTTGAGCGAGAACGCGGATTTCGTGCAACGCTGCGAAGCCGAAGGCGTGACCTTCATCGGCCCGACCACCGCGCACATGGCAGCCTTCGGCTTGAAGCACGAGGCGCGCCGTCTGGCCGGTGAAAATCAGGTACCCTTGCTGTCGGGTAGCGGGCTGGTGAACGATCTGGACGATGCCCTCATGTCCGCGCAGCAGATTGGCTACCCCGTCATGCTCAAGAGCACCGCCGGGGGCGGTGGCATCGGCATGCAGCTCTGCCATGATGAGGCCGAATTGCGCGCGGCGTTTGACTCGGTGCGCCGCTTGAGTGCCAGCAACTTCGCCAACAGCGGTGTGTTTCTGGAAAAATTCATCGCCCGCGCGCGTCATATCGAGGTGCAGGTGTTCGGCGACGGCCAGGGTCAGGCTATCGCCCTTGGCGAGCGCGATTGTTCCTGTCAGCGCCGCAATCAAAAGGTCATCGAGGAGACGCCCGCGCCGGGTCTGAGCGCGGAGACGCGCCAGGCCCTGCACGAGACGGCCACACGACTGCTGCGCGCAGTGGCCTATCGCAACGCGGGCACGGTGGAGTTCGTCTACGACCAGGAGACGCGGCGGTTCTATTTTCTGGAGGTCAACACCCGGCTGCAGGTCGAGCACGGCGTGACCGAACAGGTCTACGGCGTGGACCTGGTGCAATGGATGGTGGAACTCGCCGCTGGGGTGTTGCCCCCCCTCGATCGACTAGCGCGCAATCTTCAATCTAACGGCCACAGCATCCAGGCACGGCTCTATGCCGAGGACCCCAACAAGCAGTTTCAACCGGCCGCCGGCCTGCTCACCCAGGTGGACTTTCCGGCACAGGAGGGGCTGCGCATCGACACATGGATCGAAAGCGGCATCGAGGTTCCGGCGCAATACGATCCATTGCTGGCCAAGGTGATCGCCACCGCCCCGACGCGTGAGGCCGCTATCGCACAATTGCAACACGCCCTGGGTGAATGCCAGGTTTTCGGCATCGAGACCAATCGCGACTACGTGTGCGCAGTGCTGGCGAGCGATGACTTCGCCGCCGGTGCGATGACCACCCGCGCACTCAACCGGTTTGAATATGCTCCGCACAGCATCGACGTGCTGAGCGCCGGCACCCTGACCACGATTCAGGACTGTCCGGGGCGCAGCGGCTACTGGGATGTCGGCGTGCCGCCGTCGGGGCCGTTCGACAGCTACTCCTTCCGCCTGGGCAACCGCCTGCTCGGCAATGACGCGCAGGCCGCCGGCCTGGAACTGACCCTGACGGGTCCGACATTGCGCTTCAACAATGCCGCGCAGATCGTGCTGACCGGCGCGCCGATGCGCGCGCTGCTCGATGAACAGGAGATCACCTTCTGGGAGGTGGTGACGGTGCGCCCCGGCCAGGTCTTGCGCCTGGACAAGGTGGGTGAGGCCGGCGCGCGCAGCTATCTGCTGATCAAGGGCGGGCTGCAATGCCCGGCCTATCTCGGGTCGCGCGCCACCTTCACCCTGGGGCAATTCGGCGGCCATGGCGGGCGCGCCCTGCGCACCGGTGATGTGCTGCACTTGGCGCCCTTGGTCGACGCAGTAGGACCGGGCAGTGTGCCGCCGGCGCTACGCCCCAATCTCAGCCGCGAATGGCAGATCCAGGTGATCTACGGCCCGCATGGCGCGCCGGATTTTTTCACCGAGTCCGACATCGAGGCCTTTTTCAACGCGCGCTGGGAGGTGCATTACAACTCCAGCCGCACCGGCATCCGCCTGGTCGGCCCCAAGCCGCAATGGGCGCGCAGCGATGGCGGCGAGGCCGGCATGCATCCGTCGAACATCCATGACAACGCCTATGCCATCGGCACCATCGACTTCACCGGCGACATGCCGGTCATCCTTGGACCGGACGGCCCATCTCTGGGCGGCTTCGTCTGTCCGGCTACGGTGATCAGCGCCGATCTGTGGAAGCTCGGCCAGCTCAAGGCCAGCGATAAGGTGCGCTTCATCCCGGTCGCCATCGATGCGGCCGTGGCGCAGGCCAGGCAGCAGGACGAGAACATCGCCGCGCTTGGCGGAGCACTGTCCGCACCGGCGCCGCGCCATTGCCAGGCCACGCCGGTGGTGCACCGC
The DNA here is from genome assembly GCA_964557295.1 of uncultured Chromatiales bacterium. GTDB lineage: Bacteria > Pseudomonadota > Gammaproteobacteria > RBG-16-57-12 > RBG-16-57-12 > JBFMHP01. The sequence goes on along the minus strand of CAZKZP010000005.1, from coordinate 30,087 downwards.
ATCGAGGCCAACGGCGATGCGCCGCAGGTGGTCTACCGGCCCGCCGGCGACAACTATTTGCTGGTGGAATACGGCCCGCTGATGCTCGATGTGCGGCTGCGTTTCCGGGTGCACGCCCTGATGCTGCAGCTGCAACAACAGGCCCATCCCGGCATCCGCGAACTCACCCCTGGCATCCGTTCGCTGCAGGTGCATTATGACAACCGGCGACTGTCGCTGCCCCAATTACTGCAACATCTCGAGGCCGCCGAACAACAACTGCAGCACGGCGCTCTGGATGAGGTGCCGGCGCGCATCGTCCACCTGCCGTTGAGTTGGGACGACGCGGCCTGCCGCCTGGCAATCGAGAAGTACATGAAATCGGTGCGCCAGGATGCGCCATGGTGTCCGAGCAACATCGAGTTCATCCGCCGCATCAACGGGCTGGATTCGATCGAGGCGGTCAAATCCATCGTGTTCGACGCCAGCTATCTGGTGATGGGCCTGGGCGATGTCTACCTGGGCGCGCCGGTGGCCACGCCCATCGACCCGCGCCATCGCCTAGTGACCACCAAGTACAACCCCGCGCGCACCTGGACGGCGGAGAACTCGGTGGGCATCGGCGGCTCCTATCTGTGCATCTACGGGATGGAAGGCCCAGGCGGTTATCAGTTCGTCGGGCGCACCCTACAGATGTGGAGCCGCTATAAACAAACCGACGTCTTCCAACAGCCGTGGCTGCTGCGCTTTTTCGATCAGATCCGTTTCTACGAGGTCAGCGACAGCGAGCTGCAGCAGATCCGCCGCGACTTCCCGCGCGGGCGCTATCCCATCCACATCGAGCAAACCACCTTCAGCCTCAGGGCCTACGAGGAATTCCTGGCGGCCAACGCGGCGGATATCGCCGCCTTCAACACCCGGCGCAATGCTGCCTTCGAGGCCGAGCTGCAACGTTGGGTGGCCAGCGGCCAGATCAATTTCAATGCCGCGCAGGACTTGATCGTCGATCAGGGCGAGGAGGAAGCAATTCCCGACAATTGCAGCGCCATCGAAAGCCCGGTCGCCGGCAGTGTGTGGAAGTTGCTGGTGCGTCCCGGGCAGACGCTTAGCGCGGGCCAACCCCTGGTGATCATGGAATCGATGAAGATGGAGGTCGAGGTCACCGCGCCGCACGCCGGGGTGGTGTACGCCATCAACCGCGAAGAGGGACAGCAGGTCGGCGCCGGTCAGGCCCTGTTGATCCTGCAACAGCCGTAGGGTGGGTGCCGCCCACCTGATGGATCGGCCTGATACCGATGTCGGTGGGCGGTGCCCCAAATCTCTTTCTCTTACGGAGAGGATGTATTACAGGAGCGTTTGAACCAATGAACCTATCTATCCCTGCCTTGCACGCCGCTTACCGCCGCGGCGAGGTGACACCACAGCAAGTCGTCGAGTACATCCTGCAATGCAGCCAGGAGACCCGCACACACAACATCTGGATCAACCGGCTCGAACCGGCGCAATTGCAGCCGTATCTCGATCGCCTCGCCGGCCACTCGCCCGATACGCTGCCGCTCTATGGCATTCCGTTTGCCATCAAGGACAACATCGATCTGGCCGGTGTGCCTACCACGGCGGCATGTGCATCGTTTGCCTATATGCCGGAGCAGTCGGCCTTCGTGGTGCAACGCCTGCTCGACGCCGGCGCCATCCCCATCGGCAAGACCAATATGGACCAGTTTGCTACCGGGCTAGTCGGCACCCGCTCGCCTGCGCTCTGGGGGGAATGCCGCAATGCCTTCGATCCCGATTACATCTCCGGCGGGTCGAGTTCGGGCTCGGCGGTGGCGGTGGCGCTGGGGTTGGTCAGCTTTGCGCTGGGTACCGACACCGCCGGCTCGGGGCGCGTGCCGGCGGCCTTCAACAACATCGTGGGACTCAAGCCCAGCAAGGGGCTGCTCAGCATGCGAGGGGTGGTGCCCGCCTGCCGCAGCCTCGACTGTGTTTCCATCTTCGCCCTGGATTGCGACGATGCCAATGCCGTGTTGGAGCAGGCCGCGGTGTTCGACGGCGCAGACGATTACGCTCGGCCCAATCCCTTTAACAACAACCAGCGCCACTACGGCGCGTCGCCGACGCGATTTCGCTTCGCCGTGCCACGCCAAGAGCAACTGACGTTTTTCGGCAACGATGCCGCAGCCACCTTGTTTGCGGCTGCGTGCGCCGCGCTGGAACGATTGGGCGGAGAACGCCTCGAGATCGACTTCGCGCCGTTTCTGGCGGCTGCGCTCCTGCTTTACGAAGGCCCCTGGGTAGCGGAGCGTTACCTCGCCATCGAGCCGCTGATCGACAGCCGGCCCGAGGCGCTGCTGCCGGTCATCCGTGAGATCATTGGCGGTGCGCGCGACAAACGCGCCGTCGAGGCCTTCAAGGCTGGCTACCGCCTGCAACACTGCAAACGGCAAACCGACCGGGTATTCGAGGAGGTCGATATCCTGGTTACCCCGACGGCCGGTACCCTCTACACCATCGCCGAGGTCAACGCCGATCCGGTGCGCCTCAACAGCAACCTCGGCTATTACACCAACTACATGAACCTGCTCGACTACAGCGCGCTTGCCCTGCCGGCGGGCTTTCTCGCCAACGGCCTGCCATTTGGCATCACGCTGGTGGCCCCGGCGTTGCGCGACCGGCTGTTGCTGTCCTTCGGCCGGCGCTGGCAGCACCACCTCGATCTACCCTTGGGCAAGACCCAACAGCACTACCGGCCTGCGCCACTGAATGCGCCGCGCACCGATCAACCACGCATCGATGTGGTGGTGTGCGGGGCGCACCTGGCGGGCTTCCCCTTGAATTGGCAACTGACTGAGCGCGGCGCCACCCTGGTCGAATCCACCCGCACGGCGGATCGGTACCGGCTCTACGCCCTGGCCGGCGGACCGCCGCAGCGGCCCGCTCTGGTGCGCGATGAAAACCACGGCGCGGCGATCGCCGTGGAGGTCTGGCGAGTGCCGGCGGCGCGGGTCGGCGGCTTTGTCGCCGACATCCCCGCGCCGCTGGGTATCGGCAAGGTGGAGCTGGCCGACGGCCGCTGGTTGAGCGGATTTATCTGCGAACCGTGCGGCTTGGCGCAGGCAACGGAGATCACCGAATATGGTGGCTGGGATAATTATCTGAAGGGCGGCTCTACAAGTTTGCATCCAGCTGAAAAATTCCCTCTCCCTCAGGGATAGGGTTATCGTCTTAGTAAGCTGTAGGTGTTCGATTACATCCCCGCATGCCATCAGCCAGCCGCGTACAGAAAAATAGAACTTGTTGCTACATCGCGTGATCAATAACGCCACTGATTCGGAGGTTCGCGCCCGTAATTTCTTTTGGATGATGTCGGATGAAACCATCCGCATCAGTCGTCCATCGGGTGAGATCGCTGCGTACCCGCACAGTCCGGTGGGTCCAACCGAGGTTTTTTAGGGCAAAGAACTGGAGTGCCCCGGTGCTGTGAAGCCAGCGCTCATCTCGCCAGCCACAATTGAGAGACTTCCACGGTCAGAACGACCATCCAGACGAAAATGGCAATACCGACCGCCGCCGCGGCGATATCCTTGATGATTTTGATTTTCTCGTTATCCCGCGTTTCGACAAAGTCGCACAGTGCCTCGATGGCGCTGTTGAAAATTTCTGCCACCAGCACAAAGGCTGTGACCACCAGAATCAGCAGGAAGTCGACCCAGGCGCGCAGGACGAAAGCCGCCGTGAGCACGATGGCCGACAGTATCAGTTTGTAGGTGACCGAGAAGTCATAGATCACTGCGTAGCGCAGGCCGGAAAAGACCGTACGCAGTTTGCGCAGTGGATGGTAGCCGGGCTCACCGGTGCCAAGGAACTTGTGCCTCATGTGCGCCCCGCCAGTGCCAGCCGCAGTCCCAGCACCCACCCGGTCGCCACGATCAGACCAACCAGCACATCGCTAGGGTAGTGCACCTGTAGATAGAGCCGCGACACGGCCACCAACAGTACCGCGCCGGCTGCGGCAATGAACCCTGCCCAGCTTCGCCGCTCGCCCGGCGCGAGAATCCAGGCGAGCGCAAAAGCAGTGATCTGCATGGTGTGGGCGCTGGGGAAGGAGGAATCCGCCGGGACGGCGATCAACGCCGGAAAGAGATCCGGCCGCGGGCGATCGATCAAGGTTTTGCCAATATGCACCAGCACCCAAGCACCGCCAAGCGAGGCAGGCAGCAATAGCGCCGCCGCCAGCCGTCCTTTTCGCCAAAAACGCCAGGCCAACGCCAGCGCGGCGGGCAGCAGCACGGCAATGGAACCGAGCCAAGTGATGGCCGAGAACAGGGCATCCAAGTTGGGCTGATGCAGGGAATACAAAGCCGCCAAAACGCGCCGGTCGGCATCGAATTCCCGGCACGCCCCACCCGGGCAGACCGTAACGGCACCGAACCACAGGGCGAGCAAGGCTGCGCACCAGAGCAGGACAGCGCTTGCCAGAAGCCGGCGCTGCTCAGGCGTTTTGGTCGAGTCTGCGAACCCCATGCGGTCCATCGATTTCACGCTCCGGCCGCACCGGTGCCTGAACCGCCGATGCGTGACTTCGCATCCTTGCGCAGCGACAGCCAGACCGAAACGCCGATGATGAAGGCGACCACGGCAAGGGAGATGCCCACCGGTATCTTGAAGAGATCGATCAGCAGCATCTTGACGCCGATGAACATCAACACCAGCGCCAGACCGTACTTCAGCAGCGAGAAGCGGTCCGCGAAATCGGCGAGCAGGAAGTACATCGCGCGCAGGCCGAGGATTGCGAAGACGTTCGAGGTGAGCACGATGAACGGGTCGGTGGTAATGGCAAAGATGGCCGGGATTGAATCGACCGCAAAGATCAGGTCGGTGATCTCGACCATCACCAGCACCAGAAAAAGCGGCGTTGCATAGCGGATGCCCTCCCGCCAAACGAAGAACCGCTCGCCGTGCAATTCGCTCGTAATGTTCATGTGACCGCGCAGCCATTTCACCACCGGGTTCTGCTCGAGATCGGGTTTCTTCTCGGCGAACCACCACATCTTGATTCCCGTAATCAGCAGGAAGGCGCCAAACACATAGAGGATCCAATGAAACTTGGTGATCAGCCACGCACCGGCGAGGATCATGACGGTGCGCATGACGATCGCGCCGAGCACGCCGTAGACAAGCACCCGTTTCTGCAGCTCGAGCGGCACCGCGAAGAACGAGAACAGCATCAGCCAGACGAAGACGTTATCGACCGCCAGCGATTTTTCGATCAAATAGCCGGTGACGAATTCCAGCGTCTTGGTATTGGCAAGTTCGCGCCCGGCGGCACCATCGAGATACCACCACAATCCACCCGCGAAGACAAACGAGACACCGACCCAAATGACTGACCAGATCGCGGCTTCTCTAAATGTCACACGATGCTGCTTACCGCCGCCCACCAAGAACAAGTCTATGGCCAGCATGACGAGTACGATGACAAAGAAGCCTGCCCACATCCACCACGTTCCGATACTTTCCATCTTTATCCTCCGCGTAACATCTTAAGGGCACCTCTAAAAATTCACATTTCGTCATTCCGGCGAATGCCGGAATCCAGTGTTTCAAGGATCTGGACACTGGCATTCGCCAGTGTGACGAATTTTTAGAGGTGCCCTTAAGAAGAAACAAGCGCCATTAGACTCGATCGTTATGATCAGATTCATTGGCAAACGTTCTCCGTGCAATCCAACGGGGCTGAGAGAATTTGCTGGAGGCTTGGCCGTGAGAAAAATCTTGCTGGCACTTTGCCAACGAACGATACGGTGCAGTGATCGCACCGGTGACGACCGCGGTTGTCTACTGTAAATAGGCATAGATGCGCTCATCGTCCATCACGCCGCCCTCCATCACGAGGGCGAGCATCGATGTGTTAGACATGGTGTATTCGTACAGAATAGCAGACATCTGACTTTATCCTTTGCCAGCGACGACCGAGGCGAGTTCCAAGCTAAAAGTCCCGGCCTGGCGATCGGCGATCAATAGACCGATCTGACATATCCTGGCGACATCCAGCGGCGGGGCGTTTGGCACCGGCCTGCCACGGAAGGATGGTTGGAAGTTATCGAAGGGCAGTTGGAGCGTTTGCCATTGCATGGCTTGCGTTGCGAAGCCGGCCTGATAGGCGACGCCGTCGAAGCCGTGGTCGCAGCGCAGGCGCAGTCGATAGCGATGCCCATCGCCGCGCACGCGTAGATACAGTCCCGAGTGCCCGGAAAGGTCGAGACACGGGAGATCGGTGCGGATCGAGGCAAAGCCGCCGTTGCGCTCCAGCGAGACCGTGCCGGTAAAGAGGGCGGTGCCGCTGCCGGTCGCCGTGATCCGGCTTTCCGACAGCCCGCCCATGACGCCGTCATTGATCGGCCGCCACGCGGAGAGATCGGCGCTGCTGAAGTCGATGACGGTAACGGAATCCGGCATGATGGGTGTCACCTTCAAGTACCTTGCTTCAGCAGCGTGTCTTTGAGTCCCGGAGCGATCGGTTCTTCTCCCAGCCAGATGCTGAAATAGACGGCTGCGAAGTCGGCGCCGGGGACTGTGCCGAGCACATTGCCATTCAACTCGAGCGTGGTGCCCTGATCGGGCCGATAGGTCAGGGCGTAGCGGTCGCCTTTGCTCACGTTTCTGTACAAGGCGTGGAGCTGATTGATTCTGTCGCGCAGTTTCTGCATGTCTGTGTCGCTCAATTGGCGTGCCAGGGTTTTCATTGCGGCCGCGGCGAACTGTTCGCGGGTGATATCGACAAAATAGACAATCTCCAGGCGCTTTGCCACGTCATGCTCCAGTACCCGAGCGCTTGCGGTCTGCGGCGGCAGATAGAGCGCGGCGGTGTAGACATCGACGAACACGGCGTACTTTAACAGGCCGGCACCGTGCAGTTGCAGGGGTGGCTCGGACAAGGCAAAGCGGGCATCGAACCGGGCATCCTTGATGCGAATGGCATCCGCATGGCCGGTATTGGCCAAGAAGAATGTCATTAGCAATGCCGCGATGGACGGGAACCTTTTCATGACTGCCTCCTCGCGCTGCGTGCCATGTTATTCCAAGCGGCTTGGTTACCCTCATTCATCCGCCGCGCTGAAAGAACAGAATCACCTCGCCCAGTTCGATGCCGAATTTGCTCATCTTGGCACGATTGATCAGCACGCCGTTGGTCTGAAGAAACATCCAATCATCGAAATGTACCTTCCAGGTTCTGTTGTCCACGCGCAGCAATAAGTCGTATTTCCGATGCAGGGTGTTGCCATAGGTTTCGCCGCTTGCCGTGCCGACCACATCATCGGAACGGCCGACATAGCGGTGTTCGTCGAGCTTGCGCAAGCGCCAGGTGCGATGCTCTTTGACGCCGTCGTTGTAGAGAAAATCCTCCTCGAGGACGAATTCCTCTCCTTGCCAGCGGCCTTCCATTTGCACAACGAAGCTTCGTTTTACCCGCCCGCGCCGATCCTGAAAGATGCCGGTGGCCGTTACCGGGCCGAGGAAGTATTCTTCGAACAACAAACGCGGCGATGTATCGCGATAATAGTCAGCCTTCATGCTTGTGCATCCCCGAGGAGTAAAAGCAAAACCAGCAGCACTGTTGTTTGTAAAAGTCTGTTCATGGTGAAGGCTCCTGCGCAGTATTCCACCCCCACCCTAACCCTCCCCCGTCAAGGGGGAGGGAAATGCATCGTCTTAAGTAAGTGCCATTCGGGTCTGAGCCATTTTTGCGCGATCCTGCTCTACTTGTAACGGACATGGCCTCATCGCATCACCCTCCACCGGGTGATCGCCACGCCCCGGCGAAACACCGCGCGCAAATCCTGATATGCGGGTATCCCGCAGCCCAACGTTTCCTGACGGTCTTTTTGTCCCACGCTCAAACTAGGTTACTTGGTCTACACTTAGGTAACCTCTGAGTCATTCCATCCTGAGATTTTCAGAGCACGGAAAACAAACCGTGATTCTTGCTTTCCTGAGTTCTAAAAGACATCGTTTATTTTTCCCAACTACGTAATGTTTCCAAAGAGGAGGCCCACACCATGAAGCGCATCTACCTTCTTTTTGCGGCGTCGTTGCTTGGCGCAGGGAGCGCTGGTAGTTACGCGGCTGAAGCCGCAAAAGTCGAGTACCCGACGGGCTACCGGGACTGGTA
>CAZKZP010000005.1:16359-21925 GCA_964557295.1 uncultured Chromatiales bacterium | reverse complement strand
CGAGGACGTCCTAGAGGAAGCGCGCGTGATGCGGGCTACCGGGACTGGTATCACGTCAAAAGCATGGTGATCCAACCCGGTCATCCGCTGGAGAATCCCTTTGGCGGAATTCATCACATCTACGCCAATAAAAAGGCATTGCAGGGACTGAAAACCGGCACGTACACGGACGGGGCGGTGCTGGTATTTGATCTGCTGAAATACGAGGAAGGCGGCAATGCGCTTCAGGAGGGCGAGCGCAAGCTGGTCGGCGTGATGCAGCGCGACGCCAAACGTTTCAAAGATACCGGAGGATGGGGCTTTGAGGGTTTCGCCGGCAACAGCCGCAGTGAACGCTTGGTGACCGATGGTGGCCAGTCCTGCTTCAACTGCCATGCCTCGGAGGAAAAAACGCACTATGTGTTCAGCAAACTGCGCGACTGATAATAAAGAGATATAAAGGGCGCTGCCCCCTTATTACTCTCCAATGTTAAGCCGGTCGGTGGGACAAAATTACAACGGCGGCGTGTGTGACGCCGCCGTTGTGTTTCATCGGTCAAGAAGGCTTTCGTGAGCGGTTAACCCCCACGATTACGCAGATCAAACCGGTCGAGGGTCATCACTTTGGTCCATGCCGCCACGAAGTCGCTCACGAACTTCTCTTTTGCATCGCGGGCGGCATAGAATTCCGCGGCAGCCCGCAACTCTGAGTTCGAACCAAAGATCAGATCAACCGGGGTGGCGGTCCATTTGAGCTTGCCTGAGGTGCGATCACGACCTTCGTAAATGTCGTCAGAACCGGATGCCTTCGTCCACTTGGTCGACATATCCAGCAGGTTGACGAAAAAGTCGTTATTTAGCGTGCCTGGACGATCAGTGAAGACACCGTGCTTCGAGCCGCCACTGTTCGCACCCAAGGAGCGCATACCACCCACAAGTACCGTCATCTCCGGCGCGGTCAAGTTCAGCAGGTCAGCTTTTTCCACCAGCATTTCTGCGGGTGTGCCGTAGCTAGGACTGTAGAAGTTGCGGAATGCATCGGCCGTTGGTTCGAGCACGGCGAACGATGCCACGTCGGTCTTCTCTTGGGTTGCGTCAGTGCGTCCCGGTGTGAAGGGAACCTCTACGTTGTGTCCGACATCTTTCGCGGCCTTCTCGATCGCGGCTGCGCCACCCAAGACGATCAGGTCGGCGAGGGAGATCTTCTTGCCACTCTTTTGTCCGCTGTTAAAGTCGTTTTGGATGTCTTTAAGGCGTTTCAGCACCTTCGCCAGTTCTGCCGGATCGTTGGCCTCCCAATCCTTTTGTGGTGCCAGTTGAAGGCGTGCGCCATTGGCACCGCCGCGCATATCAGAACCTCGGAAGGTCGAAGCCGATGCCCAGGCGGTTCTCACGAGTTCGGGAACCGTCAAACCCGACTTGAGGATCTCGGATTTCAGCTTCTTAACATCCTTCGCATCAACCAGTTTGTGGTCAACGGGAGGAACCGGGTCTTGCCAGACGAACACTTCTTTAGGCACTTCTGAACCTACATAGCGTGCGCGTGGTCCGAGGTCACGATGTGTCAGCTTGAACCAGGCACGGGCGAAGGCCTTGTCGAACTCTCCTGGATTCTTCAGAAAGTGCTCAGAGATCTTGCGGAATCCGGGATCGTTTTTCAGCGCCATGTCGGTTGTAAACATGATGGGTGCATGACGCTTACCCTCGATATGGGCATCCGGCACCATGTTGGCGGCGCTTTCCTCCGTTGGGATCCATTGCGTGGCACCGGCCGGGCTCTTGACTTTCTTCCATTCGAATCGGAACAGATTATCCAGGTATTGGACCGACCAGGCGGTTGGCGTGGAGGTCCAGGCACCTTCGAGGCCGCTGGTGATGGTGTCCTCTGCATTGCCTTTGCCGCATTTATTCATCCAGCCGAGACCCTGCTCGTCGATTGCGGCGGCAGCCGGTTCCGGGCCTACGCAATCGGACGGGGCGCGGGCGCCGTGCGCTTTACCGAGGGTATGTCCGCCCGCGACCAGCGCCACGATCTCTTCGTCATTCATCGCCATGCGGCCAAATGACAAGCGCATATCCTGGGCGGCGGCGAGGGGGTCATGATTGGCATTCGGCCCTTCCGGGTTCACGTAAATCAAACCCATTTGCACGGCGGCCAGCGGTTTTTCCAGTTTGCCGCCCTTATAGCGCTCGGCGTTATCGAGCCATTTGGTTTCTGAGCCCCAGTAGACCTCATCAGCTTCCCAGTCGTCGACGCGGCCACCGGCAAAGCCCAGGGTTTCAAAGCCCATGGACTCCAATGCCACATTCCCGGACAGGATGATCAGGTCTGCCCACGAGACGTTGTGACCATATTTTTGCTTGACCGGCCATAGTATTCTTTTGGCCTTATCGAGGTTGGCATTGTCCGGCCAGCTGCCTTGCGGCTCGAAACGAATCTGGCCGCCGTCGGCACCCCCGCGGCCATCCCAGATGCGGTAGGTTCCCGCGCTATGCCACGCCAATCTGATCATCAGACCGCCATAGTGACCCCAGTCGGCCGGCCACCAATCCTGAGATGTGGTCAAGGCTTTCTGAATATCTGCCTTCAGGGCCTTCATATCAACGCTGGCGAAAGCCTTGGCATAGTCGAAATCCTTGCCCATCGGGTTGGAATCGGGGGTCTGCGCGCGAAGGGGGCTGAGATCAAGCTGTTCAGGCCACCAGAATTGATTCGATTTGGTATCCGCTGCGGCAAACGCGGGCGCAGATGAGATAGCCACTGTAATAGACACGGCTATTGCAGCGAGTGATGGTATGTTTTGTTTGTGCATATAGACTCACTCCTCGTATGAAATTACATCGGGTTAAAAAATTGTGGTTGATATGCTCGGTGCTTACTGCGTAAATGAATTTAGACTCATTCTAATTATGTGTCAATTTGAATAAATCAATAATGACGTTCCAAAATTTTGAACGTCTGACGGAATCAAAGGTAGATCAAAGGGGCCGGGTTCGCATTATTCCCGCCGCTCAAGAATCATAAAGCCGGATTAGGGGGGCAGAGGCCTTTTATACTTGCCCCTTATTCCTGTCCACTTATTCTCAGCATCCTCACACCGGGTCCGAAGATCCCCGCCCAGGGCCACGACCGCCTCCTCTACCGCGACGGCGTGCCCATCGCCGCCGCCATCGCCGGCGAGATTACCTTCCTCGCCCCGCTCACTTTGCACCAGCAACAGAGGCGCGCCAGATGCTCATCCGCCAAGCGCCGAGGCAGGTGCTGCGGTTTCATGCGTCATAGCCATTTCATCAGGCTGCGAGCTGTTCCTTTGCGTTAACATACCGCTTTCGAATCCATCGGAGCGTGTATGCATCGACTGCTAATTATTCTCTGCGTGTTGCTGACGGCCTGCTCGGCGCAGCGCGCCGGGATGTTGGAGCTGACCTCGTATCAGCAGACCACGGACTATACCTGCGGCCCGTCGGCGCTGCGTTCGCTGCTGGGGTATTGGGGAAAAACTGAGACGGAGATGCAGCTCGCGCAGCAGGTGCAGGCCAGTGAGGAGTGGGGCACCGCGCCGGAGCCGATCGTCGAGTATCTGCGGCGGCAGGGCTTCGAGGTGGCCTGGGGCAGCGACGGCAGCTTGGCGCTGTTGCGCGAGAGCATCGCGCAAAAGACGCCGGTGCTGGTCGAGTGGATCGATTGGGGCGGTCACTGGGTCTTGGTGATCGGCTACAACGACCGTGGCACGCCCGCTGAGGACGACGATGAGCTGGTCTTCGCCGATCCCTACGATGCGGTGGATGGCACGCCGGACGGCTACACGCGCTTCAACGCGCAGCGCTTCGATGCGATGTGGTTCGACGCCCTGTATTTCAAGCGCGGCGCGGGCATCACCAATCGGGTGTGGATACGCGCGGTGCCCTCGGCGGCGATACCGCGATGAGGCCCGCCAGTCAGATTCAATCTCCTTCCGCGCGCCGCTGCTGCGCCAGCTCTTGGCGGCTCACGATGGTGCAGGTCTCGTGCAATTCGCTGTAGACGATGAACACCTCACGGCGCGCGAGTTGGCCGATGACCTGATCCACCTTGCGCGCGAGCGGGATCTCGGTCTCGCCGTAGTCGGTCCCCGCGCGGGTGATGAATTCCTCGACCAGGGCGCGCAGGGTGTCGGGGTTGAGCTCGGTGTGGGGGATGATCATCGGCCGGGCGTGCGCGGCGGGGTGATCGCCCGCAGGGTGATGAGCAACTGCACATAGCCATGCCGGTTGATGCCCGCGGGCAAGGACAGGGCGCGCAGCAATTGCCATTCGTGTTCCTGGATGTTCAGGGCGCGGGCGAGGTCGTGATCCTCGATCAGTTCGCGCAGGCCGGGGGCGAGGTGATATTCGGGGGGCGTCTCCCGGATCTCGTCGCCGATCAGATGGGAGACGGTCACCCCCAGCACCCGCGCCAAGGCTTGGAGTTTCTCGGTCGAGGCGCCCTTGCCGTCGTTTTCCAGGCGCGAGATATGTCCCTGGTCCATGCCGGCCTGCTCGGCGAGCTCACGTTGCGTGAGCCCGAGCGCCTTGCGGCAGGCCTTGAGTCGTTCTGCGAGGATATCCATGCGGCCTATCTTAACCCGAATTTTCCCTGCGCGAGCTGCCGCGAACGAACAATCCCGGCTAAACGGCGGATACCCGCCCTGAAGATATGTCTTAGGATGCGCTGATTTATTCGAAACCCCTTCTCCCTCAGGGAGAAGGTTGGGATGAGGGGTTTTATATTTCAATAAGTTAACTTGTTAGCCCCCTCACCCTAACCCTCTCCCTGAGGGAGAGGGGACTAAATCAGCGGTTCCCTTAGCGTCATCCTTGATCTATCGATGTCCTTTGGTCATTATTGTATGACCTTAAGACATCATTGCGATGAGGGGATGCTATGGCCCTATATCAAGGCAGCCGCCACCCGGACGGGAATCGGGTGTGCGCAAATGGCGAGACGCTGCGCCCGCGCCCCGATCTGCTCCCGGGCGCAGTATTCCGGGGCTATGACTGGGGCCGCGATTGTCCCGGTGCGCGGCAACTGGCGATCGCCCTTCTGGCCCACCGCTGCGGCGATCAGGAGGCGCGCCAGCGCTATCTGGCGTTCCTGGAGATGGTCGTCCGGCATTTTCCCCACCAATGGAGCTTGAGCGGGGCGCAGATCGACGCCATCCTCAGTTACATCAAGGCGATCGAGGCTAAAAAGCAGCGCTGAGCCAGGCTTCATGTCATAACGGCCTTATATGAGGCTTTTAATAGCATAATTCGCATTTAAAAGTCCTTTTATCACCCTTTAAAAAAAATCGATAGCCTTATCGCCTGATATTTAATAGTCTAATTTATATCCATTAACGCCATAAATACGCATTAAGGGCTATTATTAGTCTGTTATGAATATCTACTCATTGTCCGACAAGGCCATCGCGGAGCTGCTGGGCGAGCGCATCAAGGCACTGCGCCTGCGCCGCAATATCACCCAGGAGGCGCTGGCGCAGGCCACGGCGTTGTCGCTCAACACCATCAAGTCCCTGGAATCCGGCCGGGGCAAGCTGGCCTCCGTGATCGCGGTGCTGCGCGAGGA
>CAZKZP010000005.1:15796-16349 GCA_964557295.1 uncultured Chromatiales bacterium | reverse complement strand
CGAAGCGCCATGGTGAGGAAGGTCGATACGGCCGTCGTGTCCTTGTGGGGGGAGGTGGTCGGCGCGGTGTCGTGGCTGGAGGAGCGCGGCTACGCCGTCTTCGAATACGACCAGGCCTTTTTGCGACGGGGACTGGACATCGCGCCGCTGCACATGAGCCTGGAACAAGCCCGGCAGGGCGATGGCCTCTTCGCTTTCCCCGCGCTCGACAAAACCACCTTCCACGGCCTGCCCGGCCTGCTGGCCGATGCGCTGCCGGATAAATACGGCAACAGCATCATCGATGCCTGGCTCGCGCGCCAGGGCCGCGATGCGGCGGGCTTCAGCCCGGTGGAGCGGCTGTGCTACACCGGCAGACGCGCGATGGGGGCGCTGGAATTCGCCCCGGCGACGCTGGATCGTTACGACCGCGCCGTGCCCGTCGAGATCGCCGAACTGGTCGGGCTGGCCCAGCACGTCATGCGCGAACGCCAGGGCCTGGCCGCGCACCTGGGCGGTTCGAAACCGGAGAACGCCGAGGCCCTCATGGACATCCTGCGCGTGGGCACCTCGG
>CAZKZP010000005.1:0-15786 GCA_964557295.1 uncultured Chromatiales bacterium | reverse complement strand
GCGCTGAATGCGGCGGGCCACGTGCTCTCCGGCCAGGCCGAGGCGCCGCCCGGCTATGACTACTGGATACTGAAGTTCGACGGCGTCACCGACCTGGAGCTGGGCGAACCGCGCGGCTACGGTCGCATCGAATACGCCTATCACCGGATGGCCCGGGCCGCCGGCATCGAGATGAGCGAGTGCCGCCTGCTGGAGGAAAACGGCCGCGCGCATTTCATGACGCGGCGCTTCGATCGCGTCGACGGGCGCAAGCTCCACCTGCAATCGCTCTGCGGCCTCGCGCATTACGACTTCAATCAGGCCGGCGCCTATAGCTACGAACAGGTCTTCACCGTGATGCGCCGGCTGCGCCTGAGCAAGGCCGAGGCGATCCAGCAATACCGGCGCATGGTGTTCAACGTCATCGCGCGCAATCAGGATGACCACACCAAGAACGTCGCCTTCCTGATGGAGCCGGACGGCAAGTGGCGCTTGTCGCCGGCCTTCGATGTGATCTACTCGCACAACCCCCACGGCAAGTGGACCCATCAGCACCAGATGAGCCTCAACGGCAAGCGCGATCACTTCACCTTGCAAGACCTGATTATGGTGGGCGAGTCCATCAGCCTCCCCAAACCCGAGGCCCTGATCGACGAGGTGATGAGCGCGGTGGCGCGCTGGCCGGAATTCGCCGCGCAGGCGGGTGTCAAGCCCGCCCAGATCCAGGAGATCGCGCGCCATCACCGGCTGGGGATCAAGTCGGCGGCCGCGCATTGATTCACCCACCTCCTGCGACATGGCTTATCGCGAGAACCTTGGTGAATCCTCCCGCAAAAACGTTAGTAGTAAAGAGACGTGGCGAGGACGGTGCCCACCCCTCGACCTCGGCGAAATCTCCCCTGTGCTATAGTTACCTGCCTCCGAAGCGGTGACTGCACAGCGGAGTATGGACATGCCCCAAAAGCCATTACGTGACAATACCGATGAGATCCTACGACTCACCATGGAAGGCACCTCGACCGTGGTGGGCGCGGCCTTCTTTCGGTCGCTGGTACGCCATCTGGCGCTGGCGCTGCGCGTGCGCTATGCCTTCGTCTCGGAGTTCGCCCAGGTCAAGACGCGGGTGCGCATCCTCGCCTTCTGGTCGGGCGATAAATTTCTCGACGGCTTCGAATACGATCTCGAACACACCCCCTGCGAGCAGGTCTTGTGCGGGGAGACGCGCTTTTACCCGAGCGGCGTGCAGCAACTCTTTCCCAAGGAGGACGGGCTGGTCGAGCTGGGCGTGGAATCCTATCTTGCCATCCCCTTGACCAACGCCGCGGGTGAGGTGCTGGGGCATCTCGCCATGATGGACGACCGCCCGATGGAGAACAATCCGCGCGACATGTCGGTGTTCAGGATCTTCGGCGCGCGCGCGGCCGCCGAGTTGGAACGAAAGTGGACCGACGACGCCCTGCAGGCCAGCGAACAGCGCCTGGCCGCCATCCTCGACTCGGCCATGGATGCCATCATCACCATGGACGGAACCCGCCGCATCACGCTGTTCAACAGCGCGGCGGAACGGGTCTTCGGTTGCGCCGCCGCCTGGGCGCTGGGTCAGCCGTTCGACCGATTTTTGTCGAAGCCATTTCGCCGCATCCTCGATCAGTCCCTCGCCGCGCCCAGCGACCCCGCCAGGGGCCAGGTATGGGCGCCGGAGGGTCTCACCGCCGTACGCGCCAACGGCGAGGAATTCCCCGTCGAGGCGACCCTCTCGCCCACCCAGGTGCAGGGAGAGACGCTCTACACCGTGATCCTGCGCGATATCAACGAGCGCCACCGCGCCGAGGAAAAACTCAGCCGTCTGCAACTGGAAAGGCGCTATCTGCAAGAGCAGGCCTTCGGCACCGACAACTTCCAGAACATCCTGGGGCGCTGCCCGGCGATGCAGAAGGTGTTCACCGACATCCGCGAGGTCGCGCATACCAGCGCCACCGTGTTGCTCACCGGCGAGACCGGCACCGGCAAGGAGCTGATCGCCCGCGCCATCCACGATTTGAGCCCGCGCCACGACAAGATCCTGGTCAAGATGAACTGCGCGGCGTTGCCGAGCGAGTTGATCGAAAGCGAACTGCTGGGCCACGAGAAAGGGGCATTCACCGGCGCGACCGCCCAGCGCAAGGGACGCTTCGAACTGGCCGACGGCGGCACCTTGTTTCTCGATGAGGTGGGCGAACTGTCGCTGGCGGCCCAGGCCAAATTGCTGCGCGTGCTGGAAGAACACGAGTTCGAACGCGTCGGCGGCACCCGCACCATCCGCGTCGACGTGCGCGTGGTCGCCGCCACCAACCGCAACCTGGAAGAAATGGTGCGCGAAGGCGGCTTCCGCGCCGATCTCTTTTATCGCCTGCATATCTTTCCCGTCCGCGTGCCACCGCTGCGGGAACGCAAGACGGACATCCCGCTCCTGGCCGAGCACTTCCTCGCCGGGTTCGGCCAACAACTGGCCAAGCCGCTCACGGCGGTGTCGCCCCGCTCCCTGGAGCGCTTGATGAGGTACGACTGGCCGGGCAACGTGCGCGAACTGCGCAACGTGCTCGAACGCGCCGCCATCCTCGCCAAAGGGCCGGTGGTCGATGTGGACGATATGATCGTCGCAAGTCACTCGCCCCGGCCGCACGAACCTACCGCCACGACACTCGCAGAAGTGGAGCGCGCCCATATCAAGCAGGTATTGGAGCGCACGCACTGGGTGATCGAGGGCAACCAGGGCGCCGCGACGATGCTGGGATTGAATCCCAGCACCTTACGTTTTCGCATCCAAAAGCTGGGCATCAAACGCCCACACTCCGAACCCGCAGTGTGAGTTCACACCAGAGTTCTTCATGAGATGATTGATTCCCCCTCTCCCGCAGGCGGGAGAGGGCTGGGGTGAGGGAAGAGGGGGGCTGGCCTCTGGTATTGCAGCGTTTATCCGCGCCCCGTTCCTTCCACCCGCACCAATCCGTAATCCGTTGCGGCATCCGCAATATGTCGCGGGGTTGCGCAGTGACTTAAGGGTACCTCTAAAAATTCTCATTTTGTCATTCCGGCGAATGCCGGAATCCAGTATTTTCAAAGATCTGGACACCGGCCTTCGCCGGTGTGACGAATTATCAGACATGCCCTTAACATTTACTCACGCATCGAGCGTCCCGCCAATCCTCTGAAACAAAAACGATATTCGTATTTCGCAATAAATGGCGCGGAGAATGCGAAGGCCAAGGCATGCCCTGAGCGTTCGAGATGTGCCCGCGGGCGCTCGATTCGTTGTCCAGCGTGGAGGAGTACCGCCATGAAACAAGCGCTGACCATGCACACCCTGTTAGAGGAAAACCAAATCTTCGATGGGACCGCAGGAGTAAGCGCAGTAAATCGCGCGCACAGCTTCATCCCGGCATTCCAAGACACCGCCACTGGCAAAAACTACGTTTCACGCTTCGCCGACGGACGTGCAGCGCCCTGCCATCTGCTGGAGGGACTGCCGAATGAGTTGGTGGTTGAACGCTCAGAGCGGGGTACTGTCACGAGAATCAAGAATTCAGTCGTCTCGGGATTTCTTCGCGGAGAGTGTTTCTATACACGCGCGGAAGCTGCCCAGATGGCAGCAGCTTTCTAAATAGCAGCCCGCATTATTTCTCTACTACAACAGCACCAGTCGGCATTTGTTCCGACAGACAGTGCCACATTTGATCAAACCGCAGCAGCCCGTTCCCGACCAGTTTCGGTCACAAGAAAAACAGGGCCTCAGGAATACTTCGACCCGGAAGCGCATCTTGAACACGCATTCAGCTGAACAATGAACGAATAAATGCTGACATTTGCATTTGTACTCTGAGCCTCACTACCATGCTATCGCAATGCAAAATGCGAGACTCGACGCCGATACTCCTTTTCCTCAGCGACTGATCAGATGACCACCGATAGTGAATGGAGGAAGGCCGCCAAAGAAACGGCATACCAGCTCGTTACCCCCATTTGCTATGCATCTCAAATATGCGCCCAAATCTGGATCGGATGTCGCTGGGATACGAAACTGTGCCTTAATTGTTCCGCTGCCATCTGAGGAAAATCTTTCGAAAACGAATTTCAGCCGGTTGCGCCCCTGAGTTGGGCCAAGTGATGACTCTGCACTAAATCCTGGTATAGACATTTCGCGCCTCCTATTTCTAGACTCAACGGTTCATAATCCCCATCGACTCATAATCCCCATCGACACAGATCCTTCGTTTCATCACATCCCGCCCGAGAAACCTCTCTGCGAAAACAAGGAATTCTCCTACAAGCCAAATATCTTCTTGACAGTGGAACAAGCTCTCCAACATTCAGCCAATTCGTGGTTGGTGGAAGAGAGGTCGTGACACACACGCCAACACGACATCTGCGGAATGACATCGGATGAGTCGTTGCGTTTGATATCGGCCAACAGATGGTAAGATCTCCTATTTGGGACGAGCGCAGCTTCTGCGGTCAATCCAGGCATAGTATTCACTTCGTCACTCCTTCTAGTTAAGTGGAAGTTCCCGCTACGCATAACAGCCAATTAAACGGCATCGACGAAACCAATCGCATTCGTATATACATCCACGAGAAATGATTCGCATCTGTGGGATCGCGCCCAGATTTGTTGGGTACTGAATGGGATCCCCCATGCGCTCATAATGGTTGTTTGACTGAGCAAGCGAAGCCTCTGCCGAAAATTTTGGTATAGCCATATTTCACCTGATTGTGCATGTTTACTAAGACGATCGGTAGTAAAGCCTCATTCAGAGCCACCCCAATGTTGCGGAACAAGGCGCAGTGCGCAGGCAATGGCAAGCCCTTGTCAAGCACTGCAACGCTGGGCTGCAACATTGGGGTGGCTCCCTTCGGGCGGACGGCTAGACGGCCATCCGCCGCGTTGCGACGGTTTGACATAGATTGACTATGCCGGCACCGCCGCGCCTTGCGGGCTGACCGTCTAGCCGCCCGCTGAATGAGGCTTTACTACCGATCGTCTTAGTAACTATTAACCCGGCGATTAAATATAACTGCCACGCATCTCAAAAGTGTCCCTTCTCCCCCCGGGATTTATGCCCTTTAGGGTAGAACGACACGACTGCACGGATGCAGGAGGTAGGGCAACTCATGGAGCGGTTGCCGAGGATGAGGGGGTAAATAATGTGTTACCCCACCTCACCCTAGCCCTCTCCCTGAGGGAGAGGGAACAGCACACCAGATCTATTTTGTCGCCGGGTTAATAAATTCAAGCCACACGTGATGCGATGCTCCCTACGTGTGCCTTGTCTGACGCAATTTACGCCTGGGCGCTAGCCCCACACCACCACCTTCCGTTGATCTTGAAACAGCAGTAACGTCCGCCACCGATACAAAAGCCATCGAGAATGATCGGTGCTTGTGGAATCACCCGGTTGTGGTTCCCGTGATTGCCCACTTCGCTCGTCATGGCGTAATAGTTACTCAACTCAGTTAGCGACTCTTCAGCAGTAAAACCAGGCATTTGCATGATATTCATTGCAGATATCCCCTGCGCGGTTGGCGGTTACCTCACGTACGGCAGTTCGGGCACAAACCAATATCGCTTGCTTCACCCAACATGTGTCGTCGTCGCGCCCCTGCTTTCACAAGTCACAGATGATGCCACCCGAAGCGTGGTCGTACCGGCAGTGTCCGCCGGGATTCTCTTCTCCCGAATAACATCGCCCCGAATTACAGGCATTGCAGACAGCACGCGGCCTCCAGCCGTTATTCATACAATTCTCGAGAATGAAATCGCAGTTTTCGCACCTCGGGATTGCAGGAGTGATCGCGCCCGGCTGCACAGCAACTGCCCCACCGCTGCGATAGCGCCCATGTGTACCCTGCAGTGATCGTTCGGCACTGAGACCAGGCATTCTATTCGTGTTCATATCTCGCCTCCTTTGAGAGATGATAATCTTTGGTTCGTTCCCTTCTTGCGAACAAAGAACAGAGATCTTTCAGCATACGCCGCAGTTTTAACGTAACCAAAAGTATATGAACTATGAACGTTGTGTAACGCAATGTTTAAGACTAGATCAACTCATCGAGATTGCAACTGCTAGTCAAAAACACCTCTAGAAAATAATGGGACGGAGAAAATGAGTGGAGGACTAATGGAAATTTGCAGGGTGCTTGAAATGTGCGATTCATGGAGTGCAGAAGATAGCGAGCCCGCCACTCACGTTCGTGAACCAATTAGATCGGTCATTTTGCCAGAGAAATATTTACACCAGCTTGACGGACGCTACCGCTCAGTATTTCCAGCCGAACTTGACATTTGGATGGTAGGGTCTATTAGTAACATTTAGGGAATTTGCGCTTTGTTTTCCTATTTACTTGTCTTGCTAATCGAATGAAGGAATGTGTCTTTGACTCCGCTGGAATTAGTCAAACTTACCGGGTTAATGGGACGTACCGGCGGCAATCCCACAGTGAAAATCGGGCTCATCGACGGCCCGGTCGCTGCGCAGCATCCCGATCTAGTGAGCGAGTACCTTCGCGACATTTCAGGAAATAATGGGGCCGCCTGCACGCAGGCCAGCAGTACCGCGTGCCTGCACGGGACCTTTGTCGCCGGCATCTTGTCCGCAAAACGGAATTCCCCCGCGCCCGCCATTTGCCCCGACTGTACGCTCCTGATCCGCCCCATTTTCACCGAAGCGATCTCGGGGCGTGAGCAGATGCCGAGTGCGACACCGCTGGAACTTGCCACGGCAATCCGGGAGTGCATCGATGCTGGCGCACGAGTGATTAACTTGAGCCTCTCCCTTGCGCAACCTTCCACCAAGGGGGAGCAGGCACTGGAAGCCGCACTCAACTGGGCCATAAGTCACGGCGTCATCGTGGTCGCGGCGGCGGGTAACCAGGGCACTCTTGGAAGTTCCGCCATCACCCGCCACCCATGGGTCATCCCTGTAGTAGCTTGTGATATTCGGGGCCGACCGATGAACGACTCGAACCTGGGAGGCTCGATCGGTAAGCGTGGTTTACGTGCACCCGGAGACGATATCACCAGTCTCGGTACCGAAGGCGAGTCGCTTGCGCTCGGCGGAACGAGTGTTGCGGTGCCGTTTGTTACTGGCACGATAGCACTCCTGTGGTCGGAATTTCCCGCCGCGACCGCGGCGCAAATACAGCTTGCCGTCACCCAAGCTTCCGTGGCGAGGCGAGCTGCCGTGGTTCCGCCCTTATTAAACGCAGAGGCGGCCTTCCAAAGCTTATTGACTGCAAATGTAAGAAGGCAATGACATGACAAAAGAAAACGAAAACAGCGCACCAGCAGACCAGAGTGAACACCCGCCTCACCGAGTGCGCCTACCTGGATTTATATCTGACGAGGAGATCGGGCTCGGTGATGCGATTAAACGGGCAACCTCCTTTTTTGGCATCAAACCCTGCGGAGGCTGCGAACAGCGGGCGGCCGCGCTCAACCGCTGGATGATATTCACCAATCGGCGTCAGCGATAAGGGGGCGCCGGGCTACGGATTTGCCATGCATGTAACACAGATGAGAAGGCCGGACTACTTAAGGAGAAAGATATGAACGAACAAACTGAAACGATGGATCAGCCAAAGCAGCAAGCGGTAAAACTAACTGATGTACGCGCCGATGCGCCTTATCCTTCGCCACGTAAGGCCACAACGATCGCCCCGCAGGCAGGATGCCCAACCTGTGGCACGGCGGGGCCTATGGATGCAAGTCCCACCGGCGCAGGGATGCCCTCCTATGTCTATGCCATCGGGCGGGTCGAAGCGCGTTTCCCGAACCTCGCCGCGGAAAAGGAATTCGCACAGGCGACCGGACGGGCGGAAACTGCCGGGAAAACCGACCAGCAGAGCTTCCATGCCGTTCTGTCTGTACGCGAGAACCGCTATCTGGCGCGCCAACTGTGTTGGGTGTTGACGATCCAGGGGCTGGAAACCTACCTGCTGCGGCCGCGCGATCCGGCGGACATCGATCTGCTGGTTGAAGCCATTCGTCCGGCCCCCAGCCCCAATGACATTGATGTCGTCATCGGTCTGCGCGGTCCCATCGCTCCGCCGGAGATGTGCAACGGCCTGATGGTGCCCATCGTCGCCTTCGACCAGATCTATTCCTTCGACCGCAACGCGCTCATCAAAGCCATCCCGAAACCGGAGAAGACCACTGCCGCGCAGTTTGGACCGGCGGCCGAAGAACTGTTCAACCGGATCATGCAACTGACGGACAATGCCGGCGCAACCGATGATCACCGCGCCTTGAACTATCTGGCCATGCGTTATCCCGCCATCTATGCCAAAACGGCGGAACAATTTGCGCGGGACTTTTCGCTAACCGGAGTGGAAGTGCGCCCCTCGCCGTTGAGCAGCACGCGCAACATCGTCGATGTTGTCTTCTCCTACACAAACCGTAACACCGACTTCACCGAGAAGTTCTTTGTGCGCTGCGACGTGACCGAGGAGTTTCCGTTCCTGGTCGCCAAGATGGCGCCGTATTACGACCGTTAGACCTAACCAGCCGACAGGAGATTCGATGATGAAGACCGTGAAGTTGCCTGGCTTTACCGCAAGCCTTTCGTTACAAACGAGGGAAGACAAATACAAAATGATGGGAGGGCGATCGCCGCTAGCCAGCTTGGTCGTGCCCGCCTTGCGGGCCAACAGGGTTGAATGCGAGTCGTGGTGGGGCTTTGGAACAAGATGTTGTGACGACTTGACAGGGTGGTGCTGTTACTGGTGGGGCGATAGATTTATGAATTGTACGGTAGGAGGGCACATTGTAGCTGGGTGGCCCCGGGACTAATCGGCGCTTGAAGTCGGCTTGAATCTTGATGACCCGTTCATCAATATCAATAGGATCAGAATCGATTGATAATTGACTCCGAACGGAGTGCATTGCTTGCACCAGCAAGCTGGAGGCAAGCAATGGCACGTTTACCCAGATTTGTAATTCCCGGCCAACCCAACACATCATTTTGCGCGGCAACAATCGTGCGGAAATATTCTACGCGATGCGGATTATCTTTTCTATCTTGAGAAGTTACAGCCCGTAGGGCGCAATAGGCGACAGCCGTATTGCGCCGAATGGTGGAACATCCGGCGCAATGCCCTTCGATTATTGCGCCATACGGGCTGGGATTGAATCCCATCACCTTACGTTTTCGCATCCAAAAGCTGGGCATCAAACGCCACACTCCGAACCCGCAGTGTGAGTTCACACCAGAGCTCTTCATGAGATGATTTATTCCCCC
Source organism: uncultured Chromatiales bacterium (assembly GCA_964557295.1). Classification (GTDB taxonomy): domain Bacteria; phylum Pseudomonadota; class Gammaproteobacteria; order RBG-16-57-12; family RBG-16-57-12; genus JBFMHP01. The sequence continues at coordinate 6,535 of CAZKZP010000005.1, read as the reverse complement.
TCTCCCGCAGGCGGGAGAGGGCTGGGGTGAGGGAAGAGTGGGGCCAGCCTCTGGTATCGCAGCGTTTATCCGCGCCCCGTTCCTTCAACGCGTACCAATCCGTAATCCGTTGCGGCATCCGCAATATGTCGCGGGGTTGCGCACTGCCTTAACCCGGATATTTCACCACGGATCGTAGCGAGGGCGCGTAAGGCATTGAAGATTCGGGGCGCACGGAGCTTTTGACGGTGAAGGCATAGTCGACACTATGTCGAACCGGCAAAAGCGAGTACGTCACGTAGATTCAATGGATTACGCGACCGCAGTAGATTCGTGGTGAAATATCCGGGTTAACGTCCACTCCCGCATCGAGCGTCCCGCCAATCCTCTGAAACAAAAACGATATTCGTATTTCACAATAAATGGCACGGAGAATGCGAAGGCCAAGGCATGCCCTAAGCGTTCGAGATGTGCCCGCGGGCGCTCGATTCGTTATCCAGCGTGGAGGAGTACCGCCATGAAACAAGCGCTGACCATGCACACCCTGTTACAGGAAAACCAAATCTTCGATGGAACCGCAGGAGTAAGCGCAGTAAATCGCGCGCACAGCTTCGTCCCGGCATTCCAAGACACCGCCACGGGTAGGAATTACGTTTCACGCTTCGCCGACGGACGTGCTGCGCCCTGCCATCTGCTGGAGGGGCTGCCGGATGAGTTGGTGGTTGAGCGCTCAGAGCGGGGTGCTGTCACGAGAATCAAGAATTCAGTCGTCTCGGGATTCCTTCGCGGAGAGCGTTTCTATACGCGCGCTGAAGCGGCCCAGATCGTGGCCGTCTAACCTGTGTTTCATTACGCCTTGCAATCAGCTCTACCGCTCAAATCAAGATGCAGAATTTTTCTCCGGTTGAATACTATCGCCGCTGCACAATACCGCCTCGCTCCCGCCTTCTCTCGCGCACTACGCTCGGCAATATCAATGGACGCTGAACTTCAACCGCTCTTCAGCGAATACCTCTCTTGCGCTGCGGTAGGCCCGCCGCAACCCGTTGTGGCCGGCCACAAATACTTGTGGCCTGAGCGGCCGCAGCCGCCACTCCAAGATCTGTTCACGAGACACATACCCTGTTGATCTGAAATCCATTTATTGCGCAGAACGCATGTTGGTACAGCGCTTGCCATTCGGTACACGTGCATAACCATCTTCGATGGCAGGCAGCGGCACGAAATCAAGTTTCAACTCACTACTTCAATTCAACTAAGGAGATTAAACATGCGTACCGTCACCAACATGAGGAACAATCCGAGGTTTCGATCTGCTAGGTTAATTGAACGACAAGGACTTTCAGAGGTGTATCGGCATCGGTCTTTGGCCAAGGCTGTCAGCGCGATGGCTGTTGCACTGGCGTGCGGTGTGGCCACGGCCGCTATCGACGATCACGCTCCTGGTCTCGGGGCCCCGCAGTTGCGTCAATTCGTCGACGAGCAAGTCGGGGGCATTCACAAGTTGCAGGTCCCGGCGAAGGATGAAGACCTCCCACAGCCGCGGCTTGCCGATGGACGCCCCGATCCATTCTTCCAGATAACCGAGGCCAAACGTTACCTCGGCAAACAGCTCTTCCACGACCCGGTGCGGATGGTCAGAATTCGGCCGGAGTTCGGTGGCATTCCCGCCACGGCGCAGACCGCGTCGTGCGCGACCTGTCACCAGGGTGAGTCGGCGTCGAAGGCCGGCACGCTGCTGAACTTCGCGGCGGGCGGCGAGGGGCGCCACTACACCGACGCCGAGGGAAACTTCATTCCGCGCCGGCGGCCCGATCTGTCCATCCTCCCGAAGCTTCGTCAGACGCCTCTCTTCCCCGGTGATGCGCTCGTGGACGAGCTCCCGACGCTCACGGACATCTACGAGTTCGCGGTGGGCAGTCCTGCACGGGGGCGCAAGCTACCGGACCCGGGAAGGCTGCTGGCAACGGGCCGGCTGGATGCCTTGGACAGCGTCGCGCGTAATGCGCCGGGCGCGATAGGCGCCGCGTTCAACAACCGCCTCTTGATGGGCGGGTTCGCGGGCGAACCCGATGCTTCGCCCGGCGGCCTCAATCCCTTCGAGCATCCCGCGCAGGAAAACATCGCACTCTTGCTGCTCGACGCGCACCGCATGCTGGAAGATCAGTCCGCCGAACTACAGAAGTACGCGACCTACCGCAAGCTTTTCCGGGACGCGTTTCCCGAGGAAGCCGAGCAAGCCGACGCGGCGGGCGACTTGAACCTGCTGATCAACGACATGAACGTCTTTCGGGCGACGGCGGCCTTCCTGCGCACGACGGTCACTCGCAACACGCCCTGGGATCGGTTTTTGTCGGGCGACAACAACGCGCTCACGGAGAAACAGCGGCGCGGGGCCAAGCTGTTCTTCACCAAGGCGGAGCATGGCGGCGCGGGCTGCTACACGTGCCACAGCGGCCCGATGCTCAACAAGCAACCCAACGACCCTGACGTGACGGGGGTCGGTCAGTTCGTGGAAGAGAACTTCTACAACCTCGGGCTCACCGACCACCCGCTCCAGGCCTTGAATCGCGTGGCGAGAAATCAGCCCAACTTCCGCGATGATGGAAGACGGGAAATCACCGGCCGTGACAGCGACGCCTTCAAGTTCCGCGTGCTGACCTTACGGCAAGTGAAAGACGCCCGGTTCTTCTTCCACAACGGCTCGTTCACGAAGGTCAAGGACGTGGTGCAATACTTCAACGCCGGTGTGCCGCAGGACGCGGAGGCCGCCGCCGCAGGTACGCTGACGGCGCGGTTCACCTTCCCCCGCGGACCGGGCTCGGCGCGCGGCCTGGGCCTCTCCGAGGCTCAAGTAGACGACCTCACCGACTTCCTCGAGAACGGCCTCTACGATCCCGCGTTCGTGAAATACGATCCCAAGTCGTCGACGCGGATGTTCCAGTTGAGCCCGCCGGACTTCATTTACTCGAAGTTCCGTCCGGACCTCGTGGCGGCGGGCCAGAGTGACGGCCGGCCTGCCATTGACGGCCGCCCATTGAGCGGCTTACCGGAGGACAACAATGACGCGCTTTCTCGACGCGACATGGGACTCGAGTTCCTGGACGTAACCGCCCAGGCGGTCATCGCCCTGGCCGAGTCGAACACCCGGCGTGACGGCCAGCAGCAGGAAGATGTCTACAAGATCACCAACAACAGTACGTCGATCATAGACACCCACCTGCTCGTGATCGCCCGCGATCTTTCGTCGGAGAGCCGGCTGGACAACGGCAGTGGCGTTAGCAAAGCCGGCGATCCGTATCTGCGCGTGTTCTTGCCCGATGGCGTCCTGATGCCCGGCCAGAGCGTCGATGTGAAGCTGGTCTTTCGCAAGCCGCACAAGGCGCCGCCAGTGCAATACTCGCTCACGCTGCTGTCGGGACAGGGCAACCCGTGACAGGCCCCTGAGAGTAACGCCCGTCAACCCGGAGCCCGCCTACGAGCGGGCTCCGGGACTTGTCCTAAATGCAGCGATATAGATCACGATGGACAGCAGCAAGGTAGCCAGGATGGAATGAAATGAAATCCGGGAATGACGTGTCGGTTGGATGCAGTCGTTCAAATTGGCGCTGATGTTATGGTGTCTGTTTCCCGGATTACGCTTGCGCTCCATCCGGGCTTGCTGACCCCAAATATGTGTCTGTGGCCATGTTTATTTGCAAGTCGTATTGACAACGCCACCAAGGCCGGTGCGGCTTGTGCAATTTATTGGTGCGTTTTGCCGCAGTGCCTTTTGTGGCCCCCCAGTACGCATCTTCAATAGATTGCTGGTTTGCTTTTTGCGCCGCACTAAACGACATAAGTGCGGCCGCTGCTGCTGTACGACGCTGAGACTCTGCCTGGATCATTAATGCGACTTGGCCTTGATATTTGTCGCAATTTTCATTTCGTCGCTGAATTTCTTGATAAAACTCAGCACCTCGTTTTTGATCGCCGGTCACCAATTCGTAGCAGAGATGAACGGTCGCTAATTGAGCCGGTGGTGTTGGTGAGGTAGTTGCGCACCCCGCTAAAAACAAAGCTGATGCAATGAGATAAGCAGCAACTTTCATGATTCCTCCTGTGAATTCGTGATCGACGGACGACGGCGATATGACCCTGTTGAAACATAACGCCTACATAACCGGAAGGCAACTGCGGAGGCATTGCTTTGGCCGTAGCGGTTAACTGTCGGTGTTGATGTTTTTGTTATGGCATTTTACTCTTCGTTAAACTGTAATAAGCCACTTTTTGCCAGCTCTCGCCATGTATCAATATACATTTGCTGTGCTTCTAGGTTTTTAACGCAAACCTCAAGGGTTGCGTTTAGATTACTCATAAATGTGCTTTTATCAGGATTGGACTCAGCTTCAGCAAGAAGCATAGTGGTTCTTGTTTTGGGCAGTTCTGTCATTGATAGCTTGGCCATTGTCAAAACCGCATTAAACTTTTCTGGTGTTATATTTTCTGAAAGATCGTTAATAACTTGAGACATTGCAACTGCCATTTCTGCGCCATTACCTAGATCTTTTATTTGGCGCGCTCTCGCTGGATTGGATTTCTCAAGTATTTCAGCTGTAATGTCATAAGTGGCAGCACACATAGCCCATGCTTCTGCTTGCCTGTTTGTATCTTTTATTTCTAGAAATGACTTGCTTCCGTCGATATATGACTTTCCGTTTGACTCGGCATATAGATGGCTAGAACTAATCCAGAGCATAATAAATATTATTGATTTATAAGGCTTAGTCATTTGTCATCTCCATTTTTATGCCTAACAGCGGCGGGCCTGAGCGGTAGAGAAGGTGCGACGCGGTCAAGCGTCTGTGTTGACCGCTTTGTTAGCGGCATTTTGCCTCAGTATTTGTTGCATAATCGGCCATTCTTTGCTCCTTTCTAGTTGCCGCGCAATCAAATACAACTCGCTTGTTGCTCCGAGCTGGAAGTTATGGAACTCGGGGATTGAGCGTCTTTTGTCCACTTTTACGTACAGAACATATCGTCCGCAGTAGATTCGATAGTGATTGACGCCCTCTCCATATTTCTCAGGAAATGGATCCATAAACACTGGGCCAAAATCGTGACTTAACCACCGAACGATATTCACTGAATACTGTTCGGCATCTCCTGGATCGCCGTTGAGGAGCATGTTCCTAATAGTGACTTCATGCGGCCCCAGGTGCACTTTTGAGAAAGCGGGATGTGCCGCAGCATGGCTACGCCACAACACCGACAATGCAAACAGTTTCAATGACGGGTAGTCGTACTTTGGTAGTGACCATGCTATTAATTCGTGATTGTTTCTTATCTCTTCCAGATTCTTGGCTTCTTTGAGCAGGATGCGAGCCGCATAATCGTCCCAGCTCCTAAAGTGAGCTTCGCCTTCAATGGTTACTATTGTTTTATCGTAGATTCCACCGGGGAGCTTCTTTGGAAAAGTCCCTTCGGTGTTGCTCAATAGTTTATGGGGACCATCCTCTTGCGGCGATATTTCGTAGAATGCTTTCGGAACAATGTGCGCTTTGATTCCCTTTCCGGTCTTTCCCGTAAGCTTGCAAGTAATCATGGTGTAATCGCTAACGTCTTAGACATAAATATCAAATATGGGGTTTTTGCTCTGACCCCAAATATGCTGTACTTCCCGACCACGAATCGCAATAGATGCCGAGTTGGTTCTCTAGCGGCAAACTGTCAGCCAAAATCTTCTTCAGGGTGCGGACAGCCGCGTGCGCTCGGCAGGCATTACCAAGCGATATTTCCCGCTCAAGTCTTGACTGCGGACTATCAAAATATGTTTTAGCAAGCCCGACTTCCGGCAGAACTCGCTCTTCCAGTAGAAGCTCAGGCTTCGGATGCGCAATGTCATTCCTGAAGCCTGCTAGATATCGAATTGTCTGCCACGGATCGACTTCTGAGTCATAAGCTATGGATAGTTGCACGACGAGGAAGTCGATCTTCTCAAGCGGACTTAATCTCTCGAAAGCAGACCATTCGGAGGCTACCCGGCTGCCGACAGCATTGGCGAGAGCTTCAATAGCAAGCGATGACATGACCATGGCAGCCAAACACTTGTTGAACCTGCCAACCGGCGACTCCTGCGCTTCCTTGATCTCAAGCTCCGCCGCATGTAACAGCATGTGGTGCGCAAAGAATTCGCGCTCCTGCGTTTTGCGGAATAGCGGAGGTGCGCTCATGAAGCCGAACGCCAAGTTAACCAGCAGAACGGAGCCGGCATGCCGGTGGAGTGATTTGCAGCGGGGCGTAAAATTAGCAAAGCAAATGCCCCGCTGCAAACTATCCGGTTAAACGGATGGTTATACATTTAATGTTTTACCATATTTATTTGCATGCACTACTTAGCAGTACGGGTGCCCATTTACCTTTCACAAGTTTGGCTTTTGCGCCGTTTTCCCATGTATAGATATTACCCTCAATGTAAGGCTTGCCATTTATATCTGCGTTTTTTTCTACATCTGGTAAGTAATATGGCATTGGTGCAATATTATCATTTGGCTGGCTAACATGCAGGTTCTGAACG